>JAYUKI010000990.1:0-9956 GCA_043764595.1 Myxococcales bacterium | reverse complement strand
CAAGTAGCCCTGCCGAATGCTCGAGAATCACGACCGCTGATTTAGAGGCCTGGATTTCGATTTCTCCGCAGGCGAGTGGGGGAGCGGGCGGGGGCGGGGAGCGGGCTGGGGGCAGAGAGGGGCGGGGAGGGATCTGCGGATCTCGTGTGAGGTCTTGGACGTCGCGGGGCTCTTTTTGGCGGGGGCAAGGAGCGAGCGGCGGGCAGAGCGGGGCGGCCAATGGCCACCGGCTCGCGAGGATTGGCGCAGCAGACGTCGATGGCGGCAAGGTAATCAAGAGCTTCTTGTCCTTCGGACTGATCGACAAGCTTACGATTACGACCATTCCAATATTGATAGGGAATGGTCGCCCTCTTTTTGGAGGACTTCCAAAGGATACAAAGTTGCAGTTGATTGAATCCAGAGCGTTCGAGTTCGGCTTTACTCAATCCACATACCGTGCCCACACGGACGCCTGACCATTCGATCAACCGAGCTAGGGGACGGTTTCAACGGGCGCACAGGTCGCGTGAGCAGCGTCGACGACAGCGTCTTCTTTCGTTTGCCACCCGGCTTCCCGAGGCGTTGCCGCCAGAAAATGGAGCGAGGTTATGGCGGCGCTCAGGTCGGCTGACCAAGGAACGTTCAGCGGGGCTGAAAAAGGGCAACCGGCGAGGTCAACCCCGCTCGCATCCCCCAAGTCCGTAAAATCCCAGGCAATACCAGCACTTAAGGAAGGTCCTCAACTCCCCAGCGTAAGACGACCAATGCTTCCTCGACGTTGGGCAATTACGGGCGTACGCGCCGTCGCACACACGGCCAGCCGCCAGCGTTACGGTGTGGCCGTCGTCGCTCGCGGGGAAGGGTAGACCCGCGGAGTAGCCACTATCGAACCTGAGCGTATGCGTAGAAAGATCGGGGCACTCGGCCCCGCGCACGCAGCGCGATCGGAGCGAAATACCCTACGTCTGCCCCCCATCCCCAAACGCCCTCCGAATCCCTTCCCCAATCGCCTTGCTCGAACGAAAAAAGCCGCCAACGTGCCCCGTATCGATCCACGACATTCGCGAGCTCGGCCAGTGCTCATGAATTGCGCTCGTGCTCTCGGGGGGGACAATCCCGTCGCGGCGAAACCCTATGAGATGGGCGCGTGCGGCGTCGACTGGGGGCTCGAGGTGGCGGAGCGCGACGGCGTCGTAGGCGCGTTCCAGCTCGGCCATTCCGTCGTTCGCTCCGCCGAGTGCCTCCCAGCACACGAGGCGACGGAGCAGGCCCTGCGCCGCCACGTGGCTGCCGCTCATGGGCAATCCGGCGGCGACCAGATCGATAGCCCAGGGCAGACGCACGGCGGTGTACGCGGCGTAGCTTCCTCCCATGCTGAAGCCGCTGATGGCGACGCGGTGGCCGTCTGCGCGCAGCCAGCCGAGCAGCGCGGCGCTCTCGGCGACGACGGCCGCGCCGAGCCACATTTGATCCGCGACCGAGCTCATGGCGTCGCCTCGCTCGATGACGTCTCTGCGCCTCCCGTGGTACGGCGTCTCGAGAAGTACCGCGCCAATACCCGATTCGACGAGCTGCCAAGCCAGCCATTCTCGGCGCGCGAAGGTCTGTTCGCCGAGGCCCCCGAGGTGAAGGCACACCCCTCGCGGACGACCATGGGGCAGGTAAACGCGAACGCGCGCGCGCGCCACTTCGCCTGGCAAAAACGCCGCCGGACTTGGAAATTCGCCTTCGTACGCGCGTCCGCGAAAGATCGGGAGGCGGCGGCGTTCGAGGACTGGCTTCACGGGCGTGGGCTCGCGACGATGCCGTACCTCGTCCCAGAAGGCGTCGAACGCGGAGCGATCTCCCCAACCGCTTCGGTAGAACGACTCCGCTCTCTGGATACGGGCGCTCGCGATGTCGAGCCAGTGAACGCGCGCCGAAGCGCGGCTCACCGTTTCGCGCCTGGCGGTCAAAGGGAGCTCGCTCCCGACGTCCGAAGTGGGGAGTTCGAGCCGTAGATTCTTTTTGCGACGTCGGCCGGCGTAATCAAGAGCTCCAACGGGTGACGGTAGCCGCGATCGTGGAGCGCGCGGTCCATTCGGCGAGCGGCGCCGAGAAGGCCCTTGGGCTCGGGGTAACGATCGAACTCGACGGAAGCGCGTCCGGTGGAGACCAGGTTGGCCGCGCGCATACCCGCTTCCGCAGCCGATTCCATGTGGTGGGTGTTGGCGTCCGTGCGCGTGTACGCGCCACTGTGGACGAGGTTTCGTAGCGTGGGCTCTTCCGCCCTCGGACGAAGCGCGAGAGTCCCCACGTTGTTCGAGAACTTCGGCTCGTACGTGGTCATCTCCGCCTTGATGGGATCGAACTGGAACGACTGCCAAATACGCGCGGACGTGTACTTTAGCTCGCCGATCGAGCGCCCATCCTCGGTGCGAAACGCGCGGAGCGCGCCGCTTGCCTGTCTGAGCTGCGCCCAGATCTCGTCGACGATTTGCTCGCGCGTGCAAGCGTGGGCGGGCTTCCCATAAAGGATTCCGGGGACGTCCGGGACCGCAAAGGCCGCGGAGAGGACCTCGCGCGTCTTGCCATTCCCGAGGCTCATTGGCTCGTTCCAATACGAGCCCTCCGCGCGGACGAGGAGCCCCCACGGTGCGTCCGGAAGCACGAAGATCGTGTGGCCGTCGTAAAGGATCTTTTCGTCGAACGTGAACGCGACCTGCATCTGCAGGACTTTGCTCCGAGCGTCGAGCTCCGCCATGCGGGCGGATAGATCGTCGGCGCCGCGGAGAAGCTTGGCGAGCGCGCCCGGATCCAGGGCGGTCACGTAATGATCTGCGCGCACGATCTCTCCCGTGGCGAGGAGCACCTCTTCCACGCGTCCGTCCCTGCAGCGGATCTCTGCGACTGGCGTGCTCAGGTGCACGCCTACTCCCAGCGATCGCAGATGACGCACCCACGGATCGAACCACACGCGATTCATGGGTCCGTCGAAGTGATAAAAGGCAATCGGATCGCCATCGGGCGACAATGCGGCGCCCTCGAACTCGGCGATTCGCTCTGGTCGCGCGAGGTGCAAGTAGCAGTGCGCGCTCACCGCGCGGGGATGCATGCCAGTGAAGGTGCCGAGCACGTTGCTCGCCCACTTTTTTCCCTCGCCGGAGAGGTCCGCGATGAGCGCTTCCCAGGTCACGCTTTCGTAGCGCTCGAACCGGCCGGGGTGTGCGAGCCGAGCGAATCCGAGGAGCGCCCCCATCTTCGCGATGTCGCGCACGGTGAGCCCACTCGTGCCCATTTTGCGACTCACCTCGATGAACTTCCTGAGCCCGCCGGCGGTAATGAACGAATTGCCAACTTCGATAAAGGTCCTGTCCCCGGTGCGGCCGTACATGAGCACCTTGGTCGGCACCAGACGCTCCGCGACCATCCCTTTGCCGTCGGCGGCGGGGATCTCGCCGAGAAGGCGGAGAAGGTGGTTGTACCCAGCGGCCACGGCGTGCCAGGTCACCTCGTTGTGCTCGCCGTCTTCCTCGGTTGCGCTTCGAGCGATGCCGCCGGGCTCGGCGTTGCGCTCGTAGATATCGACCCGAAACCCGCGTTTTACGAGCTCGTGCGCCGCGGTCAACCCGCCGACGCCCCCGCCAAGGACGACCACGGTCTTCCCGTGACCCTCACGAGAACCTTCGTTGCTCTTCGTTGCGAACATAGATCGGCGACCGTACGCAGCCTTCGGCGATTAAGACAAGGAATCCCGGTGGATGCCATCCGATGTCCATGGTCCCCTCGAGGGGTGCAAGCGTCGTCAATCTCAGGCCGGCTCGTGTAAGGAGTCGCATGATGGTCCGTTCGCACTCACGTGCCCATCACGACCACTTGCTCTCGCGCACGACGGTCGATTGCGCTCATCGTCGCGGCGCTGAGCATCGCGCTGTGCGAGCGGAACGGACACGCCGAGCCGTCGGAGCCGAGAAACGCTGGCACGCTACGTCCGGAGCTCGGCATCGGCGTCGGCATATGGGGATTTTCGCTGCAAGCCGGACTCGGGTTGCGCTTCGCGGAGTCCGGCTACGTGACAGCGCGCGTCGGTGGCTCGGGCATGATCGGCACGAAAAGACAAAGTGGGGTGATCGGCGACCTCCACTCGGCGGTGCTGATCGGCTCCGAAGTCCTCCGCAACATCGAGTTTGGCGTCGGGGCGGAGGCGGCGCTTTTGCTGAACCACAAAGGGCTGATTTCCTCGAACTGGTTCACCGCAGGCGTCGCGACGGGCCCATTATTTCGTGCAGGTTACGTGATTGGACGTAGCGAAGGGTTCAGCGTCGGCGTCGAGGTGCCAATCTACTTCACGCATCCATTGTCGGCGGATGTGCCATCCACCGGCCCGTACGTCATCCCGTCACCTCGAATCTTGGCCGTCGTGTCGTGGTAGCCCAGAACGCGCGAGGGCGTTCGTCTCGCTGTCGAGCTCGGCGCGTGTTTCGTCGTTGCAGGAGCGTGAGATTCAAGTCGACGAGGCCGCCGACCCGTGAAGCCCGGTTCGGCTTTCCACGACGGAGCTGACTGACCGGGGCACGTCGCACCCTACGGCACTGACCTTGAAGCTTACGCCCCTCGGGATCGGTGGGCGGCGTGCCAGCGCCAAATGGCAATGCCGGTTGGCCGCGAGGGGGCGGAGCGATTGGTCCGTCACCGCGCGTGAGACGGCCGTTGCGTCTCGGTCAATGCTCGGCGGTGAACAGTCGAGCACGCCACCAGCACGGAAGTCCACGAGCGGGCGTTCGCTGGGGCACGTCCGTCGGCTCGCCGAGACCGCGCAGGCTCAGAAGGTTTGCGAGAAGAAAGGCGCCGTCGTCATCGGGGGCATTGGAAGGATATGGACCCACACGAGGCGCATCGCCGGCCGTGGATATTCCCGGCAGGACGCCAGAGCGACAGGCTTCGCAAGGCTTGGCGCAAAAACCTCCCTCGATCGACCAGAGGCTCCGTACTCGCTCAGGGAACGTCGCGAGGACAGTCTCCGCCGCGGATTTCGAGGCGGAGCGCGCGGCCCGTTGGAATACGAACGACCTGAGTCGCCGAGGTTGGATATGCGCCGCCGCACACACGGCCAGCTGCCAGCGTTACGGTGTGGCCGTCGTCGCTCGCGGGGAAGAGTAGGCCCGCGGAGTAGCCACTATCGAATCTGAGCGTATGCGTAGAAAGATCGGTCGACTCGACGAACGCGACGAACTTTTCGGCGCAGCTCTCAGGGTGGAGGTGCTCGCGGGTCGCCGCGCCATGTTGAGTCACCCACGCGTCGCGATCGGCAGCGCTCTTCAGCACGCTCGGCCCCGCGAACCCGCCTTCGCGGGAATCGCAGCGCACCGACTCGGGCACCGGGCCCTTGTTGGTCGGGGCCTTGGCCCCGTGGCACGCGAGCGAGGCGAAGGGAAATAGGCCAATAGCGATACGGGCGGCGAGGGCAGTGCCCGCAGCGGCACGCGCGGCTCTGACCATGAACCATTGGTGGGCGAGGGAGCGGCCGGGCTGCGTAACGAGCGCATCGCGACAGGAGAGCTTTCGAGCCACGTCACTCCTCTGCGGAGTATAGCCCACGAGCAGGTCGCACGTCGCAGACGTCGCAAACGTCGCGTCATGCTCGGCCCTCACGCCCACCGGCCGAATCGTGGCCACGACGCATCCGTCTTCCTTTGGCGTACGCCGAGGCGCCAGACCTGCGCGTTGCGCTCCGCTTTCGAGGGCACTCGGTCCGCGCCGTAGATTCGTTTTACGACGGCGGCCGGCGTAACCAAGAGCTCGAACGGGTGATCCCCGGGAGATGATCCCTGGCGTTTCGCTACCTCGCGGGTGGCCTGAACACTGTGCCGTAACAGTCGATGATCGAGGAGTCGAGGTCTACCTTGCGGTCGGTCTCGACGCAACGAATCCAGAGCCGCCAGCCTGCCCCGGTGGCGGCTTGCGCGCGATGCAAAGAGAGGCCATCGGTGCGCACGATGCTCGACGCCGGCTGCGCCACGCACGGTGGCGAGAGCGTGCGAATGAGCGCGTCCAGGCCATCGAAGTTGGGAATGAGCTCGGGCAGCAGCAGTGTGATGGGCGAGGTCGCGAACACTGTCGCGCAGTGGTCGGACGATTGGTAAGCGAGATAGCGAGGCGAGACCACGCCGCTCGCGAGCCTCGCCTTCATGTCGTGCAGAAGGTTGTGGCCGAGTGCATCGACCGCGGGACCTCGGGCGACGATGCTGCCGTCCACGTGCCAGTGCTCGCTGTCGACGGGCACGTCACCTGGCTCGAAGTACTGGATCTTCGAGTCGACGTAAGCGAAGCGCTTGTCGCCGACCAGCAGGATCTTCATCGCTTCGAGCACGCGACGGGTCAAGGGTCCCGCCACGTCGAGCGCCTCCTCGAGCGGACACCAGCAGAGCGTGACTCCATCGGTGCGGACCTCCTCCTGGGTCGGGATCGGCAGGACACGCTCGACCACGTAGAGGTTCGGGAACGTAGCGTCGAACACCGCGATCGCGCGCGACCCATCGAGCGGGTAGGCGTCGAGCGTGGTGGGTCGCATCTCGTCGACGACGACCGGCGGCGGTGCGCTCGCGGATCGAGGAGCGCGTTTGCGCGTCGAGCCGTGGTAGGCGCCCTCGCCGGTGAACGGGGCGACCTGTTGCGTGGCGAGGGAGTGTTCTTGTCGAAGGTGTGTGAAGCTCATACGAAGTCGAACATGGCCTGGAAGTATTGCAGCTTGGCGTTGGGATCTTGCGAGAGTCGAACAATCTCCGGGACCCGATCGCTCAGGTACTGAGAGGCGTCTCCCTTCACGAGCGATGGTTTGGAGGTGAGGTATCGCTGAGGGAGCCCGTAGGCCGTGTTGTAGGCGGTGTTGGAGATCGGCTCGCCCGTCTCGTGGTCGAAGATCGCGGGCAAGCGGGCCCAGTCGTGCTCGATGAAGAAGCTCTCTGCGCCCGGCCGCAGGCGGAAGCCGAGCTTCTCCATGCGCGGGAGCCAGGGCGGATCGCCGATCTGCCAGAAGCCCTGACCGCAGAGCAAATGCTGCGAGTGCTCGATGGCGCGCTTTTGCTTGTCGATGTGGTCCTTGGCGTAGTGGGTCACGATCTTGTCGAGCAGGAACTGGGCGAGCTTCTGCCCGCGTAGCTCCTTGCAGACGACGAAGTTGGCGATGTGATGGTAGCCCTTGGGCTTGAAGCGGCGGATCTCGGGGAACGCGAACCTGTCGAACCACTTGTGTGCGGGGTCGTCTTGGTCAGGCTGGTCGAAGTCGACGGTCTCGCGGATGGTCGAGTGCCTGAGGTTGTTGTAGCGGCCCGTGAAGAAGAACACCGTGTCCTTGCTCCGACCCACGAGGATGGTCGCGACGATCTCGCTGCGATCGGGACCCACCCGCCGTGACAGCACGAAGCGGTGTCCCGTGACGCCCCAGATGTGCGCAACACCGTAGGGCGAGATGATGTCGAGCTGCACGCGCTTGACGACCGCCGGCGGCAGATGGCCTTTGGCTTTGACATCGTTGCGCGCATCCTCGAGCGAGCGGCTGAGCAGCGAGGAGATGGCGCGCGCGATCTCGGGGACGGCGCTCGAGACGATGCCCAGCTCCATGCCATCCTCGAGCGAGACGTAGTTGGGCGCCGAGGGATGGTGGGACCCGTCGTAGCGGACGTAGGCGGCGCGAAGGACAGACGTCGCCACGAAGCGGTCCTCGGGGTTCAGGTTGACGTACTTCTCGAGCTCCCTGCCCGCCATCCTGCCGTCGCGGCGCCTCGCGATGGCCTCGAGGATCTTCTTCTCCAAGACCGCGTCGCGACGGCCCTGAAGCGAGGTCTTGGGGGAATGGCCTGCGTTGACGAAGGTCGTCCCGAGCCGGGTGACCAGGCTCGGGTCCGCGCCCGCGGCCTGCAAGCTGTCGACGATGGACTCGTTGTCCCGACGCCTGGCCAGGATGAGCGCGGAGTACCCGTCGTTGTTCTGAATGTCGAGCCGGGCGCCTACCTTGATCAAGACACTCGCGAGCTCCGCACGGTTCTCGCACGCGGCTCGGAGCAGCGCAGTGTTGCCGTCGCTGTTCTGCGCGTTCAGATCGGCGGAAGCTTCGATCAAGGTCAGCGCGATGTCGAGGTACCCCTCGCTGACGGCCCAGATCAAAGGCGTCTCGTTGCGCTCTTCGAGCCGCGACTCCAACCCGTCGGGCCCGTGCAGTTTTTCGTGAACCTCGGTGAGCTTGTCGGCCTGGATCATGCTGGATGCCCTGTCATGCGGCAAAGCGCACGCGTCGGATCTCCCAAAGTCTGCACGTCATCGCTCTGCGTGCCAAGCGGAGGACTCGTGCCGCTGCCCGTGGTGGCGGCGAGCGACTTCCCTCAAGGGCTAGGCCTTTCCCTCGTCTTTGACTGTATGCGGTCCACTTCATCGAGCGGGGAGCGGGGCGGGGAGCGAGAAGCGGGCAGAGCGGGGCGGGGAGCCGCTTTGGGCGGGGAGCGAGAAGCGAGAAGCGGGCAGAGCGGCGAGAAGCGAGAAGCGGGCAGAGCGGGGCGGGAAGCGCCCGGACCTTCCTCCGGCCCCCTGAACGCGAACGCGCCGCGTTAAGATCGCGACTTCCACCTCCCAACTCACGTTCCTACCCCTTAGGAACGCGTCAATTTCCTCTCCAGGCGCGTTCCTACGCGTCAAGAACGCTCGCCCAAAGCCCAAACCCGCATTCTTTGCGCTAGGAACGCGACCTTTCGATCAAAGCTCCCGTTCCTAGGCCCCAGGCGCCCAAAAACCTCGCGATTTGGCTCGGAAGTGGGCCCGCGGGCCGGTCCGACTCCTGATGTGCGGCGAACAAAACACGAACGCCCCGCGACGGTGCCGCGGGGCGCTCGTGGGTTGGGTGGGCGACTGGTCTCTAGGTCTGCGGTGTGGGCTGGGGCTCGACTGGGCCTTCCTCAGCGAGGCCGGGGCGGCGCGTGGAGGGCCGCACCTTGTCGGCGATGTCCTCGCGGCCTGCAAGGCGGGCGAGGGCCTCTATGGCCGAGGCGGCGCGTTGGTACACTCGGTCGTTCTCGGTGAGGGCCTTCGTCTTTGCGCTCAGCGTGGCCTCGCCCTCACGGACCTCTCGCGCGACGGTGGAGAGCGAGGCTTCGAGCTCGGCCAGATTCGCGCCGAGGTCCTTGGAGAAGGCCTTCACGTCGACACGAAGGCCCGCCCGCTTGGGCGCGCCGAGGTCGGCTTGCGCCAAACCCTCGAGTACGGTTTTGCCATACGTCAGGAGCACTTGTGGATCTTGCGGTGCAGAGCCGGCGAGGCCCGTGGCCCGGAGCGCGGCCGGTGCATACGCCGCCACGAGCGCGGAGCGCAAATCGACCATCACCTCGCGCACGAGGCCCGCCGCGACGTCACGCGCGTCACGCGGAGCAACGTCGTCCGCCATCTCGAGCTCGTGGGCTTGATCCGCCGCCTCGAGTGCCTCCGACGCCGCGCCAACGAGCTCGCCCATCGCGGCGAACAGCGCCCCGAGATCGCCGAGCTTCTTTGGCTTGGCGGCACCACGCGAGAGCGTACTCTCGAGCGCCTCCACGATTGCAGTCGAGTTCGTCTCGATGCTGTGAACGAGCGCGCGCGAAGCCTTGGCGCGATCCGACACCTGCTTGGAATATCCCTTAGCCATCTTACCTCCCCAAAGGCACACGACCTTTCGCGCGCCGAACGCCGTCAGGCTAAGCGAGGAGCTAAGCGCGCGCCAGTCGAAATGCCACGCCAATACAATGGCACCGATGGCCCCCCGCCGCTCGAGGCGGCGTTTGGCTCGTGCCGGTCTTTCGCTTCACGCCGCCCGCTTCACGCCGCCCGCCGCCCGCCGCCCGCCCGCCCGCCGCCCGCCGCCCGCTTCACGCGCCGCCCGCCTCTCGCGCCCCGCCCGCCGGATAACCCAGGAGACGCCCCCCGCCGATTTCGGCGTAGCGTCCTCCCGCTCAGACGAGGAGCGCGCGGAGGCG
>JAYUKI010000989.1:0-9971 GCA_043764595.1 Myxococcales bacterium | reverse complement strand
CGACGAACTCGGGGTACATGAGGAGCCGTCGAAGGTCCGGGTGGCCTCGGAACATCACGCCGGACATGTCGTAGGTCTCGCGCTCGAGCCAGTTCGCGCCCTTCCAAATGGACGTGACGCTGTCGAGCTCGACCGTGTTGAGCTCCGAGTCGCCGATGCGCGTCTTGACGCGAATGCGGTGCTTACGAGTGAGCGAATAGAGATGCGCGACGACTTCCATGCGTGGGACGCGGTCGGGATAGTCGACACCGCAAAGGTCGGTCAGCATCTCGAACGAGAGCGACGGATCCTCCCGGAGAAATTGGCAGATGGCTTTCCATTCGGACGGCCTTACGACGGCGGTGTCGTCTCCGAAATCGGAATGCGTTTCGAGGATGGCGTCCCCGAATTTGGCCTTGAGGCGTTCGAGCGCAAGGTGGCTCACGGCGCGGTCTCCTTTTCGCCCTTTTTGCGAAGTGGGACGAGGTCTTTCAGCGGATCTTCGCGCGGCTTCACGATGCCGGGCGTGCGATCCCCACGTGCGATTTTGTCTTGAAGGAGCAAGAGGCCGTCGAGCGCGCCCTCGGGCCGCGGAGGGCAGCCTGGGACGTAGACGTCGCACCGGATGATTTTGTCGATGCCGGGCACGGTCGTGTAGTTGTCGTAGAAGCCACCGCAGCTCGCGCACGTGCCGAAGGCGAGCACGTACTTCGGGTCCATCATCTGCTCGTAGATGCGGCGAAGGACCGGAGCCTGGCGCTGGCTGATGGTGCCAACCACCCAAAGCAGGTCCGCTTGCCGCGGCGAGAAGCGCGGGGCCTCGGCGCCGAAGCGCGAGAGGTCGAAGCGCGGGCCGGCGACCGACATGAACTCCATGCCGCAGCACGCGGTCACGAAAGGGTATTGGAACAGCGAGTACTTGCGCGCCCAGTTCAGGAGGGCATCGAGCCTCGTGGTCGCGAAACCGGCCTCATTGCCTTCGAGGGTGACTTGCGATTTTACCACAGAATCCTCAGCTTTTTCGGTGAGATGCGGGAGCTGCGTGTGTTCGGGGCGAGCACTGCGAGCGAATCAGTGCTCCCACTCGAGGGCACCCTTCTTCACGACGTAAACGAGGGCGACCACGACGACTGCCAGGAAAGAGAACATGCTCGCTAGCCCAACCCAGCCGAGCGCCTTGAACTGAACCGCCCACGGGTAGATGAACACCGCTTCGATGTCGAAGACGACGAAGAGGATGGCGGTCATGTAAAATTTGACCGAGAGCTTGAGGTGGTTGCCGCCCGAGCTCTCCGAGCCGCATTCGTACGGCAGCATCTTCTCGCGGGTTTGCTTGAGCTTTCCGCCGAGGAACGTCGCGCCGGCGAAGAAGAGGCTCGCGAGGAGACCGGCGACCGCAATCATGAGAAACATGGGCGCGTAGAGAGCGAACACCGAGGACGATTCGTTGGGCATCGCGGAGCTTGGCTTTCGTAAGGCGTGCGTGCGGCGGTGGAGTGGGCCCAGGGCCTCTGGCGTGTGTAGAAGCTTCGCCGGCGGGTGTCAACGACGCGCGAGGGTCGGAGGGGCTCGAAACGGCTTCAAAATCCCGGTCATGCCTCAGCTTCCGTACTTCGCGACCAGTGCTTTGGCACGAGCGACGAACCCGGCCATGTGGAACCGCTCGAAGTCGGCCCACGTCGAAAAGGAACTTGGATCTTCGACGCGGTCGAGAAAGACCTTCCCCAGGAGGTGGTCGACCTCGTGCTGGTAGGTGCCCGCGGAGAGGCCCGCGGCCTCGAAGTCGAGCGGGTCTCCGTGGCGGTCGAGCGCCTTCACCCGCAGCCGAGCCGCCCGCCGCACCTCACCGCGCAAATTCGGAACACTGAGGCACCCCTCGTAGTTCAAGAACGTCTCGTCCCCGATGGGCGACAGCTCCGGGTTCACGAGGATGGTCAGAGGAATGTTCGGCTTGTACGGATAGCGAGGGTTGTTCTTGACCTCGATCGCACAAACCCGAATCGATTCATAAACTTGCGGAGCAGCCAACCCCGCCCCGTTCGCATCCCGCATGGTCGCCACCAAGTCGTCGATGAACCGCTGCATCGAGGGCTCCAAGAGCTCCTCCCGCGACACCGTCCGAGCCACCTCGCGAAGCACCGGATGCCCAATCGTAGCAATCTTCAGCAACGCCATGGCGCCACCTTGATGGCCCCGCCCCACCCCCGTCAAGCCCGCCAACCCAACTCCGTAAGGTCCCACCGACCGAGTCCGCGAGCCCCCGGACCGACTCCGACCGAGTCCGCGAGGTCCCCCCGGACCAACTCCGACCGAGTCCGCGAGGTCCCCTCTCCCGACCGACCGAGTCCGCGAGGTCTCCTCTCCCGACCGACCGAGTCCGCGAGGTCTACCAAGAGAGTAGGCAGGGCGATTTTCGTCGAGACCAAGCCCTGGCCAGGAGGGTCGCGCGGAACGGACTCCTGTCCGTGAGCACGCCCGACGCCGCCAGGGCGCCGGTATCGGCGAAAAGCGCCCTGCCTACGAGATGAGGCGGGCTTTCCAGGCCGTTAGCGGCGGACCGAGCTTCGTCTCGACGGTTCGGATCTCGTCGGCGAGGTCCTTCTCGGGCACGCCTGCCGCAAGAGCATCGCGGATGCATGCGTAGGCGGCAACGTAGCGACCGCGACGCACGAATGCGCGAGCGAGCGGAGGCATGATCTCTTCCGGACGCCCGCCGAAGGCGATGGCTCGACGGAGCGGTCCGATGGCTTCACCAGGACGATTGCTGACGAGGAGGGCCTCGCCGAGGCGGCGGAAAAGGTCCGCGGCCGCGATGCCCTCCTGGGCGTACTGGATGCCGATGCGAAAGACCTCTTCGGCTTGTTCAAGCTCGCCGAGGTGAACGCATGCGGACCCGAGCAGGCCGAGACCCTTCGCGATGATGGTTCGTGCTTCGGGGGCGAGCATCTGACCCTCCGGAGTTCGAAGGAAGATGGCGAGAGGAGCGGGCCAAGTACCCAGAATCGCAACAACTTTTGGCCACTCGTTGCGCGAGGCAGCGGCTTCGGCGTCGGCGACCTTCGAGAGGTCAATGGCGTTGCGAGAGCCGGTTGCGACGCGGTCGAGCTCTTCGCGGACGGAGCTTCGAACCTTGGCGCGGAACGCGTCGACCTCGTGAATCTCTTCGTCGCCGTCGTGCAACACGACGAGCTCGGCGACCGTGCCCTTGAGATTCAGCTTCTGGAGCGAATAGCCGTAGAGCGGGGCGAGCAGGAGGTACCGCACGCCGATGAAGAGCTGGATGGCCTCGACGTCCGTCTCGCGCTCGGGCAACGACGCGCGACGCTCTTCTTCGACGAGGAGCGCTCCGACGAGGCGGCGGCGAAAGTCTGCCAGAGTTAGCCTCTGGGGCTCGAGGTCGCCTTCGGCCTCTGCACCACCAACGACGAAGTCGACGAGGGTTTGATCCGGGCTGCGTCGGTCGACGGTGAGCGCCGTAATGCGGGCTCCCACGATGATCGAGAAGGCCAGAAAGCGCTCGCCAACGATCTCGCAGAGTGCGTGAAAGCTTCCGATTCCTTCCCCGATTCGCTCGAACCAGCCGTCGGTTCGGAGCGCGTCGAGCAGGAATTCTTTCTTGGTCTCGGGCATGGTGGCGGCGTCTGAGCTTCTTAGGCTCGCACGCTTTTCTATCGGAAGTCCATCGGCTCTCCGAGCGATTTCGTGGTCAGCCGCGCTTTCCTCGGGGGAGCCTTGGCTTCGGGGGGCTCTTCGTGCGGGATATTGGTAACTGCGCGGCCTCCACGGCGTCACCGGTCTGCGGACGAGCTTCGTCCGGAACGTGGCGGCAAGCCGACCGTGCCGGGCAGCCGTTGCATACCGACGGCACGTACTTTTCGTGGCACCGCGTCGCCATGCCGAGATGGCAAAGCGAAAAGTCGAATTTGATCGGGTCGCTCGCATCGAACGAAGCGAGCGATGCGGTAATTTGCCGGACCGTTCGAGCTCCCGCGTCGCTCCGGACCGTGAGCCCGAGGTTCCGACCGAGCTTGAGAATGTGCGTATCGACAGGACAAAAAAGCACACTCGGCGGAAGGGACCACACGCCGAGATCCACCCCATCCGCCGGTCGCACCATCCACCGTAGGAACAGGAAGAGCCGCTTGGCTCCCCCGCCCTTCGTCACGTCGGGCAAGAGATGGCGTGGGCCACGGCGCGTCGTGGGCCGATCGAGCCCGCCTTCGCGTCGGACCGCTTCCACGAGAAATGCGAGCGCATTCCACGTTCGCTCCGGATCGGAGGTCGCGTCGGGCCCCGCCCCTCTGCGGAACGTGGCCTCCAGACTGCCGTCCACGAGCTGGCAACGTCGTGCGCCATGGAGCAATCGCGCGACGTCTTCCCCGCGAAAGAGGCGGTGAACGAAGCCCGAGAAGCGCTCGAGAAGCTTCGGCAACGACTCGCTGGCCTCCGCCGGAGAAGGACCGAGCCGCTCGAGTGCTTCCGCCACTTTTTGGCAAATGGTGACCACGTTCCCGAACGCCAAAGAGGACGCCAAGAGCGCGACGAGCTCGCGGTCGTCGCGTGACGTTTGGAGATGCACGAAGCTCACCGGATCCTTGGCGCGACGTGCGCGGACGTCGCAGCCTGCTCGCACGGTGTCGAGCACGCCCTGGACCCGCTTGGCGTAGTCGGGGTCGCAGAGGACACGAGGTGCGGTGGGCATGCGCGTGGTCAGAAGTTGAAAATTCCCGCCGGGGCGTCGGACGGGGCCGGCGCGGGCGTGCGCTTTGCGGCCTTTTCAGCGGCGACTCGGGCGGCTTCGGCGGCCTTCAACCGAACGCGAGCGAGGGCTCGCCATGGGTCTTTGTCCGTGGCCTTCTCGACGAACGCGCGAAAGTAAAGCTCGGCTCCCTTGCGATGGACGAGCGCCTCGTGTGGATGGTCCGCAGCCTCGGCCTCGGCCGACGCGCCGAGTGCGAGGTACCAGAGACGTTCGTACGCGGGCACGAAGAAGACATTTCGCCCGTGGCCGATGATGGCCATTCCGGGATCGAGCCCGAGGGCACGGGCGGCTTCCTTTTTTGCGCGAAACCCCTGCCCCGAGCGGTCCAACGCGACCGTGAGCCCCCACACGGCGAGCGCCGTCGTCTCGTGGACGCCCTGGGTTGCGGGCAGGCGCGCCGCTAGGCCAATCGCGTCCTCGTACCCCTCCACTGCGGCGGCCATGTTTCCGAGGCGCATCTCGGCCTCGGCGAGGTTCAGCGTCGCCGTCGCACGAGACCCAGGATCGACGACGTGCGCGAGATAGCGCACGTACGCGTCCCGTTCCTCCCTCGGGTGATCGAGCTTCGCGTGTGCGTATGCGAGCGTCACCATGGCCTCGAGCGCCCCAGGGTGCGCCTCGAACGCTCGAACGGCCGGATCGAGCACACGAACGGCTTCGGAGTGCAAATCGAGTGCATAATACACTTCGCCGAGATCGAACTTGAGGCGTACGTCGGGGCTCGTCTCGGCCTTCGCTTCTTCGAGCATCGCGCGCGCGTGATCGAGGGCTCCGAACTTCGCGAGCTCGATGCGCAATTCGAAGTCCAAGATCTGACGGATGCGCACGTGCAACGCGTAGCGGTCGCGCGCGCCGGGGTCCGCCACGCTCTGCCAGAGGGACGGGGGCGTATCGGCGAGGGCCCGTGGGCTCGCGAGAAGCACGGCCAGGAGAGCGACGATCGGGCCTGCGTGTCTCATCGGCCCGCACCTTTTGGTACGGGTTTTACCGCTGGCGCACGCTTGCCCGAGAGCGCCTCGATTCTCTTTCGGGCGTGCGCTTCCCAGGGCTTTTTGGGGCTCTTCTCGAGGTATAGGCGGTAGCCCTCGACGGCGCGTACAGGGTCGGCATCCTCGTAGAGCACGGCGCGCAGAGCGTGCTCTTCGCCGGGGTCACCGCCCGCGAGGAGCGACTCTTTCACCCGAGCATCGGACAGCGCGATCTCGAGCTTTCGTGGCTCTTTTGCGCCTCGCTCGGCCAGCAGCGCACGGGCTTGCTCGTGCTCCCCCGCACGCTCGAGCGCGAGCCCGAGGGCCAGCGCGCCCAGCACCTGGAGCGATTCTTGGGCTTCGCGACGCGCCTGGCGCAGGACCGCGAGCGCGTCGTCGAGGTCTTTGGGCCCTTGTGCGAGCAAGAGCAGGCCGGCCTCCACGTAAGCTGCCGCACGCTCGTTCAAGTCGAGCTGGGAAGCGCGCGGGAGGAGGGACCGATACGCCGGAAGGGCCTCGGCGTGCCGACCGGAACGCGCCAGCTCGTGCGCCCAACGGAAGAGGGCGCGTGGCTCTTCGAGGGCATGTTCGTCCCTTTTTTTGGCCTCCTCGAACGCGGCAAGGGCATCGGCATGCCGAGCAAGGCGCGCGAGCGCTCGACCCCGGAGCACGTGGGGAGCGGCCTTCTCGGGCCTCGCTTTTGCGGCTTCTTCGGCCAGCGCAAGGACTTCGAGGGAGACTGGTCCGGAGCCCACGAGCTGCGACGTGGCGCTCGCGAGCTTGTCGCAATACGATCGAAGCTCGGGGGACTTCGCCCGCTCCCATGCGTTCGTCCCGCTCCCTCCGTCCGCCTTGGCGCACTCGGAAGGACGCGCGGAGCCCCATCGGGCGTCGCTCGGAGAAGCGACCTGCAGAAACACGGCGAGCACGAGCGACATCTGTCTCTTGTAGCGAACCTTGCGACTCGCCTCCACGGTAGCGATGGTGCGCGCCGATTCGAACGACGTCGTTCGACCGAGCTTGGGGCCGACGCGGCCAAAGCAGCTCTTCCATCACCTGTCGGCTTTCGGACAGGCGAACTACGGCGAAACGGACGCAATTTCAGGCTTTTGGCGATGGCACGCTTGTCGCATTCGTCGGTGCCATGGCCTACGGAATTGATGCCTCCCTCCTGGAACGTGCGGTCTCTGGGGATCGCACTGCAATGAACACCATCGTTTCGGCGCTGTCGCCGCACGTGGAGAAGCAGCTCCAGCGCTACCCCGTCTCCGACGAGGATCGGCGCGATCTCCTCCAGTGCACCCTCGTCCAAGTCGTCAGGCGCCTCGGCAGCTTCCGCGGCGACTCGAGCTTCTCCACGTGGCTCTTTCGAGTCACGGCAAACGAGGCGCTGATGATGATGCGATCGCAGCGTCGCCTCCGGGCGCGCGTGACCTTTGGTCACGATCTGGACGACTTGGCAGCCCTCTCGGCGACTTCGACGCGTACGCGAGCCGTCGGCTCGGACGATGCTCTTGCGGACCGCGAGTCTTCGAAGGTCGTTCGCGACGCGGTGGACACCCTTCCGCGCGACTACCGGGACGTCGTCGTGGCGCACTACACGGAAGACCTCGGGCTCCAGGAAATCGCCGAGCGCATGCGCCTGAGCGAGAGCGCCGTTCGTTCGCGATTGCACCGTGCACGGTCGAAGCTGCGCGCGGAGCTCGGATCGACCGTATCGGGACGCGAGGCTGCGGCGTCGGTGTCGTCCTCCGTGGCTGCTTGAACCGCGCAGATTCGCTCAGTTTTCGGCCGGCTTGACTTCGATCTCTTTGAGCCGCGCACGGAACGTTTGCATGGCGGCTTTCGCTGGCTCGAGTTTGTCCTTGTCGCGTGCGAGGTCTTTGAGCTCGCCTGGGTCGGTCGCAAGATCGAAGAGCTGGTACTGAGCTCCGCCGAGGTGAAGAAGCTTCGTCCCCGGCGTGGGGCCCGTGATGAGCGCTCTCCGCGTCCCGTTGAAAGGCCCGATGGGCATGTCGATGAAGACGTCCCGCTCCTCGGGAGGCGTCGTCCCTTCGACCTCGGGCATCAAGCTTTGACCCGACATTTCCCCTTCGGGAACGTCGATACCCATGAGCTCGGCGAGAGTCGGAGCAAGATCGATGTGCGAGCGCTTCAGAGCGACGCGTCGGGGCTCGACTCCAGGCACATAGACGACGAGCGGGACGCGAACGAGAGACTCCCACAGCTCCGACCCGTGCCAGCTCATCGCATGGTCCCCGAGGGCTTCTCCATGATCCGCCGTGAGCACGATGGCCGTGTCTTTCGCCCAAGGGGCGCGCTCGATGGCGTCGAGAACACGCCCGAGATGTTGGTCCGTGTACCAAACTTCGGCGTCGTACTGCGCGTGGACCCAGGCGGCGGGTCCCTTCTCGCCCTCGCCGAATTTCGGAGCGTCGGGGTGTGGAGCGTACTGAGCATGCGGATCGAAGTAGTGAAACCAGGCAAAAAACGGCTTGTCGCCCGGATCGGTGCCGCCTTCGGGAGCGGGTTGCTCGAGTGTGCCGGCGTCTTTGGGGGCCCCGCGGGACGCCGAGCCGCTCGGATCCTGCAACATCTTCAGGATGACGTTGGACAAGGCTTCGCTCGAGACCGAGTTGTCGTTGTCCGCGAGCCCTGGCGGAATGGCGCTTAGATCCCACCGGTCGAAGCCCTGGGAGAGGCCCGAAAACGGCTTGAAGTAAAAGTGGGACATCGCCCCGAAGGTCGCGTAGCCCGCGTCGTGGGCGCGCTCGGCCACGAGGATGTTCTTGGGCGCATAGACGTTGAAGTGGCCTCCATCGCGGAGCGTTTCACTCGGGTATTTCCCGATGAGGAGCGGGCCAAGGCTCTTTCCGGTGTAGGACGCCATCGCGTAGGCACGATCGAAGATCACCGACTTTTTCGCCAGCCGGTCCATGTTGGGGCTCACCGGCTTCGGATACCCCATGAAGCCGAGATCGATCCGGAGCGTGTCGATGGTCACGAGCACCACGTTGAGGCGTCGTTTCTTCTTCGGAGCCGCGGGCTGCACCACCGGCTCTTTGGCTTTCGGCGCCGGGGTGTCCGCTCCCGAGCAGTCCTCGTCGAGGCCGTTGCCTGGAACATCGATCGCCTCGGGATATCGGGCCTTGTCGTGGTCGTCGCAGTCCCCTCCGCCGTAGAGCGGCGAGGCCCCGTCTTTGTCACGATCGGTGACCTTTCGGAGGAGACCCAATCCGACTTTTCCCAGGGAAGCGTAGCGTCCGAGGCCCCGCGACAGCTCCGCCTCGTGATTGAAGTACGACGCATCGCGGATGCAGGCCGTGAGCCCCAACAGCACGAAGAAAAGCGCGACCGACGGCGCCCCGATGCGCGACCGTCGACCCACGACCGGAAGCACGTAGGCGAGCAACGCGAGGACGAGCGCGTACCCGATGGGAGTGAGATCGAGCTCCGACCGCTTGAGGACGCCCAGAATCGCGAAGGGGTTTTCTCCGTCGCCGCTCGTGTTCCCTGAGACGACCCCGTAGGCAAAGAGACCTACCACCGGCACGAGCGCCACGGCGACGGTCGCCACGGGATCGATGAGCCACGGAAGGCGCTCCGCCGCGGCCGCCAGCGCGCGACGCAGGGGTGGAGCGAGGGCGAGCACGCCGGCCGCAAGCGTGACGACGAGCGCCAACGTGAACGCGCCGAGCAGGACGCCGGCCTCCGCAGGCTTTCCCTCCGAGAGGCGCGCTTTGCCCATGTGGGCGCCCAGCACGACGAGGAGAAAGGTCGCAAAAACCACGAGGGGCGCGATGGCCGCCGTGCGGGAACGAGCCAAGACGGGCGTCGACTGCACGGCGTGGAGGTGCTCGCTCGGAGACGAGAGCTCACGCGGCTCGAAAAAGAACGACGCTGCGGCGATCAAAAGGCCCACGAGCAGCGCGAGCGGAAAGAGGAGGCCGAGGTCTGCGAGGAAGAGCGCACCTGCCGGCGGAAGCTCAGGATCCATCGAGCCCGCCCGCCGGGCCTCGAGCACGGCGACCAGAATCGAACCGAGCGCTCCTCCGCCGAGGCAAAGAAAGAGCCGACGCACGATGCCCGACAGCACGGGCGGCACTCTAGCCCGGATTCTTCATGGGCCGGGTGGCGAATGGGCGCGAGGCGCGGGAAAGACGGGCGCACGCCGGATCGCAGACCCGAGACGGGCTTTCGTCCCTTCGCAGGGTCGAGAACCGCCGTACGCCGAGATTTCCCGATGCATCGGGCCATTCGCC
>JAYUKI010000988.1:0-9980 GCA_043764595.1 Myxococcales bacterium | reverse complement strand
TACTTTCAGCGCGGCGTGATCGTGCGCCTCGCGAACGAGGAAACCGAGGCGATGCAGGACGTGTGGGACATCGGACGCCAGATCCGCGAGTCGGAGCGAGCGAACCGGTGGCCACGCAACCCCGACGGGTGCGACTCGTTCGGATCGCTCTGCTCCTACTTCGACGCCTGTACGGGCGTCGCCTCGATCGACGATTCGACGCGCTACCGCGACGCGGACAAGCATGAGGAGCTCGCCGCGGACACCGACGGCGCCGTCGCCACGGATGGCAAGGTGCGCTTGCCGTTGCTCACGACCTCGAGCGCGAAGACGTTTCGTTTGTGCCAGCGTAAGTATTTTTATGCCTACGTGCTTCGGCGCCGCTCGACCTTCGAGTCGAAGGCGTTGCGGTTCGGCTCGCTCTTTCACGTCGGCCTCGAGACGTGGTGGACGACGGGCGATCTGTCCTCGGCGATCGTCGCGATGCGTGAGAAGTACACGCAATTCGAGATCGACTGGATCGACGCCGTGAAGGCCGAGGAGTTGATGCTCGGCTACCACACGCGATGGATCGACGAGCCGCTGCGCGTGGTCGGAGTCGAGAAAGAGTTTCGAGTGCCGATCGTGAACCCGGCAACGGGCGCGGCCTCGAAGACGTGGGAGCTCGGCGGCAAGATCGACGCGCTCGCCGAAGTGGCGTGAGTCCCTAACTGGAAGAGTCCAATGAACGAAGACGAAGTGATCGAGTGGAATCCGAACGCCGAGCAGTTCGAACGGTTCCGGGCTCGCGAGGTCGAGCTTTGCCTGAAAGCTCGAAGGCGCGATCCGAAGTTGAAGCCGATCGAGTCCCTCTTTTCGATCGCGACGTGGGTCGCGGCATCCTCAAACCTCAACTGGAAAGCGGCGTCCTAAGTGGAATTCCCGACATCCCCAACCAACTTCCAAGGATCGGCCCCAAAGCCGAATCCAAAGGCCGCGGCCAAGGCCCCTGTCCCGTCGCGCATGATCCTCGCGAACGTGACCAAGGGCAAGCGCCGTCGACCTCCGCGAGTGCTCGTCTACGGTCCCGAGAAGATCGGCAAGTCGACCTTTGCGAGCGGTGCGCCAAACCCGGTGTTCTTCGGCAAGGACGAGGGCACCGACGAGCTCGACGTGACGCGGCTTCCTCAACCTCGCTCGTTCGGCGACATGATGAACGGCCTCGCCTTGGTTCGCTCGGAGGCCAAGGCGCAAGGGTGGGAAACCCTCGTCGTCGATCCGGTGAACTGGCTCGAGGTCCTCATTCAACGCGCCGTTGCCCAAGAGACAGGCGAGGAGTTCTCGGCCTTCGATCACTCCACTCCGGCTTTCGCGAAGTGGCGAATGTTTCTCGAACGACTCGAGAGCGTGTGGGATGCGGGGATCGGAATCGTCCTCGTCGCTCACTCGGCGGTAAAGAAGGTCGAGCTGCCCGACGTGCCTGCGTACGAGCGCTTCGAGCCCGCGATGTCGCCGCGCATTGCCGGGATGCTTCTGCAGTGGGTCGACGCGATCATGTTCGCTCGCCAGGAAACGCTCGTGCGCACTGGCAAAAAGCACGAGAAAACGAAGGCCGTCACTTCCGGATATCGACTCCTCGAAACGGAGATGCAGCCGGCGTTCATCGCGGGCAATAGGTGCGGCCTTCCGCCCCAGATCCCGCTGTCGTGGGATGCCTTCGACAAGGCGCGCCTTGCCGGATCGGCAGATCGCAACCTCGACGAGATCCGCGCCATCGCCGCGGAGCTCGAGGGGCTCGGCGATGCTGGGCTCGTCGCGCAGGTCGAGAGCTACCTCGAGAGCAAGGCGAGCCGCGTCGAGATTCTCAACAAGCTCCGCGCACGCCGCGAACGTGCGCTCGCCGCACAAGAGCCCGTCGCCGAGGAGAAGCCCGAGGGGGGCGAGCCCACGAGCGACACCGAACCCACTGACACGAACGAACCCACGACCGAAGGAGAGCAATCATGAGCGAGGCAGCAGCGGCAACGGAGACTCACGGCGACGCGTACGAGGGCGAGAACTACGACGACGGGTCGAGCGAGGAGAGCGGCCAATCCGACAAGCTCCGCGCCGGGAACTACCGGGCTCGAGCTCGGCTTGGTGCGGGCGATCCTTCCGAGGGATGGGGCGGAACGCCGGAGGCTCCGCAGGTGGCCGTCGACATCGAGCTGCTCGACCTCGGAGGACAGCTCGTGACGAGCTACCTCTCGTTCCACCCGAACGCGGCCGAGTACTCGGTTGCGCGCCTGAAGGCGTGCGGCTGGGACGGATCGGACGCCTTGCCTTTCGTCGGGATTGATCGGAACGAGATCGTCGTCGAGATCAAGTACGAGACGTACAAGGGCAAGACGAGCATGAAGGCGGAGATCAAGACGATCGGCCGTTTCAAGCACGCGCTCGCTCCCGCGGTCGCAAAGTCGTTCATGTCCGATCTCGTGCGGAATGCCGCCATCCTCGACAAGGCCGCCGGCGCGCCGACGGCTGGAGCTCGCCCGGTAACCAAGCCCGCTGCGCAGGCCTACCCCGCGGACTGGGACAAGGCAGGCCCGGCCAAGGCCGCTGATCCTGCGCGAGCCGGAAAGGTGGACCTGTGATCGACGGCGCCGTCGAGCCCGAGCCGCGTCGCACAGCACGTGCGACGTGGTTCGCCCGAGAGGGATCGCCCATCCGTGGCGTGCTCGATCTCGGGACCAAGGACGCCGATCGCTCGCTCGGCGAGCACCTCGAGCACCTCGAGGCGAGCGATCGCGAAGGGGCCGTGTCGTGCGGCCTCTGATGTCACTCGCCGGGGCGTTCGAGCCTCGGAGCGACAAGCGGAGGCGCGCCTCGGGCTACTCCGCTTCGTCGCTCCGGATCGTGTCGACGGTGCTCGAGCGCATCGCCGAACGCTATGGGCTGGCCGTCGAGGCGGTTCGGGTGTCGCACACGAAAGAGGCGACGGCAGCGCGGCGCGAGTGGCTCGTGGTCGTACAGGATTCGTGGGCACTCTCAGCGGCTGAGACGGCGAGGGTCTGCGGAGTCGACCACACGTCGGTTCTTCTCGCGCAGAAGCGTCGAGCGGAGCTCCGCGCAGCCTGAGGACTCGCGGGGGTCCCAACGCAGAAGGGCGCCACCACATGGCTCTACGGAGCGCGCCCAGCCTAACCCCGTACCTGGCACGTGGCGAATTGGGACAGCCAGGGTCCTCTGAAGCTTTGGCGACGACCGTGTCGTGGGTAGCGCTAACTGCCCACGACGCGGACGAGGTTCGAGACCTCGGCAGAGGGCTATTTCGTGAGCAACCAAACAAAGAACGAAGAGGCCAAATGAGCACGATCGAGCAGATTCGGGAGACGCGTAGCGCCAAGGGGTTGCCACACTGGAAACCGTCGCAGCGTCGTAGGTTGCGCGAGTGCGTCCAGGGCGGCGCCGAGATCGTCTATTGGAATAGCGATCGATGGGGCAGGCCGGCCAACGGAGGCACGGGAGGGCCCGTGCGCGTAGGCCTGGTCCAGGAGGTAGAGGGCCCATTGGCGCTTTGCGGCCCGCGCGCGCTGCATGCGACGAAAGAGCCGCACCGCTGGAAAGGCGAGCGTGTTTGGGTCGTGGCCATGTGGGGCCCCGTCGTTTGGAACGACGACAAATGCGGATCGTTGAAGCGGGAGATCCTTGGCGAGATTCTGCCCGAAGAGGCGTGGGTTTCCGCGAGCGTTGCGGCTCGAATGGGGATTGCAAAATACCTCTACGGCGCCAACCTCTCCGGCGCCAACCTCGAGCGCGCCAACCTCTCCGGCGCCAACCTCGAGCGCGCCAACCTCTCCGGCGCCAACCTCGAGCGCGCCTACCGAGGGAGTAGCACGGCGGTGGCGGGATGGCGCACGAGCGCTACTGGCTACCTAGAGCGGGATGCGGGATTGGATGGTGGGCGGTGAGGAACGAGCCATTCGACTGCGTTACCGAGAGCAACCTCCAGCGCCTGCTCGACTCCGTCGACGCTCGCGACTCGCTGGCGCACCTCGAAGCCCACCGTGCCGAGGAGGCCGCCGTGGTCGAAGCGGCGATGGCGTTCGTAGCGGCGCCGGTATTCGACATGGCAGTCATGCTCGACCTTACGACAGCCTGCGCGGCCCTCCGCGCGAAACGAGGTGGGTGATGGCAGCGGTTGGCAATCGACTGACGAGACTGCGCGCGTATGTCGCCCAGTCGACAGGATGGCCAGTCGAGCTTTGGGGCGACGCTGGCTTGGGTGCATCGCGGGAGTTCGAGGGCGAGGTCTACCAATGCGACGGCCGATGGCACGCCTGGTGTCGTGGCGGCTCGCGGGCCGGGATTCTGCGTTGGGTTGCGCAGCGCAGGAACGATGGCGCTGGCGGAGACGGCGAGTTGGTAGGCCCGGTGGGTATGCCGCGGCCATACAGGGAATTCACATTCGAGGACGTGCTCAGACGAATGGGAGGTGGGTGATGCGGTACAAAGCAGAAACCGACTACGACGGCGTCAGCGCCTACGCCTTCGAGGAGTGCGCGGCGGCCAAGGTGCGGTCGACGACGTGGACGAAAAGCAAGCGCCTCGCCCTACGCCACGCGCGGGCCATGGCTGCGGTGCTGAGGGCGGCGAAGGTGCAACACATGGCCCGTCGCGCCGAGAACTCGGCACACCTGGCGCCCAACAGTCCGCACTTCGTTGCTGTCTTCAAGGCCGCTCAAAAGCGCCACGCGCTCGCAACGCAACGGCTCGTCAATGCAGTAGCCCGCCTCGTGGCGGTCGAAAAGGAGGTGAAGCGTGGATAGCAGCAGCAAGCCAAGGGCCGACCACGTGCCGATGAGTTCGGGCGAGGTGGCGAGCGTATACCGCGATGCACGGCAGGCACTCTTCACGGGCCTCTCGGCGCTGGCCAAATTGCGCGCTCACGAGGTGTCGAGGCCGTGGGTGTACGAGTGGCTGGATTCGGCGTGCGAGGAAACAGAGGCGGCCCTCGCGGCGCTGGACAGGGAATACCGATGATGACCGACCTCGACGAACTGGAGCGCCTGCATGCGGGTCTCCCTGTGCTGCGCGCAGAGACGTGGAACCACGAGGACGGCGAGGGGCATGCCGCCATCATTGCGGTGTTCGAGCCCGACTGCGACGACGACGAGCACCCCGGGGCATACGACGCGGCCGTTGCTGGCGTCCGAATCATCAACGCACTCCCCGGGCTCATCGCGGAGATTATGGCGACGAGGGCAGGCGACGCATGGGTCGACGCTGCGCTGCCTGAGGACGCCGACATAAAGGCGGCGCACCCCTCACGGACTGGAGACCACACGCTCTACGCCGAGGCGCGCCGACTCGTGGGCGCTCGTAGGGCGAAGTCCAGCCTCGTGGATCTGGCGAATTGGCTGCTGTCGAGGACGGTGGAGGCGGAGCGTAATGCCGAGTCCGAATTCGCCGAGCGCAAGCGAATCGCAGAAGCGTCGGGTAGGGCCATCATTGCAGCGAACGAGGCGTCCCTAAGGCACCTCGAGGCACGCATGCGAGACGAAGCCGAACTCGCTGCGCTGCGAGAGGTGGCGGAGGCTGCGCGGGACTACCGAGAGACAAACGACGACGGGCACCGATGCGGAGGCAGTAGCGGCGACCAATGCGCCGGATGCATGCTCACCGCCGCCCTCGCCAAGGTGCCGAAGTGAGGCCCCTTACGTGCACCAACTGCGGAGGGTATCCACCCGGTCCGTGGCTCGTCCAATGGCGCGCCGAACATCCGAGGTCGCAGCGTCAGGCGTGCCGGATGAAGCTTCGGTGCCTATTCCCGGGGTTCACCGCGACGGAACTGGAGGCCCTTTGGAACGGGAATGTCGACACGCTGCTGTCACTGCCAACGAAGGAGCGTCAATGAGATACACGCAATACGGCAGCGTCTATTACCTACTCGCCCGAGCCCGCGACGAGGCCATGGCCGAGCGCGCGAAACAGGCATGCGAGATGGCGCCGAGCAACCCGACGCCAGCGCCGCAATGCAACTGTCCTGGCGGATCGCACAAGGGCTTTACGGGCTGTCCACTGAATGCTGACCCACGATTTAGGGTAAACAAATGACCGCCCCCGACCACACGCCGTTTCTCCTCCCCACCGACCTCCGCACGCCGGAGGACGTGGCGAGGTGCGTCATCAGCTTCGCATTAGACCCCGACGTAGAGTACGACGCGACCGACGTGTTCAACTACCTATCCGCCCGCATCGACCGCGAGCGGCGCCAGGCGTGTCGGCGGGGGGCATCGCAGCATATTCGATGGGCGCGCACGAACAGGGACAACGTTGACGAATGGTCGGCTTCCGACGCTGCGGACCCGACACTATGGGACTCGCTAACAGAGCGTGACGAGTGGGTTGCCACTGCGAAGGACCTCGAAGCAAAACAGGTCAGGAAAGCCCTCGCCTTCCGCGCCGCAGCGAGGCAGCCGTGAGCGAACCAAAGGATCCCACCGTGACACCCGACCAACTTGCAACACTCGTCGAGATAGCCGTCGTCGGCTCATTCGTGCCGAACCCGTATCGCGCCGAGCGCGTCATCCCAATCGTCCGCGAAGTGTGGCCCAAGTTGGAGGCGTACTATCAGCGGCGCATTCTTTGCGACATCGAGGTCGAGGTCGCTATCGGCCGAGGCAACGCCTGCATGGCCGAATGGGGCGCGCTCGCGGAGGAGCTCATGCCACCAAAGGACCCGTTCACGGTCGACTACACATGCGGAAAGTGCAAGGCCAAGGACCTGAAGCTTTGGCGCGGCGTTCACGGGTGCAGCGACGACGAAGGTCACGAACTGCTTTGCGCGAAGTGCCTCGACCCAAAGGCCGACGTTGACGAGTCCGGCAAGGTCGACAGTAAATACGGTCGCACTGACCAGGTGGCGGAGTGGCTTCCGGCGGTCCCGACGGGAAACACGTTCTGGGGATACTCGAGTGTCCCGACCGCGGACCTGCGGTGGTGGTTGGCTTTGCCGACTTGCGCCGCAGCGAGGGCGAAGTGATCACCTGCGAAGCCGAGCCCAGCGGCTCGAAGTGCCACGTCTGCGCAGTCTGGGACGAGGCCATGCACCGAGTGCGGATGACGCAAGGCGAACTGGCCAGCGCGAAGTCTCGGTACAGGCAACACCACGACGCGATGCGGTCGACGATTGCGAGGCTGGAGCGGCGGCTGAAGAGGCTGGAGCAAAGCGAAGAATGACCACAATTCAAGCCAGGTGGGACGGGGCCTCGGTGCACTTCCGTGTCGACGGCGAGCCAGCGACCATCATCGAACTCGGGCCCGACGATAGCGTTCAGTACGCATACGGAGACGGAGACGGTCTCAATGGGCCGCCGACCACCGTATACACAATGACGAAGACCCGAGACTCGATCTCGGTCGGGGTCGCGGACGAGCCGCCAGTTGGCCGAGTGATTACGATGCCATCGACTCCTGGGCCAAACCGAAAAGCCCGACGCCGAGCCAAGGCCATTGCGAGGAGAGCGAAGTGAGTCACATGGCCTGTTTGTCTGGATGGTGCGCGAGCAACCAGCCTGTGCGCCAAACCTGCTGCCCGTTCTACTCGGGCGCGGAATGGTGCCGAGCTCCGAGCGGTCGATGCGTTTCGGTGGGCCCGAAGGCGAGTCAATTTACGTGTGGGAGGAAGCGATGAAGGGTCAGGAAGTCGAGTTTGCTCACGGCAAGATGAAGGTCACCGTCCAAGCCGGGCTGGTGGTCGTATTCGTGCCGAGCATTACCAAGTTCGGCATGACGATGGAGGAGGCGGAGCGTCTGCACTCTCTGCTCACGATGGCGATCCAATTGAGGACCAAGCCATGACCCTCCTCGCCGGCCTCCGCCCGCCACACATCCCCAGTCCTCCCGCCTCTTCGGGAGTGCCAATCCGAAAGCCCGAATCGTCCGGGCCACCAGCACCCGAGAGGTCACGCCACAACGCGAGGAGAGCGCGGAAATATACCGACGAGCAAGTGCGCGAAGTGGTCCGCCTTCGGGACGTGGTTAGGCTGTCGCTTCGGGTGATTGCCGCCAAGCTGGGGATTGAGCGGCACGATGCGTGTAGGACCCTTTACGAGATGAGGTCGTAACAAATGAGGACGAGCAATCTCCGAATAGGCTTCGCAGGCGCCAGCGGGTGCGGCAAATCCACCCTCGCCCGCTGGATCTCCGAGACCTACAGCATCCCGCTCAACCCCGTGGGCTCGCGCTCTGTCGCCAAGACCATGGGCTTCGAGTCACCTTATGACGTCGACCGCGCCGGCAAGCGAGCCGAATTCCAGCGACGCCTTCAGGGCGAGAAGATCGTATGGGAGATGGCGCACGAGTCTTTCGTCACCGACCGAACGACGCTGGACGAGCTTGCGTACACGACGATCCATGATGTGGAGACAGCATCAAGTACCGACTACTACAGCGCTGCGCTCACTCACATGGCGCGCTACCAGCACGTGTTCTACCTCAACGTGCGCGACTTCTGCTCACTCGACGGCGACCCGAAGAGGAACTCCAACATGCACTACCAATATCTCTTCGACGCGCTCCTGCGCGGGATGATCCCCAGCGTGGGCTCGACCAGTACCAGCCGACTCGACTGGCACTCGGTCGAAGACCGGAAGCGGGAGATTGCGCAGCGGCTGGAAGGTGCAGCATGAAGTTCAAGGTTGGGGATCGGGTGCAGAAGCCGGGTGTTCACTGGGGTCTCGGCATGATCGGGACGATCGTGAAGGTCGGCGTGCACTGGCCCGGAGTCGAAGGTAGCCAGAACGAAGTGGTCTGGAGTTACCCCGCCTGCCACACGTTCACCCAGATTGAGTCGGACGAGGTTCTCGAATTGGTCGAGGAGACCGTTGCCGTTCCGCGTGCGTTGCTGGAGGAGACCCGAGTGCTCCTAGGGTACTTCGACGGAATTCAGTCGAGTCGAAACCAGAGTCTTGGAGTGTGTCGTGCGGCCGTCCATGTGCTTTTGGCGGCTAAGTGAACCCACTCGACCCACTCCTCGACGCGCTCATCTCCGGCGTGCGCGACCGGCTCAGCGCCGACGAACTCGTCGTGTTCCCATTCGGCCTCGAAGCGAACGCCGCGCGCAAGCTGATGGCCAGCGGCGAGCTCCCAACTCGCAAGCTCGGGCGGAAGTTCTACGCGCGGCGCTCGCGGGTCCTCGCGCTCGTTCCAGACATCCAAGAGCCCACACCGCAGACTCTCGAGACGGATACGCCGGAGGACGTACTATCCCGCATGGCCACACGCACACGGCGCGCGCGATGAAGCGGAAGCGCGGGACACTCCTCCAGCCCACCCGACCGGGCGCCCCATTCCAAGGTCGCGTCACGCTCGCGGACGGAACCAAGTCGCCGCGGTTTGACTGCCCACGAGGCGCGTCCGAGCAGAAGGCGCGCGCGTTCGTTGAGGCGACCCAGGCGCTCGAGGACGAGCGCGGAACCATCTACGCCGCGAAGCGTGAGCGCGACACCAAGGCCCGCAAGGCGCAGGGTGAGACCGTCGACCAATGGCATGCGCGCTACCTCCCGACGAAGGCGTGTGGTGGAGAGCACCGGCGCGTCGTGGCGCTCCAGTGGGCGAAGTGGATCTCGCCCGTGATCGGCCACGAGCCCATGGCGACGCTCACGACGGCGAGGGTCGAAGACGTCCGCGACGCAATCGATCGCGCCGTCGAGCGAGGAGACCTTCGAGGCACGTCACCATCGAACGTGTGGTCGCTCCTGACCAGTGCGCTCAAGGCCGCGTCCGCGAGCAAGGACCGAACGCTGCGTGTGCACGCGACCCCGTTGCACCTCGGGATCCTGCCGCCCACGAAGTCGGCGAGCGCATCGAGGCCGTGGCTCTTTCCGCGTGAGTGGGAGCGGGTGTGGTCGTGCACCGAGATCCCGCGCGAGACCCGCCGACTCTACGCGATCGCGCTCTACACGGGGCTCCGCCCGAACGAGCTCCGCGCGCTGCGCTGGGGCGACGTCGACCTCGAAGCGATGCGCATCTCCGTCTCG
>JAYUKI010000987.1:0-2920 GCA_043764595.1 Myxococcales bacterium | reverse complement strand
CGGCGGGCAACCACAAGCCGTCGCCCGGGGCTTGGTAGTTGACGGGGACGGGGTACTTGTCGGCCATGTAGACCGTGCCTCGCACGGCACGGATCGCGACGTCGTACGAGTTCGGGTTGTGCACGTCGATGACCACCGTCATCAGCACGCCGATGCTCGGGGGGAACGTCGCGGCTTGGAACCCGCTCACCTCGGCGTGGTTGAGGCGCATGGTCGGTTTGCTCACGCAGCCGACGAGTCCGAGCGCCAAAGAAGAAAATCCAGCGACGAGCGCCGCACGGAAAACCCAAGAACGAAAGCTTCGCACTCCGAAAGCATACAGGCTCGGACGGAAGGTCGGCCAGCCTGGCGATGGACCAATCGTGCGACCTGCCGAGGCGGCAGGCGGTCGTTTCCGCAATTCGGGATCGACGAACCCCGCTCCGTCCCTCCATAATCAGGCCGCCCATGACCGACAGCGAGCCCCCGAAGGGCGACCACGGCACCGCCCACATCGTCCAATCCCTCGCGGTGAACGTCCTCATCGCGGTCATCAAGGCGGTTGCGGCCTTCTTCACCAAGTCGGGTGCGATGCTCGCCGAGGCGCTGCACTCGTTCTCGGACTGCGGAAACCAGATTTTGCTCCTGGTCGGAGTGCGCCAAGCGCGCAAGCCTCCGGATTCGTCGCACCCTCTGGGCTACGGCCGGGCGCTCTATTTTTGGTCGTTCATGGTCGCGATGATGCTGTTCACGGGCGGCGGCCTCTTTTCGATCTACGAAGGCTACGAAAAGATCCACACGCCCGAGCCCGTCGAGCACGTGTGGCTCGGTGTGCTCATCCTCGTCGTGTCGCTCGTTCTCGAGGGTGGCGCGACCCTCTCGAACATTCGTGAGCTCAACAAGCGCCGCGGTAAGAAGCCCTTTTTCAAGTACCTCGCCGACACCAAAGACTCCGATCTCGTCGTCGTCTTCGGCGAAAACTCGGCGGCCGTCTTCGGCCTTACCTTGGCCATCATCGCCCTTACCCTCGCGTGGATCACGAAGGACGGACGCTGGGACGGCGGTGGCAGCATGGCCATCGGTATCGTCCTCGTCCTCGTGGCCGTGTTCCTCGCCACGAAAGTCAAATCGCTCCTGCTCGGCGAAGCGGCCGATCCGGAGATCGAAGCGGCGGCGCGCGCGGCGGCCCTCGAGTTCCCCGAAGCGCACCGTGTGTTGAACTGCATTACACTCCAGCAGGGCCCGGGCGAAGTCTTCGTATCCATTAAGCTTTCGTTCAGGAGCGGGATCGACATCGACGAGGTGTGCCGCGTGATCAACCGTTTCGAGGAGAAGCTCCGTGCGCGCTGCCCCGAGGCCCGGTGGATTTTCGTCGAGCCCGACATCGACCGCGCCGAGCGCGACCCTTCGGATCCACCCCCTCCCATGCCTTGAGACGAGGGTGGGGATTCCGGGTACGCTCGCTGTCCGATGCGCCGTGTCCGTCCACAAGGCAGCCCTGTCGACTACTCCCGTTTGACTCTGACTCCCGAAGAGGGGTTCGTTCTTTCGCGAGTGGATTCCCCCACTACTACCCGGGACCTCGTGGCCCTCACTGGCCTCGCCGAGGACCGAATCGATGCCATCGTCGACAAGCTCGCCGGCTTGGGAGTGATCGACGCCGAGGCCGGAGCCTCGGTCGTTCCACCCGTGCAGTCTGGCTCGGTCGCGCCGCGGCGTCCCACGAGCCGACCCGAAGACGATCCCTTGGAAGACGAGCCCGTGCCCGCCGAGACCGGCGAAGAGGACCTTCTCGAGAGCTCGGGGGACTCGGAGTCCGACGAAGAAGGCGCAGAAGGTGAAGAGCGAAACTACCGGAAGCTCTACGAAGCCGTATTCCGCCATCTCCCCACCGACGCACGCGTGGCACATGCCCTCCACGCGCAGGGAGCCGAGCTGCTTGCCCTTTGCCTCGATCCGGATCCCCGCGTCATCCACGCGGTGCTCGACAACCCGCTCGCGGGGCTCGATCACTCGCGCTACATCGCGCTCTGGCATCGGACCCCTCAAGGGCTCGATCACGTGGCCAGAGAAGTCAGCGTTCTTCGCGACCGCATGGTCGAGCGTCGCCTTCTGCGAAACCCTCAGGTCTCGGAGCCGCTGCTCCACCGCATCCTCGGACCGAAGCGTCTGGTCGAGATCTACAAGGCGTGCATCGACCGCGACATCCTCGAGCGCACCCGCCAGAAGGCTCGCGCCATCCTCCACAAACGGTGGACCACGTCTGCTCCCGAAGAGCGCGTCGAGCTGCTTTTGTCGACCGAAGCGCGTTGTCTGGTGCTCCTCACGGGATGCACCATCGACGGCCGGGCCGTGCAGATTCTCTGCGGACGGTCGTCGTTCACGACCATGTTCATCACGGGCATCGCACGCTTCAGCGCGTCCCCTCCGGCCCTGCTCGCGCACCTCGCGAAACAGCAGCTCGTGCGACGGAACCCACAGCTTCGGCGCATGCTCCAGGCCCACAAGAACATGCCAGGCGACGCCAAACGAGCGCTCTGACTTCGCCGAAGAGGCTCCCGGCAGGGCCCTTGCGCAAACGTTCCAACGACCTCTTCCCTCGAAACCCGAGGCGCGAGCCTTCTTCAGCGATCCTTCAAAAGCCGCATTCGCGACGCACCGAGAACCGACCATGTCCGACATCGAAGCAAAGAAGCAGCGTTTTTCGGCCTTTCTCTCGGCCCGTCTCACGTCTCCCGCCGCCCGCAGCGAGTGGCGAGCGAACCTCGAGCGCGGCTACCAAGAGCTGCTCGCTCGAAAGCTCTCCGAGGCCCTGCCCCACGAGGCTTTGCTTCGTATGCTCGAGATCGCGAAGAAGCCCGAGCTCTACGAGAAGCTCGTCTCCAAAATCGCCGTCGCCGTCCACGCCGAAGCCTACCCACGGGTGGTCTCCCATGGCGCC
>JAYUKI010000986.1:0-9985 GCA_043764595.1 Myxococcales bacterium | reverse complement strand
GCCGAGAGAGCTCGAACGAAGCGCATCGAGCTCACGGTGAAGCTCGCGCCCACCCTCCCAACGACTCTCGAAGGAGACGTCGGACGAATTCGACAAGTATTGGTCAATTTGCTCGGGAACGCGGTCAAGTTCACCGAGCGCGGTGCGGTCACCCTCACTGTGGAGTCGAGTACCGACCATATTCGGTTTTCCGTGTCGGACACTGGCATTGGCATGAGCGAAACGAACCTTCTCCACCTCTACCAGCCGTTCACTCAGGGCGACGTTTCGACTTCACGCCGGTTCGGTGGCACGGGACTTGGGCTCGCTATCACCAAGCGTTTGGTGGAGCTCATGAACGGTTCCATCGCCGTAGTGAGCATGCCGGGTGAGGGAACCACCTTCACCGTGCTCCTCCCAAAAGTCGGCGAAAGCACCCACGGCAAACCCGACGTCCGTCTGCAAGGATGTCTGGTCCGTGTGCCGAGCGAGCTCCAGGAGGTCCTTTCGCCATGGATCGAAGCGTGGGGCGGACGAATCTGCCCCTCCGATGCGGTTCCATCGGTCGCGTTCGCGCTCGATCGCCACGAGACCATTGGAAAGGTCCCGACCATCCTCGTGTCCGGGTTCCAAGGCCGCCTTTCCGATCTCGAAGTCGCCGAAGCGGGGCTCGTTTCCTGTATTTCACGACCCCTCCGTCTGCGAGCGGTCGCCGCCGCTCTCGAACGTGCGCGGAATGGACAGAACGCTCCCCTGTCGTCGGGCAAGGTGGCCGCCGACCGCGACTTGCCGCAGTTCACCGGTCGGGTCCTCATTGCGGACGACTACGCATTCAATCTCCGGGTGGCAAAGGCGCTCTTGGCGAAACTTGGACTCCGGGCAGATGGTGCCGCGAACGGTGTCGAGGCACTGGCAGCCCTCGACGCGATTCCCTATGATCTCGTTCTTATGGACTGCCAAATGCCCGAGCTCGACGGGTTCGAGGCCACGAAGGCGCTTCGCGTGCGGGAGGGTCGCAGCGGGGCTCGGGTGCCGGTGATTGCACTGACAGCGAGTGCGCTCTCCGGTGACCGGGAGCTTTGCATCGCGGCGGGGATGGATGACTACCTCACCAAGCCAATTCGTCCGGTGGATCTCGTCGCGATCGCCGAGCGCTACCTGAAGCGCGCGTGACGCCTCGGTCCGGCCGTATGTCAGCAAGGCCTGCACGACCCCGTCAACACTTGACTCGTGGACTTGCGGTTCGGGGAGCCTTCCACGTCGTTCTTCGATCCGGGCATCCACGGATCGCCCGTTGCTAACTAAGCGTCACGGCTCTCCACCCAAGGGCAATCGCAAGCGCGGCGCGAATAGAGAAGCGGTCGACGAGGAAGAGCCAGACGAGGACCTGCCCGAAGGTGAATTCATTCGACCGTCGTGAAGGAAGGCGAGATCGCGCGATTCGATCTCGCGCTTCTGCTTTTGAGCCGAAAGACGGGCGGACTTCAGTCGGCGACTGAACTTTCTGCGGGGAATCCACGCAGATTCAGTTTGAAACTGACTTCGCACCGAAATCGAGCGCTCGAGGACTCCCGAAACTGACTTGCGTCATAAATTCGGGCCGAAACGGGCTCCCGAAACTGACTTGCGTCATGAATTCGGGCCGAAACGGGCTCCCGAGACTGACCTGCGTCATGAACTTCCGGCCGGGAGGGCTCCCGAAACCGGTTGCGTCATGAATTTCGGCCGAGAAGGCTCCCGAAACTGACCTGCGTCACGAATTTCCGTCCGAACGAGGACCTTGCGCCGAATGTGGTGGTTCCACGGACGGCCCCTTCGGTCTCTGATCGTCGACGACATGGACCGCTCGTGTGGGATCACAGAGGCGCGGGATGGACACAGGATGACCCGAAACCATGTGTCGTGTGTTTAACCACGACCCAGAGTCGAAAAGCTGGCTCAACCCCGGGGTCCCTTGGTTACCCCACGGTCACTTCCAGATTGGGAATGAATCTGGCGATGCGATCCGCCGCCGTCTGGCTGAGTCGGACTCCGGCCCGGAAAAGGAGCATTCCTTTCGCGTCGTGAACGTCCTCGCCGATGACCATTCCTTCCAAAAGGTCCTTGCCGAGGATCTTCGCGTTCTTCTTCTCCCGCGCTCGGAGCCAGATCTCGAGATTCGCCTCTCCGCACTTGAAGCCGAGTCGATACCGCACGGGGTGTGCCTCGAGGCTGCCCCGTGCCTCCGCGAACGACAGCTCGGCAGGGATCCCCCCCGTGAATGCATGGCCGTTCGCGGTGAAGGCCGACTTGAGCGAGCCCATCATGATATTGCCGACTTCGAGAACTAGCGCTTTCGATCCCTCCAGATCGTCGTTGTCCCCGAGAAGCTGCATCGCCATCGCTTCCATCGATGCGTCGTCTGCCAGCACGGACACGCCAATTTCGAGTTGGCGCGTCGGCTCGGCCAGTAGAACGTCGGCAACGAACGAAGCCTCGAAGTCGTCGCGGATGGGGACCACGTCGCAAGGCAACTGAAGGAACTCCGAGAGCGAATTCGCAAGAATGTCGCCCGCATTCGTCCATGCGCTGAGGCCCACTAGCCCCCCGAGGCCCTCGGCGTCGGAGGGAGCATAGGTCAACAACGTTGCGCTAGCTTTTGCCAGAGCCCGCTGAGCAGCCGTGACGTCAATCCGCCGAAGCGCAGTCTCGAGCTCCCTCGACCGAACGCTCAACCGCCACTCGAGGTCGACGACCCGTTCGCCGGCACGCATGCGCGCGACCATCTCCTCGGCCCGGAACGGCGTGACCACGAAGTCGTCGACTCCGGCGCTGAACGCATCCTTCAGTCCCTGCTCGGTCGCGACTCCAGTCAACATGATGACGTAGACGTAGTTCTCGTTCACCCGAGCACGAATCGCCCTTGTCAGCTCGCAGCCGCTCTTGGCACCGAGCGAAACGTCCATGACGACGATTTGAGGAGGATTCGACTCGATTTCGGCGAGTGCACTTGCGACGTCTGGCCGGTGCACGAGAGTCGTGCAACCGAAGTCGGCGAGAGCACGCATGAGAAGGTTTGCTTCGAGAGCTACGTCTTCGACGACAAGAACGCGGGTAGAGGAGGTTTTGAGCATTCCAGCAGATCCCATTGCAACAGGCATACCGAACAGCACACTGCCGAATTTGGCGGGGAAGCTCAGCAGCGAACGTGGCCCGCCACACGAAGGACCTCGGAAGGCGCCAAGACTTCGACGTGTCGCCAAACCTGCGACGACGGGCCCTACCGGCGGATTCGCGCAAATCGCAAAAAACCAGCGCGCCCCCGTTCTGGGCACGGCTGGTTCCAGCGCGTTTGGACTACGCATTTCTGCGGTGGGAACGCCAAACTCTCCCTCTCACATGCGATCTTCGAGCGCCGTGAATGCGTCGAGCTCTTTCAATAGCTCGCGTGTGCGTGGATCGCTGGGTCCGAAGGACTCTTTCGCGATGCTGATCTGGCGACGAATGAACGCGCGACAGCGCACGTACGAGCGCTGCTGCCGAGACACCTCAGAGAGGGCTTTGAGGGCCTCGATGAGCCCCTCGTGCTCGGGTCCAAGGGAGCGTTGGCAAATGTCGAGGCATTGGCGCAGTGCCAACTCGGCCTGTGCGAGCTGCCCGCGCTGGGTCGCAGCCACACGCCCGAGGAGCACTTGTGGCTCGAGAGGTTTACCGAGCATATCGTCCGCGCCCGCCTCGAAGGCGTCCGAGGCATGCTCCGCAACCGAGAGCGTCGTGACCAGGATGACGTTGGTGTACACGCCTCCGTGGTACCCGCGGATCTTCTTGCAAAGCTCGATGCCCGACATCTCGGGCATCATCCAATCGGTGACCACTAGAGGCACGGGGTCGGCGGAATAGGCTTCCCATGCAAGGCTGCCGTCCGCGAAGGTGCTTACTTCGTGTCCGGCCTTCGTCAACGTGGAGGCGATGAGCCGAACCGTGACGGGTTCGTCGTCCACAACGTATATACGCATGATGCTATCCTTGGCTCAATGCGATGAAGGAGACCTTGCCTTCGAGATATCCCGGAATCGCAATGTCCCGGTCGTAGCGAGCGCCAGGCTTCACGATGCGCTTGGCAAGCTCGGCGTCCAAAGGCCCCGTCATCAAACGCTCCACTTTTACGTGGACGGGCGTCCCTTCCACTTCATTGAAGAGCGAAGCCGCGACGTTCAAGACTTCGTAGGCATTCTCGACGAGCCCTTCGGACGGCTTGCCCGTCCGGACGGCTTCCGTGACCAAAGGCAGTGGGATCAAGGCCAGTGCCGCACCGGCGCTCGCAAGAAAGGCGACGTCGATCAACACCACGAAGGTGAGCGCCCCCGCGGCATCCACATAGGTGGCGGCTCCACGGACGTTCGGCACCGTGAGCGGCGTGCCGCGTTTGACCGAAACATTCTTGCCTATCAGCATGCTGACTAGGGCACCGAACGCCTCGACGGTTGGGAGGGGGGGTACCATCTCATGCTGCCAGGACGCCGCGCAGCGTCTGCTCGAAGGCCTCGACGGTGAACGGCTTCGCGATGAGGAACGCGGCACCCGCGTCGGCGGCCTGCTGGCGCATGGCTCCCGTACCTTCCGAAGTGACGAATCCAAACTGGACGGAGATTCCTTCGCCCTTCACCGCGGACAAGAGCTCGATGCCACTCATCTCGGGCATGTTCCAGTCGGACAAAACGAGGCCGAAGTGCTCCTTCCTGAGGATAGCGAGGGCCTCCGCACCGTTGCAGGCTTCGCTCACCGTGTGGCCAGCGAAACCCGCCTGCCGAAGCGTTCGTTGGATGATCATGCGCATAGCTTTGCTGTCGTCGACGACCAGGATTTTCATGACGTGCTCCTCACTTGGGACGTGCGCGACCGAACCGTTACGCTGAACGGCTGCCCCGCGCAGTCGAACCAGACCCGCTGGGCGACCACCGGACCACCTTGGACCGAAAGTCCCGCTTCGACGCGGGGCAAAGACAGGTTGCAGGGCCCCGGAAGAACGCCTTTCACATTTCCGCCGAGAACGTTTGCAAGCTCGCCACCCACGTCTCGGACGAGCGCCGGAGTCGCTTCCGACTCGGGACATTCGAGCATTGCGGCGGCGAGGCGGCGCCCAAGAGAAGGAGAGAAGGTCAGTGAAATAGTGCCTTCCCAGGCACCCGTGATATCTACGGATGTCGTGATGACTTCGAGAGGATCGCCGTCGGGCCGCGAAGCTGTCTGATCGGCATCGAGGCCGAGTACGGTGGTCCACACCGTGCGGGTCAAATCGAGCAAGAAATCTTCATCGAGATGCATTTGCGGCCTTCCCTCCCTGAACGGATTTCGGCTGGTAGTAGACACTCGGCCCTACGCGGACTGGCGAATATCCGTCATCGAGGTTCAATGTAGTTTCTGCGCCCCCAAGGACCAAGAAGCCGTCCTCTCGCAATGTTTCACGAACTCGACCGAGAATGCGTCGTTTCGTAGGGATATCGAAGTAGATCAGGACATTTCGGATGAACACCACGTCCTGTGCAGAGAAGATCGGCCACCGGTCGAGCAAATTCAACTCCTGGAACGTGACCATGTTCCGAATTTCCGGCTTGATCTGCCACTCTGCGCCATTCCGATCGAAGTACTTCACGAGGAGCGAAGCCGGCAACCCGCGATTCACCTCGAGCTGTTTGTAGACACCCGCACGCGCTCGGGCCAGCACGGTCGCATTGAGATCGGTGGCAATGATTTGCACGTTCCAGCTCGCGAGCGACGGGAATGCCTCGCGAATCGCCATGGCAATGCTGTACGGCTCCTGTCCGGTCGACGCGGCAGCGCACCAGATCCGGAGCACCCGAGCTGCGGAGCGAGTGGCCATGAGGTCGGGGAGGATCTTCGTCTTCAGTGCCTCGAAGGGATGCGCGTCACGAAAGAACGACGTCTCGTTGGTAGTCATCGCCTCGATGACTGCGTGCGTGAGGGGGGCCCGCTCGTCCGACTTGACCTTACGTACGAGCTCGTCGATCGTGGCCATGGCGTTGAGACGTGCGAGGGGTGCAAGGCGCGATTCGAGGAGGTAGTCCTTGTCGGCCTCGATAACGATCGCGGACCGCCGATGGACGAGGTCTCGCAGGTATTTCATGCTTTCGGGGCTCGTCGTCACGGTCAGGCCTCCAGGCGTCGGGGAAGATGGGCATCGCTCGAGCCGGGCGTGCGGCGTATGCGAAAAACAAGCTCTTGGGCGAGGCGGTCCAGGGGATAGACCTCTTCCGCGAGCCCGGCGGCAAGAACGGCTCCGGGCATGCTGGGAACGACGCACGTTGCAGCGTCTTGAACGATGAGCGAGCCACCCGCTTCGACGATGGCGCGGGCGCCGCGCGTTCCGTCTTGGCCCATCCCGGTCAAGACCGTCGCAAGAACTCCTGGACCGTACATTTTGGAGAGGGACCGAAAAAGGACGTCGACCGCTGGACGACAGGAATTCTCCGGGGCTTCTTGGTTGAGGGCGATGCGCACACGCACGCCATCGCGGACGACCGTCATGTGGTAGTCCCCAGGGGCGACGTAGGCGCACCCTGGCTCGACGAGGTCCCCGCCGCGCGCTTCGGTCACCTTGAGGCCGGAGGACGCCGCGAGGCGGTCCGCCAGAAGCTTCGTGAAGAGCGGCGGCATGTGTTGCACGATGAGGATCGGAACGGGGAGGTCCCGCGGGAGTCCCTCGAACAGAGTGGCGAGCGCGTTGGGCCCCCCCGTCGAGCAGCCAATCCCAAGTACCGAGACCGAGGCCCGAGGACCCTGGACACGAGGCACCGCGCGAGCCTGCCCCGGTGGAGGGGCAGGATATCCCCAACCGCTTTGGGAGGGAGCGGGGGAATGGGAGGGAACGGAGCCCACTTGCGCACTCAACGCCTTGACCTTTGCGAGGAGCTCGGCATTGAAGTATCCCACCGCATCGAACCGGCTCGTATCGAGCCGGGAAGGTTTTGCGATATAGTCCGAGGCTCCGTTCGCGAGCGCTCGCAGCGTGGTGTCGGCACCGCGCTCGGTTAGGGAGCTGCACATGATGACGGGTAGCTTGGGCCATCCAGCGCGAATGCGCCTTACGGTCTCCACACCGTCCATATCGGGCATTTCGACGTCCAAGATGACGACGTCCGGATTCACTTGAGTAATCTTCTGGAGCGCAATGGACCCGTTCGCGGCAGAACCGACGACTTCCACGCCGGGGTCCTTTGCGAGGGCGTCCGTGAGGATCTTTCGCACGACCACCGAGTCATCGACGATGAGAACGCGAGTCCGCGCCATCACGCCACCTTCAGCCCGAGAATGACCAGCTTTTCTGCAATGGCTTCTGGCGGAAACGGCTTCATCAGGTATTCACTCGCCCCCGCTTCGAGGGCGCGCAACACTTGGGTATGTTCCGTCTCGGTGGTGACCATCATGATGCGCATGTCCCGGTTGGCTGGGTTTGCTCGCGCATTGCAGACGAACTCGAACCCATCCATGACTGGCATGTTCCAGTCCACGAGCGCGATCTCGAAGGGACCCTTCCCGGCGGCAATGGCGTCCAGTGCCTCCCTACCGTTTGCGGCTTCGGTGGTCTCGAAGCCGAGTGTTTTGAGTGTGCGCCCGATGATCATTCGCATCGCGCGGGAGTCATCAACGATGAGTGCTTTCACATCATCTCCAAACGGTAGGAAGGACTGGAACTTTAGTGGGACGGTGAGTTTTCGATCAGAACGTGAACTGGGCCACTAGCTTCTGGAGGTCTGCCGCCATCCGAGCGAGGGACGACGAGGCGCGTTCGGTGTCGGACGCTCCCGCAGACGTGCCTTGAGCCGCTCGAGCGACGCCACTGATGTTCTGGGCGATCTCTCCACTGCCTCGCGCGGCGTCCGCTACGTTTCGGCTGATTTCGTTCGTGGTCGCCGTCTGCTCCTCGACGGCGCTCGCGATCGTGTTCTGGATGTCGTTGATTTGATGGATGATCGTACCGATCTGTCCAATCGCAGCCACGGCCGATCGGGTGTCCACCTGGATGGTCTCGATCTTCTGGCTGATGTCTTCCGTCGCTTTGGCCGTCTCCTTGGCGAGCTCCTTCACCTCGTTCGCTACCACCGCGAAGCCCTTTCCTGCCTCGCCCGCTCGTGCGGCTTCGATGGTCGCGTTGAGGGCCAGAAGGTTCGTTTGCTGAGCAATCGAGGTAATGACCTTAATGACCTTTCCGATGTCGGCACTGCTTTCTCCGAGCTTGCCGACGATCGAATTCGTCGTCTCGGCGACCTTCACCGCAGAGGTGGCGACGCGCGCTGCATCGGCCGCGTTCTTGGCGATTTCACGGATGCTTGCCGACATCTCCTCGGTGCCGGTGGCCACCGTCTGGATGTTCTTGTTCACCTGCTCCACGGCAGCCGACACCACGTTGGCCTGGCTCGCCGTTTCGTCGGCGGTTCCAGTCATTTGTTTGCTGACGGCCGAAAGCTCTTCGGAAGCCGCGCCAAGCGCCGTGGCGTTGCTGGCGATGGCCTCGATGCTCGTTCGCATCGTCGAAAAGAACTGCCCGAGCGAGTCTCCCATCTTGCCGAGGGCGTCTTCCCCCGTCACGGTGACCTTCTTGGTCAGATCGCCTCGCGCCGCAGCACTCACGACCTCCAGAATCGAGTCGACCTTCGACTTGAGCTCTTCCGCCTGGGACTTCGCGAGGGCGGTTGCGTCTTTTTCGCGCTTCTCGAGTGCCAGCTTCTCGGTGATGACCTCCCAGGTCAGCATCGGTCCGAGGTATTTGCCCGAGGCATCCGTGATGGCCGTCACGTACAGCGAGAGGGTCTCGGGACCGACCGTGATGTTCGCACGGTGCGGAAGATTGCGAGGATCCGCCAGCATCCGACGCTGGTGGGACGGGTTCTTGTGGAAGATGTCGATCGAGGCGCCCACCATCTGGGAAGCACGGACGGGCAAGTAGCTCTCGAGCTTCGAAAGCGTCGCGAGAGACGTAGCGTTCATGTAGCGAATGGTGAGATCCAAATCGCAGAACATGACGTTGATCGGAGCATTCTCGATCATCTGCTTGAGCTGGGCTTGTTCGCCCTCCATCTTCACCGTGTCGGTCACGATGTCCCACGTCAGCATCGGCCCGACATAGCGACCGTTCCCGTCGTACATCGCGCTCACGAGGAGCGAGAGGGTCTCGGGCCCGACCCGAATCAACGCCTTGTGGGGAAGGTTGCGCGGGTCCGAGAGCATCCGGCGCTGATGGGCAGGATTCTTGTGGAACACGTCGATCGACGAGCCCACCATCTTGCTCGCAGGAATGGCAAGATGCGCCTCGAGGCTCTCGAGCGTCTTTCGCGACGTCTCGTTCATGTACCGAATCACGAGATCGGTGTCGCAATACATGATGTTGATGGGCGCCCCGTCGAGCATTTGACGGAGCTTGGCGGCGTCGTCTTTGGACTCGTCGCGAATCAATCGCGGGTGGGATTCGCGGTGTCCGTTGCGCTTGTTCTCGGTGGTCTCTTCCATGTCGTCTTCTCCTGAATTCCCAATCATCGTTTCGGCGACCCACGAGTACGCCGCTCCCCACACGCTCGCGACGTCGGAGCTCCACGCGGAGCCGGCCATCTCGGCCATCGTCTCGAGCAACAATCCTCCCACCACGTCGTAGTGCGCCGGCGCGGCACCGAATTCGGAGTGCTTCCGGCCGAGCTTCACCAACATGGGCGCAATCGTGTCGAGCTTTCGTGCCGACTTCACGACCAGCGCCAGCGCTCCCAAGAGCTTCTTCTCTTGGTCGACCATCTCGGCAGGAAACATCGACCGAACCTCGGGATGCTCTGCGAAAAGTCGCGAATAGAAGCGGCTGACGAGCTCGTCTCCTCTTGGAGCAAGCGCCGCGAAGCTCGACTCCAAGAGGAGAATCGAAGCCTCTGGCAGTTTTGGAATTCGAGCCCCGCGTAGCTTGCGTTGGGCTCGTGCCGGCTGTGGGCTCATGGTGTTCCTAGTGCTCCTTCGTCTCGTGACATTT
>JAYUKI010000985.1:0-2927 GCA_043764595.1 Myxococcales bacterium | reverse complement strand
CCCGCCGAAGGTGCTCGACGGCGTGGACATGCTCTCCCGCCAGCGACAGTACTTTCCCGGCCGCAAAATCGAATCGAAGCGAGCGCTGCGCTGCTGGCGGCTCGGAGTCACTCGGGATAGCGCGTAGTGCGGCTTGGGCTTCTTCCCGGGTTTCTGCGAAAGCCCCATGGACGAGCGCCCACCGAAACCAAGAAAGCCTCCCCCGCTGCTGGGAAAGCACTGCGGGGTCGGTGGCCCGTGTTCGGGCAATTTCGCGCTCTTGCCATTCGGCCCGTTTGGCGTCGAGATCTCGGCTCGACAGCAAACCCGCGCGAAACAGAGGCTCGACGAAAGCAAGGCTCGGGTCTGGCGAGAGTGGATGAGGTGGATAAGCCATCATCCGGTCGAGGAAGTCCTTCGCCACTTCGGCGGCGCGCTTCGGTTGACCTGTTTCCACGAGGATGGAGACCCGGGACATCGCTACGGCGGCGTGATCCGATACGTCGGCGTCCGCGGGCAGTGTGGGCTCAAGGGTGTCGGCCAGCGCGAGGGCTTCGTCGAAGCGCCCGTCGGCCAGGGCCAAATTCAGCTTGTCTCCGATTTCGGCACCTTTGCGACTCTCCGCCGGAAGGAGGGCCCACCGACGCCGGAGCGCCTCTTCCACTGCTGGCCTGGGGGCGGTCGTCGCGAAGAGGGCACTCGAGAGCGCTCTCTGGGGCTCGGGGCTACTTGGGTCTAGGGCTACCCATGCCACGGCGTCGTCCTTGGCCAGGGCGCACTCGCCGGCTTCGGAATGGATTTCGTGACGTGCACCTATGCAGACGCTCGCGACGGGCGACCGACCCAGGCACGCCGAGACGGCGCCGAGTGCGGCCTTTCGATTGCCGAGTCGTTTCTCGGCGTTTGCGAGCCCGGCCCACGCAGGCGCAAAGCCCGGGTCCATTCGACTCGCCGCCTCGTATGCCGATTTGGCCCCCTCGATGTCGAGCTGTTTTTCGCGTGACGCGCCCAGCCAAACCCGAAGCGGCGCGTCGTCCGGAAATCGGTACACCGCGGCCGTAAGGCGCGTCTCCCACTCGACGAGGTCCGGGCGCGAGCGAATGAAAGGCTCACTCGCCTCGAGCAGGGCCAACTCGCGCGTATGGAGGGTTTCTCGACCGTGAAAAGCCGCTTGGTAGTGCTTCAATCCTTCTTGCGGGTCGTGGGCGACTACGGCAAGGCCAAGCTCGAGGTGCGCCGTCGCGCAGGTGTCGTCGAGCTCCACGGCGCGCTGCAAGTCCCGCAAGGCCTCCGATGCTGCGCCGTCCCGTCCGTGGACACGAGCGGCCTTCAGCTCCGCTTCCGCCTCTGGAACCGAACAGGTCGGTGGGGTGGGGCGCTTCGGTGCCGTCGTCTTTGGACGCTTCGCCATCGTGAACGAGAGGAGCCCCAGCGCCACCAGCCCGGCGGCGGTGGCCACTTTCGAGCGTCGGGATATCGTGCGGTCCGGTGAAGTCGGTGGCTCGCGCGGAGGCTCGTCCTTGGTGGTCGGCACGCGTGTCGTCTCGGCGAATGCGGCGGGCTCGTGGTGTTTCGTGTCCGAGCCATGGCGCGGGCTGCTCGGCGCCTGGGACGACGGGCGTGTGGTGCGCGCACTCGGAGTGTGAGCCCAGAGCTCCGCGGCCACGTCCTCCATCGTCGCGAGTCTCTGGTCTGCAACCTTCGAAAGCGCGCGGTGCACGGTCGCCGCCACGGGGGAGGGCACGTCCGGTGCGCGCTCTTGGAGCGGGGGAGCGGGATCGGACAAGATCGAGGCGACGAGCGCGTAGCCTTCGGTGGAGCTCGAGAACGGCCGTGTGCCACAAAGGAGCTCGTACGCGACGATCGCCCAGGAAAACTGGTCGGATCGGGCGTCGATGCGTTCGCCGCGAAGCTGCTCGGGGGCCATGTAGAGCGGCGTGCCGGTGACCTGGTCTTCGCCGGTCACGAACTCGGCCCCGTCTTGGACCCTATGCGTGCGTCGCGCGATCCCGAAATCCAGGACTTTGACGATTCCGTCGGAGCGGATCATCACGTTCTCGGGTTTCACGTCACGGTGCACGAGGCCCGCGCGGTGGGCGGCGTGCAATCCCGAGGCGACGTCGGCGAGCCACCGGATCCGCTCCCCGAGAGGAATCGACACGTCGCCGATTCGGGACCGCAGGTTTTCGCCCTCGACGAACTCCATCGAAAAGTAGATGAGCTCTTCGGTTTCGCCGACGTCGTAGATGGCGACGACGTTCGGGTGGTTCAGCGAAGCGACGGCACGCGCTTCCCGCAGAAGGCGCCCGCCGTATTCGTCCGCTTGACCCTTCGTTAGTGCGCTTCCGTCCGGGGGCCGGGCGTCGCCCTTCGCAATGACTTTGAGGGCGACGGTTCGCTCGAGTCGCGCGTCGTGGGCCCGGTACACGACGCCCATCCCGCCTTGGCCGAGCAGGTCGAGCACGGCATACGGGCCGACGATGGATCCGGGCTCGAGCACTCCCGCCATCGGACCGCGAGTCCCTTCGTTCGTCAATTCCGGCTGCGGCATAGGGGAGCGCGCGACAACGCGTCGACCGGAGGCCGCTTACACGACCCCATCGAAGGCTGGGACCTTTTCGACCGGTTGGAGAAGGATAGGGGCAATGGACGCACGGAATCCGACGGAGCGGAGGCTCGCGTGGGAAAAAAAGCCTCTCCGCGAGCCGAAGCAAAAAGCCAACAGCGAGGGGAGTGGTGGTGAAAGTTCGTGAGCGACGTGGAAAAAAAGATCTACGCGAAAGCGGAAAAGCGCGCCGCTCGAAGAAACACCGTTGGCATCCCGTTCCTTCCCGTGATACCGCACTGACTCCGTTTCACCGGAAGGCCTGCGCTTCCATCTCTTTTTCGTACTATCGAAGGATCTCGAAAGATGCCGAGTGACGCGATTCAGTGCAAGCCGCTCGAAG
>JAYUKI010000984.1:0-10014 GCA_043764595.1 Myxococcales bacterium | reverse complement strand
CGATAGAGCCATGTCCGCACCGACGCGCGCCCATCGAAGCCGTCGTAGCTCTTCCACGCGCGCACCATCGCTTCTTGAACCGCGTCGTCGGCGTCCATCACCGATCCGAGCATGCGGTAACAGTGACCGGTGAGCGCGGGACGGTGGGCTTCGAGCTGCAAAAATCCGTGTGCCATCGGGCGCGGATCTAGCACGCGTTTGCTGGCCGAGAGGTGAGTGACGGCCGAGAATGGGGGCGTACCCGGTATTCTTTTCGACGCACGGATCTCGATCTCGAAGCTCAAAAGGACCAGTGCTTTTTTCGGGGCCTGCCGACGCGCGCCATAAGCGTGACCACCTACGACGGCTGTTCACGGGGCAGAATTCCGCTTCGTCCAAGGCCGTGGGAAAGGCGCTCTTGGCGCCTTCCGTAGGAACCGTGTACGAACGCATCATGAACATCCTGGTGGTCGGTGCGTCGCAGGGAACGGGCGCGCTCTCCGTGAAGACGGCGCTGGACCGCGGTCATCGGGTCACGGCGTTCGCGCGCTCCCCGGAGAAGCTAACACTGAGCCACGCGAACCTCACGCGCGTCGCGGGGAGCTTCCACGATAGGGGAGCAGTGGAGGCGGTGGTGCCCGGTCACGATGCTGTACTCATCACGGCTTCCACGTCGGGCATCTCCGGATTTCGCAAGAACCCCAACTACTTCTCGCAGGGCACGGCGCTGGTGGTGGACGCCATGAAGGCGGCGAGCGTAGAGCGGCTAGTGGTGCTGAGCGCTTTGGGGGTGGGCGAGAGTCGCGCGCAGAACGGATTCTTGCTGAATACCCTGGTCGTGGACTTCGTGCTGCGCGGTCCGTTCCAGGATCACGAGCGCCAAGAGAAACTGGTGAAAGCGAGCGGCCTCGCGTGGGTGATCGCTCGCCCCGCGCGTCTCCACGACGGGCCCGCACGCCACGCGTATGCGAAGGAGACGGGCACGAAGAAGGTTCCCGGATCCATCGCCCGGGCCGACGTGGCCGACTTTCTCGTGGAGGCCGCCGAGGTCGATACCTGGGTGCGAAAAGCGGTGCAACTGGGCGGGTAGTTCTTCCGCCCCTCTCGCCCCCGAAGCTGCTCCATAGAACATTTGGGTTGGACGTGCGGACGTGCCGTGCTCGAGCGGAAGGATGAAGCTGCTCGCGCTCGTCACCGAGCCGACGAGCGTCGCCGACGCGCTTCGAGATCCCCGAAGGGGGAGTACCTGCAGGCCATTGGCGAGCCGACGGATGTGCCGAAGCGGACGCCCGCGCGAGGACCTCCGTAGTGGGCAAGTCGTGCGCTCCGGCGAAGTGCCGGCAGCGTCGAGGCTACTGAGTAGGGCGTGCCCAAGGGGCGCTCGGAGGCGGCGTTGCGTCCGCATGCAGCTTGCTCGGGTTCGTCAACCTGCGTGCCAGGGCCGAAACCGCCTCGTCGGGGCCGTTGGGAGCCCGGAAGGTGCCGAACGCCACGCCGGCGAGCCCAGCCGACACCCGTGAAAAATGCCTTGATTCACCTACGCTCCCGCGAGGACGAGGTATAACCATGCGATGGGCCGACCCGGCGCTGCGGTCCGTTCGATCACGCTGGGCGTGGTGAGCCTCGTCTGCGGGTGCGGAAGCCCGCGTAGCCACCCCAGCGACGGCGCTCCAGCCAGCGCGAGCGTGACGAGCACCGTTCACCCAACCTCCAGGCTGGCCGGCCCTCCAGTCGCCCCGCCGGCGTCGAGCTGCACTGCCCCCTTCATCGTGGCCCCGCCCCACCCCGACACCTGGGTCGACGACGCCGCAGCGTCGCCGCCAGCCGGTTTCGCCGCCTGGTCCCCGCGACCCATGACCGGCCCGTTCGCGAGCCGCGACCTCGTTCGGCCCGCTTGCACGGAGCTGACGCGCCTCGCGGCGGCGCCTCCCTTCGACGAGATCGTCGCGTGTACGACCGGCGACACGAAGCGGCCGCTAGGCCCCGACAACATCGCCGCGCACGTCCTCCTCGCGCGCACGGCGCGCGGCTTCTGGGCCCACGAGATCGCGCGCGAGCACTGGCCGCACGGTCTCCGGCAAGGCGATGAGCCGCGCCTCGCGCGGGTCACGCAGCTCGCCACGGGCGATCGCCTCGGCGACGGAGGGGCCGAGATCACCGCCATCGCCGAGGAGGGACCGCCCGGAGGCGCCCAGACCCGCCGCGTGCTCGTGTGCGGCCTCGGTCCCTCCGGGGTTCCGGCGTGCATCGACATTCGGGTCGCAGCCGGCGGGCCGTTTCACGGAGCCGGCTCGCTGCTCTACCGTCTCACCCTCGGCTGCGACGGCACGCTCGCGATCGCCGGCTGGGAAGGCGGCGCGCCCGTGAGGCTCGTCCACGGCCGGGGGAAGCTCTGGTTCCCGTGACCCCGTGACCCCAGAGCGCCCGCGGCCAGCATTGCTTGGCGCCGGGCGGTCCGTACTACCCTTCACCCAGGCTCCGCGCGTTCACTCGGCGTCGGCGATCACGGCGTCGACGACCTTCTTGACCGAAGGTCGACTACGTCACCGGGACCGCGCCGAGCTCGGTCTTCCTCGCCGACGTCACCGGAGACGGCGCCCTCGACCTCGTCGTCGCGAACACGTCCTCCAACTCCGTCAGCGTGCTTGCGGGCACCGGCACGGGAACGTTCGGCGCGAAGGTCGACTATCCGACCGGCCTCGGCCCGCGATCGGTGGCGGCCGCGGACGTCACCGGCGACGGGAAGCCCGACCTCGTCGTCGCCAATACGAGCGCCGGAACCGGAACGGTGAGCGTGCTCGTGAACACCGGCACTGGCTCCTTCGCAGCCAAGGTAGACTACCCCGCCGAGTACAGCGTTCTCTCGCTCGCCTTGGGCGACGTCGACGGGGACGGCAAGCGCGATATCGTCGCCGCGAACTACGACCGGGCCAGCGTGAGCATCTTCGTGAACCGCGGCGCAGGAACGTTCGCGCCGAGAGTGAGCTACCGCGTCGGCCAAGCCGTGTCCTCCGTCGCCCTCGCCGACGTGAGCGGAGACGGCAAGCTCGACATCGTCACCGCCGATGGTTCCCGCTTCAGCGCGAGCGTGCTGTTGAACCGCGGCCCAATTTGCGCCCCGGAGCCGTAGACGCGCGAGCCGCCGAGTAAGGTCCGGGCCCGTCTCGCGCAGAAGCCGGCGGTGGTCGGGTCGGAGAACGTGGCGGACGTGCCGGAGAGGCCGCGGCGAGGCGCCTATCGTCCGTGGGCGGAGCTTCTCAAGAGAACATTCGGGTTCGACGTGCTGACATGCCCGTGCTGCGGCGGAAGGATGAAGCTGCTCGCGCTCGTCACGGAGCCGAAGAGCGTCGCGCGGTACCTGTGATGGGCCATGGGTCCCCCCAACCTCGCCGTTCGTACGCCACGGCTGGGGAGGCACCCGCGCTGAAGGCCGCATCCCAAGAGATCCCTCCGGGCAGCAGCCCCACACGATGTCTTCGTCGCACGTTTCCAAGGGGGGTCCCCCTCCCAGAACCTCATCGCTCCAAGCCTTCGAGCCGGGCCTCCCCACCCAAGGTTCCTGGCCGATCCAAGCCAAGACGCCCCCAACCGTCCCCTTCCCGTTCCCCGTTCCTTCCCGTTCCTCGCAAACTCTGCTCGCCAAGCCGTCCGCCTCGAAAACCCCTGAAAATCCACGAACTCGCCGCTCCGCGAAAAAAAACTCCGTTTCCACGCAACGACTTTCGGCCCCCCGTCGAGAGAGGGGCATGCAAGCCGGGCAATGGCGCTCGGTGAGAAACGGAGAGAACGATGAAGACTCGAAATTTGGGTGCACTCTCGTCGGCTCAGCTCGTCCGCGTGGTTGCGGGCATCCAGCTGGCTTACGCCAAGACCAAAGCCGACCGGGAGGAGGTGCGGCGCCTCGAGGCGCTCCTCGCGACGGCCGAGCCGCTCGCCGCGGAGACCGACGCACGCGTCGTCGACTCCGAGCCCGAGGCGAAGGTGGGTGCGATCGACGCCATCGTCGACCGCAAGTGGGGAATCGTCCGCGACTTCCTCGAGTGCGGCTCGCGCCTCGACGGGCCGACCGGCGAAGAGTGCAAGAAGCTGCTCAAGAAGTATTTCCCCGACGGGATTTCCTTCACCAACCAGGACTCGCAGCTCCAGCTCGCGCATGGGCTCAGTCTGGTGACGAAGCTCCACGCGGAAGATCTGTCCGCGCCAGTGAAGGGCTTCCTCCATCCCGTGCTCGTCGGTCTCAAGAAGGACCACGTGGAGTACAAGAGCGCGCTCGACGCGAAGCTCCTCTACGTGAAGGCCGCCCCGCAGCTCCAGGTCGTCCGCGAGAGCGCCATCGACGCCCTCGAGGACCTCGTCAGCTACGTCGATGTCATGTCCAAAAAGGATATGGCGCGCGCCAAGCAGCTCCTCGCCCCGCTCGAGGTCATGCTCGAGTCCAATCGTCGCCCCGTCCCCCGCAAGAAGGACGAAGACGAGCTGCACCCGGAGTGATTGGCGCATCGTGCTTTTCGCCCACCCTTACGCGCCGAACGCCTCCTCCTGCGTTCGGCGCGTCTCTTTGTTCGCTTCCTCGTGAAGGCCCGCGATCGTGCCGTGGCCAGACTCCACCCGAGCCCAATGAGCCTTTTGCCATGAAGCCGCGAAAACTCGGCCGACTCTCTTCGGCCTACCTCGTCCGCATCGCTACGGGACTCGAGCTCTCCACGAAGGCCGCGTCGCTCGATGCCGAGGCCAAGCGGCGCTATTCCGCCTTCCGTTCCGCCGTGAAGCCGCTCGCCAACGAGTGCCGGGGCCGCGCCGTGAATACGGTCCCCGACTCCGCGATTGGCAAGCTTGCCGCCGCACTCGACCGCCGCTGGTCGGTCGTCCGAAACGTCTTTCGCGAGCTCGCGCGTTTGTCCGAGGTTCACCCACTTGGCGTGGAAGCGCAAAACCTTCTCCGAACCTATTTTCCGAATGGGCTCGGATTCCTCGACAGGAGCGCCCAGCTTCAGCTCCAACATGGACGCGCTCTCCTCATCGAGCTCGAAGCCGCCAACCTATCGGGGCCATTGCGCGCCCTCGTCGAACCCCTTCTCGCAGGCATTCGTGAGGACCAAACGCATTTTCAAGCTGCGCTCGATGCGGAGCTTCTTCGGGTCCAAAGCGCTCCCCTACTGGCCACTCTGCGCAAGCCCGCGCTCGATGCCCTGGAGGCGTTCGTCACGTACGTAGCCCTCATGGCGCCCGGCGAATCCGTCGAGGGGAACGCCGCGCGAATCCTCGCCCCCGTAGACGCCGTGCTCGCCACCCTGCACGAGGCGCGAAGGGCCCGAAGCGCAAAGGAAGAGACCTTGCGGGCGCGAGAAGCAAAGAGTTTGGCTCTCGCTCCGCCGGCAGAACGATTTGGCAAAGCGGATTCCAAGGAGCCGCTGGTGCTCTCACGACCGGTGGGCGCCGATCGGGGGACGACCGAGCGAAGAGTGAGGCATGACCCTGCAAGGGAGCCGCAGGAAAGTGGCATTCGGGTTCCACCGACCGTTCAGATCATCCGCCAAACGCAAGGAGGGAGTACGTGATGGAGCTGTATCGGCCCGTTGGACTGGAAGAACTGCTCTTGGTGTTCGCGTCGGGGATGAAGGCGTTTCCTCGACGACATCCTGAGCAGCCGATTTTCTACCCGGTGATGAACGAGGGGTACTCCGCTCAAATCGCCCGAGAGTGGAACACCAAGAGCAGCTCGTTCGCGGGGTATGTGACCCGTTTCGCCGTGAACGATACCTACGCCAAGTCATTGCCGGTGAGGACGGTTGGTGCTCGTGAGCACCAGGAGCTGTGGGTGCCCGCCGAGAACCTGGAAGAGCTCAACAAGCACCTCGAGGGACACATCGAGGTGATCGCCGCGTTTTTCGGCGGTGACTTCAAGGGGATGATCCCTCAGCGTTTCGCGTTGAAGGGGAAAGACGCGATCGCGCAGCTCGTTTCCTTGAACGGGATCCACAGCTACAGCCTCATGGACTTTCACGGCGAGATCGCAGCGAACAGGGATGCCATCTTTGTCCACTTCCCGTTTTGGAAGTGCCGTAGCTTCGTCGAGGACGGGGTGTCAGACGCGCAACGAGAGACGCTGCTGAACGCCACGAGGAAGGCGTGGTCGGACGTTTCGCCGAGGCTGCCGCTTCCGGATTTTTGATTGCCCTCAATCTACGGATGGAGCCCAAAATGGATAAGACTGCGATTGAGCGAGTGGCTGCGAATGCGGCCCCCGGAAGACTTTCCGTGGAAGGGGATCCATCTGCGGAAGAGCGCCACTGGGCCGTGCGATTGACGGCCGATTTGTCTGCGGGCACGAGCCTCGAACAGCTCGCCTCAGCGGCGAACGAGGCGGCGAGCGAAGCCGTGCGTGAAGCGCGTATTACGCGTGGCCTCAGGCCAGGCATGGAGGAGGGACGCGTCGTGGTGCATGTCCACTCCGTGGACGCACGACACCTGATTGTGAGCATTCAAACGGTACGCCACGAACGGGACGATGCGCACGCGTGGCTCGTTGCGGCTGGGGCATCGCTCAGGTCGCTCCATGCCATGACCTCCGTCGATGACATCCAGGGTCTCCCACGCATCTTCTGGAGAGTCCTCGTAGGAAGCGAGTCTCGTGACTAAAGGAACGACCATCGGAGCATTCTGCAATAGTGGCATCTGCCTCGCCCCAACCGTGACAATGACGTATTTCGAAGATCTTTCCCCATACACGTACACGTTCGACAGCGCAGCACTCGATCCAGTCAGATGCGTTGGATGGCTGGATGCGGGCCACGTTTTCAGAACCGAGCAACCGCAACCACACTTGTTGGACGCGCTCTGGGCGTATTGCTCGGTTCTAGTGGAGCCCACGAGAGGGCTACACTCGTGTGAGTTTTGCTCGCGCCCACCCAACACGCATGTCCGACACGGCAAGCGCCTGCTTCTCGGTTCGGGTGAGATACGAGTCTTCAGCTCAACTGGCGAAGCCTTCGCCGCTCCGAATCTCGTCTACCACTACATTCTTGAGCATCAGTACCAGCCGCCCGAAGAGTTTCTTCAGGCGGTCGAAAAGGGGCCGCGTCCTGAGAGCGACGAGTACCGAGAACTGCTGGGGCGTTTGGCGGTTGGCTGGCGGGAAAACTACCCGGTACCCGCCGAGCCAGAGTGGTTCTATTTTGTACGAACCGCGAACGGTGTAGAGCGAAAAGTGAAGAAGTGATCACTCATCAGCACGAGCCGCAGAGGCAGAAGGGCGGAGGTCATGGCATGGAGCGGCCGTTCATTCGACACCACACACAAATGCCTATCAAAACACAGTCAACCAGCTGCGTGGCCCGACACAAACACGAGCGAAGGCGGAGGCCGTGCTCAGTGCAATTCGACACGCGCTCCTTTCTGGGAGCATGCAATTGAACATCTATCAGCCCCTGGTCACGACCGGATACGAATGGGTGAACGCAGTCCACGATTCCGACTATCCGGCTTTTCTCCAACTGGACGGGACGCCTCGAGCGGCGACGTGGACGCCGATCGCGGTCCGCCGCGTTCGTGCTGACAAGCGCCAGACGATGCTCCCGTCAGACTTTCCGTGGCTGGGGAGTCACGCACTCATCATGCGGCGCGCGGCGGTAGACGCGCTCCGCGACATGCTCGACGCGAATGGTGAGGTGCTGGCGCTCTCAACCACCGACGGCGTCGAGCTTTCCGTCTACAACTCGCGAGTGATCGACGCGTTGGACGAGGCAAACGCCTCCTTGATGAAATTCCCCGGAACGGACCGCATCATGTGGCTCAAGAAGGTTGCGTTCTTCGATTCAGCCATCGAAGGCGCGGACATTTTCCGACTCACGCACCGCGGGTCTTCAACGTACGTGAGCGAGCGGTTCGTCGAGCGTGTCACCTCGGCCGGTCTCCGCGGCCTAGACTTCACGAAGGTGTGGCCGGCTTGACCATCTCGTGCTGCCGGCTTCACTGGATGCTCCTGCCGCGCATGTTGTGGGGCCGCACCGCTGGGCAGCGACGGCCGGCCCCAAAGAAGTCACCGCTCGGCGCAACGAATTGACCTGTCCTGTCGAGAGAGATTTTGCGCATTTCGGAGTTGCCGCCGTCGGACGCGCAAATGGCAAGTCTCTTCCAATGAACCTCCGGATGGCCCGCCGATCGCGCTCACGTGCGACGAGGTATTCGTGCAGGGCAACAAATTCGACCAAGCGAATGGCCGCGCGCCGTTCGACGTCTTCCGGATTCGGCTACACTCGCTCTCCAGGCTGCCCTGGCCCAAACCGTAGTAGGCCCTATGCTCAGACTTTGCGCCCATTGTGATCGCCATGTGCACTTCGAGGGTAAGTGTCCCTATTGCGGCGGCCACGAAGCCGCCCAGGTTCCAGCGGCGGCATCGTGGAAAGGCGGCCGGCGTAGTGCGTTCATCACGTTCACCGCCGCAGCGCTCACGTCCACCGCGTGCGGCGACGCCGTTGCGGTGAACCTCTTTTATGGCGATCCGAGCGCGCCAACATACTACCCGTTCGACGCGAGCACCGAAGCCGGTCCGCGACTGCTGCCCAATCCCGATTCGAGCGCTGACGGAGCCGCAGAGGCGAGCGCCGATGGCGCTGCCAAGGACGCCACGACCGACGCTCCCGCCACCGCGGACGCCGACGCCGATGCCAACGCCGACGGCGGGATGTAGGCGGACCGCGTGACCCACGATATCCTGTTCGTGCGGCCATGAACGCTCCGCGTATGTGGTGCAGACATCTATCCCTCATTTTGATGCTGATCGTGTCGACGGGCTGCGGTGGCCTGGAAGGGCACGTCGTGCTCGAGAACGTAAGAGACATCGACTCGAGTCACTATGGCGATACGGTGGTTCTGAACGATGGGCGCGTGTTCTGGCTTGATGCCCCAGGCGCGCCAGCAGTTCTTGCAACAGACCCTTTAGTGGCGACCCAGGACAGGCTTGCGTTGGGGCGCAATGGCGAAATCTTCGAAGAGTTGCGAGGGGTCGGGCCGACTCCTACCTTCTCGCGCTCCAAGGTCGCGCCCTCACCGGTCGAGCTTTTGGGCGGGAGCTGGTTTCGGCAGGCGGACGGACGCGTGTTCCAATTTTTAGACACGCGTACGCTCGCCTACCGTGACGGATTGGCAGGCGCCACCGCTTGCGCAGATCGTGGCTGCATCGTGGGCGGAGCATTCAAGGTGGCCGAGGACGGTCGCACCTTCCAGGGTCCCTTCGAGGAGGTTGCGGACGCCTTTGTGCCGTCCACACGCGATAACCTCTTCGTCCGTGGTTGGCGGCTTCTTCGCCCTGGAGGGAAAGTCACGACGATCTCGGACGAGACGGAGACGACCACTGTCATTCGCGACATGGAGGACCTCCCGCCGATCGCGCACCTCTACGGTCGGTTCCTGCGGGCCACCGACGGCGAGATGTGGTTCTCGGGAAACGTCGGCGCGCTGCCAGACAGCCTCGTGACTAGGGGGGATAGCTTCGCCTGCATGGAACGGGAGATTAAGCAGTACGACTACACCTGTGTGCCGCCAACCCGCGTCCCGGCGCTCGACCATACGCGCCCAGCCGACTTGACGACTACCCTCTATGCCGTGACGGACTCCGGACAGCTCTTCTGCTTCCAGAAGGAGAACGGGCCGCCTTGTCCCGGCAGGGCTGCGCAGTAGAGCCTTGAAGCCCACAAGGCTTTAGGCGCGCAGAGCGCCCCTCCTACCGCCTTCCCTGCTGCCGAATCGTCCCGTCCGGTGCGATCGAGAACGCGCCGATGTCGCCGTTGTACTGAGGCATGTACGTCTTGCACGCGAGCTTCCCGCCGGCGTCCTTGCACCAGGTCGCGCCGTCGACTCCGACGGAGAACGGGCGCCCATCCATGCCGAAGCTCGTGGTCGTGCCGCTCATCACGGCGACGAGGTGGCCATTCTCGACCCGCAACGACTTCACACGATCCATGCGCACGATGCTCGGGCATCCGGGATCGAGGGGATCGTCGTGGCTCCACGAGATCGGCGCGAGAACGAGCCCGC
>JAYUKI010000983.1:0-10017 GCA_043764595.1 Myxococcales bacterium | reverse complement strand
GGGTGGGCACGGCGAGAGGGAATGGGGCGTCGTCTGGTTCGACGGGGTGGTCGGTGTACCCCCAACAGTCGGTAGCATTGCTCGCGCGCGGGCGCGCCCCGGCGGGTGGGACAGCGGACAGAACGACGAGCGCTGCGAGGACGGCCGGGACGAGGAGCTTCATGATGCGTATCTCGACGCTCGCCCAAATTCGTTGCTTGGGAAATGCTCTTTTCTCGGCGCGAGGGATTTGGCCCCTTTTGGGCGAGGTTCCGTCGCCAAACGGCTTCGTGGGGACCTCGGGGTCGGGGCGGGCCCGCTCGTGTCGGCTCCGGCGCAGGCAGGCCATAAGGTCCAGTGCCGATTCGGGTTCGGACGCCGCCCACAATCGAGCTCGTCCCGTCGTAGGACGCCCCTCTGCGTCATAGAACCGATCCGACTCGATGTTCCGACGCGACGCCGCGTCAATTTTCGACCTTGAATCGTTTCTTTGACGCGGAGTCACGTCAATTCTTCGCCCTAGACCAGCTTCTTGACGCGGAGCCGCGTCAAAAAGCGACCCTGGAACGGTCTTTTGGCGCGGTACCGAGTGAATGCCGCGCGCGCAGCCCATCGCCGGGCCTCATTGCCTTTCCGTTCTCGCGCCTGAACCGGGCTCCCGACGCGAACGCGATGTTGAGGTCCTTTGAGTGCCAGCGTATCGCGAGCTGCTCGCAGAGTTGGTCACGATCGGCGCGTCCTCCCTGGACAATTCCACAACGCCGGGGTGAACTAGCTCATGCAGGCTTCTGTCCACGAATCGCAGGTCAAGATGCAAAGGCGTGTCTCTAGAGGTTCGAGGCACTTGAGCGCTCTCGGAGCCGCGACCACGCTCCTCCTGGCCTGCTCCGGAGTCTTCCAATCCCTCGTTCCCTCGGATGGTGATGCCGTGGACGCGGCCGTCTCGGACGGCGGGCTCCCCATCGACCCGGAGGACGCACACGCCACAGACGCCACAGTAGCCGCCGACGGCAGGCCGGGCTCTCGTGATGCCGACCCCGACTCGATCGTGGGCCCCGCTCCTGGAACGTTCTGCGCCCGAACGGATGCCACGTTCTGCGATGACTTCGACACCGCGTCGGCGCCACGTGGATGGTCTTCGTCCGGTACCCAGAGTGCCACTCTAGCCGTTGTGGCAGGCGACGCAATGAGTGCCCCCAACAAGCTCGTAGCGGACCTCCAGGCGGGGCCAGGGGTTCATTTCGCGACTCAAAACCTAGACCTTGTCTTCCCCGCTCGCACCCGCATCCGAGTCGAGTGCGACATCCGGGTATCGGCGACCTTGGGACATCTAAACGTCGTCATTGCAAAGGTACTTCCGTTCGAGCCCGGAACGACGGACCACGCTGTGGTCTTCACCTTCGTGCCGCTCGTAGCGGACGGCATCCGTTTTGAAGAGTTTGCAGTCTACGCCGACGCTGCGACGGCGGTACGGTCTCTTCGGCAAGCGGGAACCTGGGACTTCTGGCGTCATATCGTGATCGATGTGCGCCGGGTGGCCGAAGGTGTCGAAGCGACGGGGACCATCGACGACGCGTCGGTGGGCGCTCTCCGAGTGGTCCGAGGAACACCCGCGACGGTGTTTCGGCTTACTGTTGGCGCCGTAACGCAAGATTCGACCGCTCGAAGCGAAGCCCAATACGACAACGTCGTAGTGACGACTTTCCCCGACTGAGCTGGGTCCGAATTGAACGCCCTTCCATCGAGCGAAGGACGCCTCGAGCTCGGACAGAGAGCCAAGGCTGATCGGTCTTTGCTCCTCTCGGCGCTTATGGCCCCGCAGACTGGGCGTTCACCATCCCGACAAACCGTCGAGCACGACGGCTCGCTCCCCGAGGCCGGCCATCGGCCTCGCGCCATACCCACGACTCTATCGAAGGACGCCGTTGGCCGTCGGTGACGCCTTTACTTGGACTCGATTCGACCAAACGGCGTGGCCGCGTCGTGCAGCGCCTTGCAGGCGTCACGCCAGATGGACTCCTCGCCGAGAAGTTGGCTGCGAAGGTATGCCCACGTCATGAGCTTCACGGCGCCGACGCGCTCGGGGCTCTCGTCCGTTGTTTCGGCGGCGTCGTACCCCGCGACGCCACCTAGGCCGTGCTCGCCACCGAACACGGTGAACAGCGACTTCGGGCCCGGCGACAGCTGGTAGGGATCGGCGTGCCACGCCGCCCCCACGGTCTTCATGAAGGGGTGGTCGTCCTTGTCACCGGCGACGACGAGCGCAGGCGACGTCATGGTCGAAAAGTCGATCGTCGAGAGAAAGGGGTAGTGCTCTCTTGCGTACGCGCTAAGCGCTTCACTTTTGCCGGGGGCTGCGAGCAGCACGCCGGCCTTGATGCGCGGCTCAACGACCCCGATGAACATCCCGGTGCGAGGCTCGACGTGTCGCGCGCCGAGCAGAACGCTGGCGGTGTGGCCGCCCATCGAATGGCCGACAACGGCGACCTTGCTCCGATCGAGCCGCCCGGCGATGGCCGGGAACGCGTGCTCGAGCGCGTCGAGTTGGTCGAGGATGCGTTGCATGTCCTCGGCTCGCGAGCGCCAGAAGAGCGGGGCGTCGGGGTGGTCGGAGCTACGGAACGGGAGCGTCTTCGAGTCGAGGTGCGTGGGTTGGATGACGACGAAGCCACGGGCCGCGTAGTAGTCGGCGAGCGGGGCGTATCCGTGCATCGAGGAGACGAAGTTCGACGGGCCGTGGCCGTGCGAGAGGAGGACTATCGGCAGGTTGGTGCCGTTCACTGGCGCCGAGATGCGAAGCTCGAGCGGCACGGCTCGACCGCGCACGGGCAACACGATCGGGTGGATGGAGAGGATCTGGGAGGCGGACGTCGGTTGGTTCATACGGTGTTCCTCTTTTCGGGTGCCGCACTCGAGTAGTGCTCTTCGCCGAGGTCGCATTGGAAAAACCGGACATTTTGGGCCGAGCCCATCGCTTCACCTTGAGGGTTCGAGGTCGACGCGCAACACTGCGAGGATGTTGACGACGAGCGCGACCACGTCGCCAACCTTCGCCATCGACCGGTTCGTCGAGGGCGTGCGCGCGCTCGTACCGGTCGACGGACAGCTCCACCATGACTGGCTGCCCGACGGCCGGACGACGCTTGTGTTCCGCGTGCTCGACGGCGGTCGCGGCGGTGACCTAGCCGTCGCCGGGCCGCGAACGCGCGCGCTCTTCAAGCGCGTCCACGGCGTGACGCGCGCGGCGATCGTGCGACTCAAGCCGGGCTGGTCTCCCCTCCTTCTCGGCGTCGCCGCTCACGAGCTGACCGACCGCATCGTGCGGATCGAGGACCTCTGGGGACGTGCCGGAAGCGACCTCTACGCCGAGATTCTCGCGACGCAAGACCTGCCTGCGTTGCTCCGATGCCTGTCGCGCGCGATCGCCGTGCGCGCATTGAATGCGCCCGAGCCAGCGTCCGCCAGGCTGGCACGCCGAGCCGCGGGTCTGCTCGACGCCGGTGAGCTTCGTGTGCAGCACGTCGCGGAGCAGCTTGGCGTCACATCGCGACATCTGCGCCGGGCCTTCACCGAAAGCATCGGTGTCGGCCTCAAGCAATACGCGCGTATAGCTCGCCTCCAGCGAGCCTTCCGGTTGGCAGCGACCTCGCAAGACTGGAGTCGCATCGCGACCGATGCAGGCTACTGCGATCAGGCGCATTTGATTACCGATTTCCGGGCGTTCGTCGGAGTTACGCCCGCCGCGTTCCGGAGGCACACGGACGGTACATCTCGGTCACAGCTTCGAACCGAACCCGTCGGCTGTGGGGCGAGACCTGCGGTCGAGCGCGCCCCACTTCACGAAGGTGTCGGAGCAGGCGCCGAACGAAGGCCACGGCCACGAAGCTGACAGCCGCGCCGCGCCGCTCCGACGGCGCACAGCGAACACGTCGGGCGTTGGCCTAGGAACCTCGCAGCAGCGCGAGCGATTGACGACGGATGGATCCATGGCGCAGCCGACCGCGAGGTCTCCGCGTCCTGTTCCATTCTTGACGTTAAGGTACGTCGGACGCAAGCTTGGCATCCGTTCGCGAAGGCTCGTTCCCGACCCCGAATGGGCACGACGTTGCCGCCGCGGGAATGCCTTGGACATCGAACGCAACCGACTTCCCCTCGAACACGACGGTGAACGAGTCCTTCTGTTGGCCCGCGCCAAAAGCTTCTGCGTAGGCGACGGACTTCACGATCTCCTTGTCGGCCGGGAGCAGTGTGTCCCCCTGGTATCCGCGCGTCGTGTAGACATCGAGGGTATAGGGCGTGTCCCCTCCGTCTTGGTGCGACTCGACCCAAAGGTGTGGAAACGTGTCTTTCCCCTTTTCGTCGCGGGCCTTGGCCACGAGGGTCGCACTCCCACCTTGCGCGTTGCCCGCGAGCGAGCACGAGGTGCCTTTGGTCCCGTCATCGCGGAGATATCGGTATCCGAGCCCGAACGACGAGGGCGGAGGATTGCACCCCACGGCGGCGAGCGCTCCGACGAAGACTAGGGAGACGACGAGCGCGGCAGAGAGAAGACGAGACAAGGACATGGTGGGCTCCGAGCAAGAGGGAACGTGGCTCGGCGGACGGACCGACGAGACCGAGCGAGAGGTCTCCCGAGGAGACAGGGCGAAAGGAGCGACGAATCAAGTCTTCGTCACTTCCTCGAGAGCTACTGTCGTGGCCGCACTTGATCCGTCAGCAAATCTTTGCGAGGCGACGACGCAGCTCGGTGCGCTTGAAAGGTGGAAGGTCTGCCCACTTCTCGTCGCGCTCGAAAATGGCCTTGATGCAAAGGGACTCTTCCCTGCGGCGATGACCAATGGCCGCTTCCAAAAAGTAGCGTTGCGTACGCGCCGAACAATCGGCTTCCGTCGGCGGGAGGAGCCTGCCTCGACCGCCTCGCCACGATAGAGAGCTCGTAGATGGAGTGAGCGTCGGCTTGGGTGATTCCGCTGAAGGTGCGAAACATCGCGCAAATCGCGTCACTTCCTGCGCCATGACGACCATGACCGTGGGTGCCCGACGTACCTCGTAGGGACCCAATCCGCTCCTCTTGCGATCCGCGAGAGTGCGGCGGTAGCCGATCGACCTCGGCATCCTGGGGAGAACCAGCAGACTCGACCTTGAACACCGTGGGCACGGCATTTGCGAGCTGCGGATCATGCAAAGCTTCCACCCCACTACGCTTGTTCGCTTCTCTCTCGCCACTTTGATCGCCGCTCCCATCGCGTTGGCCACACTCTCGGCGTGCAGCGACGACTCCGACCGCAAGGACGGTCCGACTCCCACGCCGTCCGGGACCACGACCAGCACGTCGACCTCCCCAACCGAACGGGATGTCCCTGCGGCGAAGCCAGCGAGCGCAGATTTCGGCGAGGCGTGCGCATGCCCTGCCGACGCCACGAGTCCAACGTGCACGGTGGACTCAGGCTGCAAGTCCGGGCTCGAGTGCCTTCGTCGAGAACAGCGATGCACGAAGGCGTGCAAGCCGCCGGCGAGCTCGAGTGAGCCGGACACGTGCGGCACGGGTTGGAAATGCACGATGTTGGTGGTCAACGGGGTCAACGCCGGCGCCACCTGCACCCCAAAGTAGTCGAGCCCCGTTGCTCGGGCGATGGGCACCCGCGCACAGGCCGAAAGCGCGCGCGTACCCAACGATGCCACACCCTCAAAGACCTCTTTTGGGGGGCCTGCCTTCGGTAAAACCAAACCAAGGGGTGCGCCCGGGCATACCGAGCACGCCTAGCGTGCGTTGCACCGGGGCAGCGGTCGAGCCTAACTTCATGAGTGCGCCGGCATGCACCTTCGCGTGGGTTTGCCAGCCGGTGTAGGCCAGTGCGAAGTCACCAACAACCCGGCAGCACATTCGTGCCTCAAGCGAGCGCGAAAAAGGGTGGGACATTCTGTCGCCATGGAGGGATTTAGGCCCCTCAAACCAGACGAAAAGAACCCTTCCACGCTGGTTCGTGACCGGACAAAAAACGGGACCGTGAGCTGTCGGGAAGTTGAATCGAAGGGGACGCGTCCGAGGATTGGTCGAGCCCGAGGCACTTCGAGTACGTCCATTGGCGTTGTCGTGGCCGCACTTGATCCGTCAGCAACTCTTTGCGAGGCGATAACGAAGGCCGAACGGGTGAGCTTCTCCCGTCGGTCGGCGTCTCCGACACGGGATCAGTGCCAGTCGCAGTGGCGGTCGCCCTTCGGATCGCCCGCGCTCTCCAGGACGAAGGAGTCGCAGGTCGACTCGACGAATGCATAGGCCTTGTTCGCGACTGCCGAGCATCGCCACGCGGAGAACCCCTTGGGCAGCCGAGTGCTCCACGGGCCGTCGGCGGGCCCGGTCATCGCTTCGGGCGACCACAGCAGGGCATCGCGGTAGGTGCCTGCCGAGATGGTCGTGAGGAACGTGGTCCCCACGATGGTGCCCGAGAATGCCGTTCCGCGCGGAACGGCGTACACACGGCCGACCCCGAATGGCGCGGTGGGCGACACACGCGCTTCGATGGGCGGCGGCGCAGTCCCGGGGTCGAGGACGAACGCGCGCCTGTCCGCGCTGAATGCCACGGTCGCGGGAGCGACGAAGAACGCGCCGTCGAGCCGCTCCCACGCCACGATGAGCTCGGCGTCGATCGAGGTATTTTGGGCCGAGCCACGGACTTCGCCGCTGCACGTCGCGACAGTCAACGAGCTCGCGTCGTCGGGAAGCGCAGGCTGTGTGTCCGGGACGGAAGCATCGACGGCCGCAACGGCGCCGTCGGCCGCGTAGGCGTCCGCGGGAGCCTCCAAGATTTGCTCGAAGCTGCAGCCGTTCACGGCCGCAGCGACTCCGAAAGCGACGAAGACGGGACGAAGGCTCATGGGGCACATAGGCGCTCGAGCGCGCTCCTCTGAAGACTACCCGGAAAAACGATGACGAAACGTCCGGTCGCAGCGCGGGCTTCCTCACACTGGCCCAGCTTCGCGAGCGCGCGGATACGCAGGGCATCGCGCTCCTCCGCGAGGTCGCTCTTCGGAAACTCGACGGCGTGGCGCGTGACGGTGGCGAGGGCCTCCGTGGGATTTTCGTGCGCGAGCGCCGCCTGGGCCGACTCGAGCAGCGAGCGCTCGCGGAGACGTAGCGCCACCCGGCCGAGGGGGGTGGCGGAGTCGACGGCGGCCCCTGCCCTAGGCGCGCTCGCGTCGGCCCTAGTCATCGCCGGCAACGAGGCGACATCGACGACGGGAACGACTGACGAAGGTGTCGAAGTCGCAGAAACCGGAGTCGCGAGAACCAGAGCGCTCGCGACCGCAGGCACGGATGTCGTCGCGTCGGCGGCCGCCGTGACCGCCGATTGCATGTAAGCCGCATGCGTTCCGGCGCCCGCGGCGAACCCGACCGCCGCGACGGCAAAGAGCTTCACGAGGGAGGCGCGGGCGAGGCTCGTGCCCGCCCTGGTTGCGGTGTCTTTTGCGACCGTCGAGGCCAACGCGCTCGCGCTCACCACGCCGGCCATGGAGACCGCGAGCCGCGCGAGGACGCGCCGTTTGCCCTCGTGGTCGAGCACGGCCGGTCGCGCGCGCTCCGCGAGCAGCGCCTCACGCACGTCGTCGTCGAGCTCGGGGTCGATCACGGTAAACCTCCGAGCTTCGTGCGACGGACCGCCCGCGTGAATGCCTCGCGCGCGAGCCGATAGCGTGAGTAGGCCGTATTCAAGGGTATCTCGAGGGCGCTCGCGACCTCGGGCATCGCGACGTCGTCGACTGCGTGGAGCACGAAAACGGCGCGTTGCTCATCGGACAAATCGTCCAGCGCGGCGTCGACGAGCCGCCTTTGCTCTGCCGCGAGCGCGAGGTCGGACGGGGACGGCGCGGAGTCGAGGGCGTCGGGAGACGAAGTCGGTACCTCCGTGCTCGCGCGGAGCTTCCGACGATGGGCGTAGAGGAGCCGCATCGCGACACCGAAGAGCCATGGGCGAAGGGGCCGCGTACGGTCGAGGGTGGACATCTTCTCGACGAGCACGAGGAACACGTCGTGGGCTACGTCCTCTACGTCTGGCCCGCGCGCTCCGAGGCGGTGGAGAGACGCGCACACGTAGTCGAGGTCGGCCTCGAACACCGTACGGAACGCGTAGCCCGCGTCGCCGGCGCCCTGCGGTGGGAGCCCCCCTTCGCTGGAGGTCTGTTCTCGATGAGCAGCCGTCACAGGGGTAACTGTCGCCGGTCACCAGAATCCGTCAACAAAAGGTCACCCCACGAGCTTCGCCGCAAACCCATGCGGCTTTCACCGATGTTAGGGGAGGCCGATGTGGCCTTGGATGCCCACGAGCGCCCCGACGGGGACCGTGGTGAACGCGGTGCCGTCGCGGAACACGAAGCCCGTCCGCGCGGGCGCGACGTAACCCTCGGCGAAGAGACCCGCGTCGAACGTGGTGCTTTGAACGATGCGAAGCTCGGGGCGGAGGCCAATCGTGATGAACGGAGACGCGTCGCTGCGCGCTGCGCTCACCCTGCTCCCCGAGCCGAGCACGGCGCCGATCGTGACGGGCACGCACAGGCCGAGGCGCCGCGCGGCGAGACACACGAGCGGGCCTGCGCCGAGCGTCGTGGTCGACACGTTGCCAGCGCCGAGGTTGCGCTCGGTCGGCAACACCGCCCGCGCGACGACTCCGATCGACACGATCCCGAGGCGGTACGATCCCGCAACGTCGAGGCCGACGCCGGGGTGGACGGCCGCGCCCCCTGCGTGGAATCCGACGCCGACCCCCACAAGCACCGATGCCGGAGCGGGCTCCGCGGGACGGCGAGCTCCGTCCGGATCCGTGGCGTTCGGCGCGGAAATCGCGGCCGGGACAGGGACCACCGTCGCCTTAGGCGGCGGAACCTGGGGGCTCACGGGCCGCGGAGCGTCGTCGTCGATGGCGAGCGCGATCGTGAACGCGGCCCGCTGCACGAGCTCGGCACACTCGTTCTCCGCCCCAGCAAACACCCGCTTCGGCACCTCGACGTCCGGCCCCATCGGGAGCGCAAGATGGATCTCGAGGGCTTTTCCTACACGCTCGCTCTTCACCGACAGCACGTGGCCCGGCCCTGACGTGAACGGATCCGCCCCCACATGAGAAGCGACGAGCGCGAGAAACTCCGCCTTGGTGGGGCACCCCTCCCCCACGACGCTGTAGTCGAGGGAGAGTGAGCGGGGCCGCTCTTCTCCTCGGACCGAGCGCGACGCGAGCGCGATCGCTGCGAGGGTCACGCTCGCGAGCGCCATCCGAGTCGCCGCGCGAGCGAGGTCGCGTGGGCGTGACGGAGCCAGGTGGCCACGGGCGGCGGGCATGGCGCGGAGCATACCCAATCTTGCCGCGCTTCTTCTTCGGTGTGTCCTGCTCAATGGCCTCTGGGCCGACCGTCCTGTCGGCTCACGACGCCATCGTGCAACCGGGTTGGGGACACGACGAGTCGACGACGGAGCTCGGTGCGCTTCGATGTTGGGACTTTGCGCCCTTATTCGCTTGCTCGAAGATGGCGCGGGCCGGCGGATTGAACAAAGAGCGCCGCGAGAACGGCGGCCTTGGCGTTCACGGGATCACGGCACCATCGAAGCGAGTCACCAGGGGTTTTGGTTCGCGTCGAGCGGAACGCCAGACGTGCATTGCGCGCGCCCATTTCGCTCTTTCCAGGTGAAGCAGTTGTTCATCGTCCCGTCGCACTGCCGGGTACACGTTCCCTTGGATTTGCCTGGAAAGGCAGCGTTTTGACCGCCCCACCCATAGGGGAAACCGCATTCCCAAGTATTGACCACAGTCCACTCTTCGCGCGGTTGGCAGGTGCTGCCCGAGCCCGTGCACTTGTTGACACAACCTTGACCACCACCAGAGCGAGCGCACGCTTCGACCTCCGTTCGACACGCGCCCGAGCAGAACTTTGCACAAGCGCCCCCGCCTTTGTTGTTGACGCATTTCGCGAAGGACGCTCGGTCGCACGACCCGGCCGAAAGCGCTTCGTTGGACTCTTCCGTAGGGACCTCGTCGCTGGCCGTTTCCGCGG
>JAYUKI010000982.1:0-10018 GCA_043764595.1 Myxococcales bacterium | reverse complement strand
GCTCGAAAAATCGCGACGCACGGAGCAGATACGAGCTCACGTCGGCGATGGGGGTTCCCGCATGCGGCGTGGCCACGGTCACGAGCGAGGCCACGTCTTCGCGCAGGCCGAGGTGCGTGAGCGCGAACCGCGCGTCGAGCCCGCCCATGCTGTGCGCCACGAGGTGCGTGCGTCCCGGTCCGAGGTCACGAATCGCCGAGGACAGCTCGGCCGCCCGCACCATGATCGAAGCGAAAGGAGACACACGAACGAACGACGCTTCGATGCCGCGCGCGTGGAGGCGTCCCTTCAATCCTCGAAAGTACGCGGACGAGAGCCGGCCCACGCCGAGCTCGGAAAATCCACCGAACCCGTGCAAAAACGCGACCCGCGTGGGCCTCGAGACGCGCACGAGCGGGGCGCGTCTCGGAAACGAACGAACGAACGCCTCGAGCGAGTCGTCCTCGAGGGCTGGAGGAGGAAACGTGGAAGGCGGAAGAATCTCGTCGCGCCGAACGATGGGAGCGTCGTCTAGTGGTCTCTCCGGCAAAAGCTCGACGGGCGGCTCGTGCGGCTGTGACGCGTCAGTGTGCACGAGCGCGAGCCCACTCCCACGCTTGGCGCGGCGATGGAGCTCGGACCTAACCCGTCGCCGGAGCCAGGCTCTACGGGCAAGAGCGCCGAGCGCGAGAGCCACGAAGAGGGCGGTGAGCACGAGGATCGCGACGGTCATGGCACCTCCAGCGAGACCTCACCCTAGCATGTACAACGCATGGCGTCAAAGATGGTCCGTCGGCGAACACAAGTGCTCGAAACCAAGACGGATTTGTTGCTGACGCTGCGTGTCGAGGTCGCGTGCGTCGATCAATCGAACTTGTAGTTGAGCCCCACGCCGAGAGTGAGCGCACGTACCGTGTACGTGCCGCCGTTGATCGCTTCGCCTGCCGTGGGATTGCCCTTCACGGGGTTCACGCGAGGCACCGCCGCTTCGGCCGGATCGACGTTCACTTCGGGCGCGAAGATGTACGAGAACGCGGCGTCGAAGCGCCACTTGCCGATGTACACACCGGAGCCGCCGCCGATTTGTACTTTGTTCGCATCGACCGTGAGCGGCGAGACCCAGGCACGCGGGATGGCGGTCGACTCGTACGAGATGCCACCACGCAGGTCCATCTTGTAGTCGAAGAGTCCCTTGAACGTGAATTCGCCGCCAAGGCGCAGCGAGTTCGAGTCCTGGAAGTTTCGCGGCAGCGAGATGGGCGCGACGTTGAACGGGCTCGGAAATCCGGTCACGTCGACGAGCTTCATGGACTTCGGAGTGACGTCGATGCTGTCGTGAAGCGACCAGAACTCGCGGATGTACGCGACCTCGATTCGGATCTTCTTCTCGTTCGAGAACTTCTGTCGAAACTCCACGCCCGCGCGCAGCGTTCCGGGCAATCGGAAGCTAACCGTGGATTCGTCGCCTTCTTGACGTGCGCGGTCGAACGGTGCGGCCGTCGGCAGACGAACCTTCAGCGTGGCGGGCGCCGAGATCCAGAACGGCAGGTGGCCGGAGATGCCGATGCGCACGTGCTCTTCGGGCTCGAACACGGCGCCGAGCCCGCCGCTCGGCGCGAAGATGGGACCGACGCTCATCTGCGCGGCCGCGTCGTACGAGGGATCCTCCGGCGCGCCAATGAGGCGGTCGGCGGGGTTCGCGTTGAACACGACGGTGGACGCGAACTTTCCGACGAGCATGTCGAAGCCCGCGCCGATCCGAAACTCCGGAATGGGCTTCCACGCGAAGTACCCACCGAGCTGCACGAGCGCCGAGCCATCCATGGACAAGAGCGAGTACCGCGAAGGCGCGGGCTGACCGTCCACGGTGGCCGGGTACGTGGCGATGGGCACGTACGGCGCGAGGATGGCGCCGGCGAGGGTGTACTGCTTTTTGTCGCCGAAGGCGTACGAGCCCGCGATCGTGGGAATGGGCAAAAACGGCGTCGAGCCTTTGACCGTCGGGTAGTCGTACGTGCGAACGGTGCCGCTCGCGTCGACCACTTGGGTGCGCCGCTTGAACTCGGAGGAGAAGTTCAGCCACGTGCCATCGATCAGGATGCTCGTGCCCGCGTCCGCGAGTCCGGCAGGGTTGTACCAGACGGCGCTAAGGTCGTCGGCGCCCGCGACGAACGCTCCACCCCGGCCCACGGCGCGAACGCCGCGGTCCGAAAAATAGAGACCCGCGGCCTTGGCCTCGTGCTCGCACAGGACCTGAGGAAGGAGCGCTGCGCTCGAAAAGAGCAGCGTCGTGGAAACGAGGCCCGTGACGCCGAGGCCGCGCCGTTTCGTGAACTTCGGCATCATGAGAGCGCGATAGTAGAGCACCGATCAGATTGAAGGACCGAGGATTTCGCTGGGTTAGAGCGACAACGCGAGGCGCCGCTAAACCGGCGAAAGCCGACGGGATTCAAGCGGTTCGGTGCTCTCGCGTTCGGCGGTGGGGCAGGGGTGAGCGAAAAGCGACCGTCATTTCACGCCGTTCCGGACGACCTCGTAGAACTGTTCCAGACCGCGCTCCTTGTTGAGAAGGAAGTCGGACACGTTCTCCGAGATGTTTCGGTAGTCGCCGTTCGACAGCTTCTCTTCTGGAGCGCGCGCAGGATCGAGGCGATTGACCTCCGCGATCGTGTCGATGACGACCTCGAGCGGCGTCTTGCCCTTTTGGGGGCCGTTCGGAATGGGCGTCACGAGCTTGCCGAGCACGACGGTCACGACCTGGTTCGGATCGATCTCGCGCGAGCAAATCTCGGTGCCGTCGGCGTCCGTTGCGCGTCCGGCCATCTTGGCCAAAAGCGCCGATTGGGCGTCGACGAGGCCCTTCTCGAGCACCTTGCCGTCCTTGTCCTTCTTGGTCGGTGCCATCGCCGACGAGAGCACGTGGAGGAACGGAACGATGTTCTGCTCGTCCTTCATGACCTGCACGATGTCCGTCGACGACGCGAGCATGGCCTGGAGGGCGTCGTTCTTGGAGGCTTCGTCCATGAGGTACTGAAGCAGCGCCTGGATCTCTTTGCGCCCTTGTTCGTCCTTGCGGACCGCATCGCCGAGGTCCATGGCCGAGGCGAAGATGGGCCCGTTCACGGCGTCGTTCATCTTCTTCGGGAGCTCTTCACGGATCCATTTGCAGGGGGTGTACGGCGGCGAGAACGACTGCGGGCAGCGCGCGTAGAGCTGCGCACGGAGGACATCCGAGATGACCGGGGTCATCTTGGAGAGCGTCGGGTTCGTGAACTTCGACGCCGTGCCCTTACCGGTCACGCCGACGAACTGGTCGACGAGCTGCGAGCGAGCGCGACGCCAACGCACGAGGCGGTCTTTGTCGTCGGGGTGCTGCTCGGCGAAGGTCACGAACGTCTTGTCGATCGCCGAGAGTGCATTCGTGATGAGGTAAATCGGCGTAACTTGGGGATTTTTCGTCCCGTCGTTTCGCAAGGCGTCCGCGTTCCCGCGCCGATCTTTGAGGACTTGGGCCTTGGCGAGCTCGGGCGAGAGAAGCGAGCGTGTGGCCTCGGCGAGGACCTGGCTGCCGGTCAGCGTCTCGGTCTTCGTGCAGACCTTGCTCGTCGGATCGGTCGCCGTGCACTTCTTCACGAGCATCGACGTGAGCTCTTTGGAGAGCGCCACGATCGCGGGAAGCATGTCCTGGGGAAGAAAGGTCGACAGGAGAGGCTCGTACGAGACGAGGTTGTCCTTCACGCAGTTTTCCGTCGGCGAGAGCTTGCACTCGCTCGGGCTCGTATCGTCGTTTCCGTAGTGCTTGCTGATCACTCCGGAGAGCTCGACGAAGAGGTCCGCGCGACCGTGACCGACGAATGCCGCAACGGTGGGCTGGATCGCGTCGTAGAAGCCGAACTGCTCGAGGACGAAGAGGGCATCCTTGTTTCGCTGCTCGAACCACTGACCTTCTTGGCAATTCCGAAGGCCTCGAACCATCCCGTCTGGCGCAACGGCAGCCTCGATCGTTCCTCCACAGCTTGAGTTTCCTCTGCACGGGTCTGCGATCACGCGCTCCGGACAGGTTGCACTGCCGATGTGGACTCCGTTCAGATCCTTGATGAACGCGTTCGTTCTCGCGTTTTTCGTATCCGTGAAGTCGAAGTACACGAGTCGATTGAGCCAGGAAGGCTTCGGCCGAAGCTCTCTCGCCGTTGGCGGCGTCCAAAATCCAACCATTCCAGACGAGTCTTCGATGGTCTCGACGGTGGCCGCTCCTAGGCTTAGAACACCGTTCCGCATCAGGCTATCGCGAAGGTGGATCCGCCCGGGGCAGGGCTGGTTCGGTTGGCATGGCAGGCCGGCGATCGAGCCGACGTAGAACTCCGCCATGTTGTCGACCTTCAGGGATTCGCACTCCTTGAAGGTACCCGTGAGAGGGAGGTCGAGCGTGATTCCGAAGGTCCGAGCGTGAGCCTTGCCTCCGTCCTTGTTGCACATGGTGACGCCCTTCGCGTCCGTCACGGCGAGGAGGAACTTGTGGAGCGCGCTGCGGTTGTCCCCCGTGAGCTTCTGCGCGCGGTCGACCGGCGTCTTCATGTCGGTGATGGCGCGAGCGGTCACGTTGTACGCCGGCCCGTTGATCGCGTTGCGGTCGTAGCTGATGCTGTCTTTGTACTTCGCGAAATTGGCCATCGCCGGACCGAGCTGCGCGGTCTTCTCGTTGGCCATCGCGGTCATCAGGTCCTCGAGGAGACCCGGCTCTTTCGCGATCTTGGCCGCGACATCGAGAACTTCGTCCCAAAAGACCGATTTTTCAGGGATTTTTGCCGAGTCGAACGCCTTGTCGTTCGAGACTTCTTTGGCTCCGATGAGCGCTCCGACCGTCCGGGCAACCTCGGCGTTCTTGTCGATGAAGAGCGAGCGAACGAGCTGCAGCACCTCGTCGGCGTTCTTGTCGCCCATCGCGACGAGAAGGCCGTACACGAGGTCCAGCATCGGTGAGTCGTCGGCGTGGAAGCGATCGTATTGCACCGGGCCCGAAGGGAAGTCCCTGCGGCTCGCGGGGCTGCCGTCGCGCTTGCCCATGGCCACATACGCCCCGGCGAGCGCGTCCATGATGGTCTCGTGGTTTTGCGACGCGTCCGGGTTCACCAGCGGCCGCAGGTCGACCAGCATCTGGCCGGCCATCGTGTGGCTCGTGTCGACGTACGAATAGAGAAGCTTGTCGCCGATGACCGCGCGCCCGAACGGATCCCGCGGCGTGGTGACCTCGGCCCCCGGGTAAAAGAATGGGGAAGGAGCGAGGGCGCCGTTCGTGGTCTTGAACTGACCGCCTTCGTCCACGTCCGGGAGCCTGTCGCCGTTGGCGTCGAGAAACGGCGCACCCGCCGCGCCGGCGAGGGCCGCGTAGCCGCGAGCGTCTCGTCGCACGATGTACCGCGGAGCCCCCGCGCCGAGCGCCGGATCGCTCGTCAGCATCACGGTCTCCATGATCTCGAGCGAGTCACGCGGACGCGACAGCACGGGGCGCGCCGTGAGCGGGTCCGCGGCGATGGTCAGCGCCGGCGACTGCGGATCGGCGGTGACGTGGAGCATCTCTTTTTGCGCCACCTCGAGCATCTTGTTGAACTGAGCGTTCGCCGCTCCGGGAACCAAGACACGCGGCACACCGGGAGGAACCGTGTCGTACGGCCGTGAGTCGGCCGACAGCGTATTGAGCGCCGTGTTGGCGAGCTCGCGGAGGCGCGGATACGAGGCCATCGGGCGCATGGCGCCGAGGCCGACTTCGTTCGGTCGATAGCCTTTTCGTGCCCCGAGCCGGGCCCAGGCCACTTGCGCCTCTTCCGAGTCGCGGAACGCATTCACCACCCGAGCGAGCGACTGGGTCGACTGCGGAAGGGTGCCGTCGAGGTAAAGGTCCGCCATCTGCGCGAGCATGCGGGCGAGCTCGTCGTGGAGCTTGCCTTCGCCGCTCTTGGCGGGCGCGCCGCAGGTCTTCTTCGGATCGGGATTTTGCAGGTCCTTCACCGGGATTACGAGATCGGGAAGCGTCGCGTCGAGCGCCTCGATCACGTCGTCGCGGCGGCGGGCGAAGGTCTCGACGCGCGAAATGGCGTAGTCGCGCGAAGCCTTTTGCTTGTCGACGGGGACGGGGTTGCCCTTCACGTCCTTGCCGTTCGGATCGAGTGCGGGAAGCTTCGTCGTGTCGACCTTGTCGGTGAATTTGCCGGCCGCCGTCTTGTGGCAAAGATCACGAAAGCTCGCACCCGTGAGGTCCTCGCGGAGGGCTTGTGCTCCCACGCGATCGCACAAGATGCCGTACATCTCGGTGCCGACCGAGCCCCGCTTCGGCGGAGTGCGCTCTGTGTCGAACTCGTTGCAACCCGCAGAAACACTCGATCCGAGCACCAAGGCTCCGAGACCGAGCACACGCACCGCACGAAGCGCCGTCGACCTGGCCGAGCCGGGTCCGGTCCGTCGTGGCGACGAGGAAGGCGAAGAAGACGAGGAGGAAGACGACGTGAGCGACGAAGCATCGCCCGCCTTGAGAACAAACCGCATGAAACCCGAGCCTCCGTTCCGAAGAGAGCCCTCACCGCGTGGGCAGGGCGCTCGATCGGCATCTGACTGGGTATTCTATCGATGCGCCGCCATCGGGCGAGGGTCCATGCGCCGCGTCAGGTCGTTTATGCAGTGCGCCAAAGTGGGAAAATCGGCGTCCCCCAAGCCTTCGAGAGGGGCCGTGAGCCAAGGACCACGAATCGGTTCGCGCCCAGTCGTGGAGCCTCTTCCTTCGCCGGCGGCGGCCGTTTAGCCTGGTGCGCGCTGGCCGTCCTCTTGGCCCAGCCACCCCTTTTTCCGCCTGGAGCCCTCGATGAGCGACGCACCTCTCTCCGTCAAGACCACAGCCCTCATCCTCGCCGCGGGCCAAGGAACGCGCATGAAGAGCGCGCTTCCCAAGGTGCTGCACACCGTCTGCGGGCGTCCACTCGTCGGTTATCCGGTGCAAGCCGCCTTCGACGCAGGATGTCATGACGTGGTGGTGGTGGTCGGTCACGGGCGCGAGCAAGTCGAGGCGTACCTCTCGAAGGCGTTCGGCACCCGGGTACGTACGGCCCTCCAAGCCGAGCAAAAGGGAACGGGCGACGCGGCGAAGGCCGGTCTGTCGGCCATCCCGGCGGACACCGAGCGCGTGCTCGTGTTCTACGGCGACGTCCCTCTCCTCAGCGGACCGGACGTGCGCGCCGTCGCCGAGAAGCTCGATGACGATCCGCTCGCCGGCCTCGCCCTGGCCACGTGCTCGATCGACACGCCTCAGGGCTACGGCCGCGTGATGCGCGATGCGACCGGTCAGATCGTGGAGATTCGAGAGCAGAAAGATCTGAAGACCGACGAAGAGCGCGCCGTTCGTGAAATCAACCCGGGCATCTACGCGGCCAGCCTCTCGTTCTTGAAGGACGCCCTCGAGAGCCTCCGACCGAACAACGCGCAAAAGGAATACTACCTCACCGACATCGTCGCGTTCGCGGCAAGCTCGGGAAAGCGCGTCGCCGCCGTCCCGGCCCGCGCCGACGTGATGGAGGGCGCCAACGATCGCGCGCAGCTCTCTTCCCTCGAGGAGCAGATGCAGGCCCGCATCGTCCGTCGCCACAGGCTCGAGGGGGTCACGGTTCGCGAAGGAGCGCGCATCGACTCGAGTGTCACCCTCGGAAAAGACGCCGTCGTGGAGGCCTATGCCGTCTTGCGTGGCGAAACGAAGATTGGCGCCGGAGCCGTGGTGGACGTGGGCTGCGTGCTCACCGACGTGGTCGTCGAAGAGGGCGCCCACCTCAAGCCGTACACCGTGGCTTCCCAATCCTCGATTGGCAAGAAGGCGCAAATCGGACCTTTTTCGCACCTTCGTCCCGAAAGCAAGATTGGCGAAGAAGCCCATGTTGGCAATTTCGTGGAAACGAAAAAGACCACGATGGACAAGGGCGCCAAAGCCAACCACCTCGCCTATTTGGGAGACGGCGTGATTGGCGCGGGAGCCAACATCGGAGCCGGAACCATCTTCTGCAACTACGACGGCTTCCAAAAGCACACCACGACGATTGGCGCGGGAGCGTTCATCGGCAGCGACTCCCAGCTCGTGGCCCCGGTCACGGTGGGCGAAGGCGCCTACGTGGCCACGGGAACCACGGTGACGAAGTCGGTCCCGCCGGACGCCCTGGCCATTGCGCGTCTCAAGCAGGAGAACAAAGAAGGCTATGCGGGCAAGCTCCGGTCACGCATGAAAGCCGCCAAAGAGGCCGCCGCGGCAAAGAAGTAGCCGGGGCACGGCCGCTGGCCATTGGCGGGTATCCGGAGGAACCCCGAGTCGAAGAATGCGTCGCCTGCGGGTCACGCGCGGCTCTGGGCGCCTGTGGTGCTCGCCAAAGGCCTACTGCGAAGTGGCTCGTCGTCGCTCAGCGGCCCTCCACCGTGACACCACGTTTCACGAGCGTCTCCAGCACTCCCAAGGGCTCGACGCGGTTCGTGGAGAAGACCCGAACGCGCGTAAGCTTGGGCAGCGACAACAGCGCGTCGGCATTGCTGGCATCGCAGAAGAGGGTGAGGTCCTCGAGGGCAGGATGGTTGGCGAGCGGGGCAAGGTCGGCCAACTCGCCTTCTTCGGGGCAGCCGTGCGAATCGATGTCGAGCCGCTCGAGCGCCGAGAGCGCGGAAAGGCCTTCGAACGAGCGTACCGAATAGACACTCGTCTCGCCGCCCGAGCAGGTCTCCGCCGCCTCCTCGAGCGACATGTAAATCTCGTTGCCACCGTCGAAGTCGAGGGCCTTGATCTTGGCGACCTTGGCAGGATCGAGCGCAAGCGCGTGGAGCCGCTCGAGGACCACCTGGAGCCGCTCCTCCATGGCGTCCTCGTCGAGGTCCACGAGGGCCTTGCCGATGCCCTTGAGGTGCTTCTCCACGGCGCTCTCCGAGACGAGATCCGCCTCCCGAAGGGCGTTGAGAACGGCGATGTGAAAGCCAGCGTCCGCGAAGATGAGCGCGTTCGATGCGTTCTTGGCTTTGGCGGGCTTCTTTGCCGGCGTGGTCTTGCTCGGGGTCTTGGGAGCCATGTCCCGAGGTTACCTGGGCTCGTTGGATGGCGCATGGGCGGAGGTCACCGAGTGTGCTTCTTCGACGGCGAAAATGCGCAGGCCCCATAACCGGGACGACACGGCGAGTGGGACGCACATGAGTCCGCTGGGAGCGCCATCGATGTGCGTGAAGGACGGCGTCGTGGAGGTCCATCCCGGTGCCGACCGCCTCGTGGGCCAAAAATCTGCCCTCCAAGGCGGTCCCGACCGGCTCCGTGCGCAGATTTTTCGTCACCTGGCCGGTCGCGACCGGGCACTAGCGCAGATTTTTCGCGCCGAGGCCGGTCGGGACCGCCTCTTGGCCCAGAAAACTGCCCCCAAGGCCGGTCGGCACTGGCCTTTTCTGCGGAAAGTTCTCTCTCCACCCCGAACCAAGCCTCTTTGCTCCAAGTCCAGGGCGGCCGACGCCCTCCCTAGACCTCAAGATCGACGCGCTCGTGCCGTTCTTCTCTTGATGACTGTACCCAGCATGTGTGCCGTCTGCTCTCGGCCACGGTCGCTCCCTCACACGAGGGGCGGAGGGCGCGGACCGTGAGGCGCGGGCGCGTGCTCATCGCATCCGACTCCGTACTTTCACGGCGCCTGTTGCGAGACGCCATCGCGTCATCCGCGGATCTCGACGTGGTGGCAACCGTCCCCTCCACGCTCATTGCCGTGCAGGCGATTGCAGTGCTTACTCCCGACGTCATCGTCATTCAGTTCGATAGCGCGAACGACGGAATCGACGCCGTCGAGCAAGCTCGGACGGCATCCACAAAGGTTCACATCATCCTCTGTGTTTCAAGCGACGACGCCCCCGTCGAAACGACACTCCGCGCCCTCGGCGCAGGCGCTGCAGCCGCCGTTTCGATGCCCACTGCGTCAACGTCATTCGATGGGTCCTCCGCGCTGTCGACCTTCACGGAGAACCTCCTGTTCAAGCTGTTGGCCTTGACGTT
>JAYUKI010000981.1:0-10033 GCA_043764595.1 Myxococcales bacterium | reverse complement strand
GCTCCACCGACTCGCCGCTTTTCCACGTGCGCTCGACGACGTTGCCGTTGACGAGGTTACGGACGCGGCACCGCGTGAACGACTGGCCCTTGCCCGGCTTCACGAACTGGTGCTCCACGACGTGGAACGGGATGCCGTCGATCTGAATTTTGAGGCCCTTGCGGATGTCGGTGGTGGTCGCCATGCGAGGCGGGACGTAGCACGCGCTTCGGGTGGTCGCAAAGGCGAAAGAAGAGGTTCATGCCGGCTCGTCGCCTTCGGCTCCTGCTCTCCCACCGCAGTTCGAGCGCCACGGGGCGAATTGTCGGCTCGGCCTGTGCTAAGTGGCTTTCCCCGCCATGTTGCACGAGACCGACGAGGAGCTGCGCGAGATCAAGCGCGAGATCATCGAGTCCCGCGGGCTCGTCATCAAGACGAACAACCTGACGAACGCGCTTTCGGCGGACATCAAGTCGATCGCCAAACGGCAACAGAGCTACGAGCGGAAGCTCTCGTGGAACAGCGCCACGGCCTACATCGTCTTCGTTTTCGTGGTGTTCGCCGCGTTGAAGCTCGCGTGGGACGCCCGCGTCGACCAGATCCGCGCGGAGACCGACACCCGCCAGCAAGAGAACGAGCGCCTGCGCAAGGAAGTGCGCGAAGCCCAAAAGCGCGAAGAAGACCGGCTGCGGGCCGAGGCGAAGGCTGCCCAATATTACGACCTCGTAAAGCAGAACAAGCGGCAGGAGCTGCTCGAGGCCTACGAGTCGATCAAAAAAGAGCCCCTGAGCCGCGCCGAGCAGGCCATTTTTGCCGACGCCGAAGGGCGCGCGAAAAACGAGCTCTCCGCCCAGGTGTACGGCCAGGGGCTCGAGAAGCTCAAAGGGAAGCGCTGGCAGGAGGCCGCGGGCCTCTTCGAGGAGTCCCTTCGCTTGAAAGAAGACTCGTCGATCGCTCCGTCCGTCCGTCTTGGTTTGGCCCAGGCCTACCGAGGGCTCGGGCGCCACAAGGACGCCATCCCCCTCCTCACGGTGCTCTCGGACAACACGGTCGACCGCGAGGTCTGCGACGACGCGCTCTACTACCTCGCCATGTCCCAGACCGACATCGAAGCCTGGAACGACGCGAAGAACACTTGGCGCACCATGCTGCGTCGGTTCCCGGATTCTCGCTTCTCCGCAGAAGGCCGGATCTACTTGAGATCACTCGAGATTCTTCACTAGGCTAGCTTCTGGTCAGGGCCTCTCGGAACTTGGCCACGGCGGAGCGTGCCGGGTATCCAAGGGGCATGCAGCTACCTGGACGGCTCTCGTCGACCACGCTGGGGGATCTCCTCGGCGCGATCTTTCGTGAGAAGGCCAAAGGTGCGCTCGAGATCCTGGAGCGCACGGGTCGCGTTCATCGCGTGTTCCTCGAAGGCGGGCTCGTCACAGCCGTGGAGCTCGATCGCGCGTCACCGACCCTAGGCGACGTGCTTCGGCGCGAGAGCTCGCTCGATGAAGACACCCACAGGAGATCGCTCTTGCGGGCCATCGCTCAGCGAAGGCTCCACGGCGAGGTGCTGGTCCGTGAGTTTCACCTCTCGCCCGAGCTCGTGGGGAGGGCCGTGCGAACGCAAATCGCGCTGCGGCTCTCCGCGCTGGAACGGCTCGAGGACTCGGACCTTCGTTTTCGGGTGGCCGTCCGGATGCCTCGTGAAGCCGTGTCCCCTCCCCTCGGCCCCGAAGCCTTCTTGCATGGCCGAAAGCGCAAGCGCGACGAGATGGACCGCACGCCGAGTGCGCGGCCCGTGGTCCCGGCGGAGAGCGCGTCGCGACGCGATGCCCGCCGCGTGTTGGGCGTGCCTCCGTACGCGACCACCGAGGACCTCAGGCGAGCCTACCGTGACCTCGTGCGACGAACCCACCCGGACCTGCATCCACGCGCCACGTCGGACGAGCGACGCGAGCTTGGACGAAGGCTCTCGGCCATCACGGACGCCTACCAGACGCTCGTGGCTTGAGCGGGCCGTAGTTGCCGCGGAGCCCTGGAGCTCGATCTCCATCGGACCGACGAAGCCGAGCAAAGGCCGGGGCTCAGTCGAGGAGGGCGAGGAGATCGTCGCGCGTGAGGCTGGCTCCTGCTCCACCGTCGCCGATGGCGGCCTCGGCGAGGGCGCGTTTTCGCTCTTGGAGGACGAGAATGCGTTCTTCGACCGTGTCTTTGGCCACGAGTCTGTGGACGAACACGGGCTTGTCCTGGCCGATGCGGTGCGCGCGGTCGGCGGCCTGATCCTCGACGGCGGGATTCCACCAAGGATCGAGCAGGAAGACGTGGTCGGCGGCGGTGAGGTTGAGGCCGGTTCCTCCCGCTTTGAGCGACAAAAGAAGCACGGGAGGTCCGGATTCGTCCTGAAAGCCGCGAACCACGCCCTCGCGGTCCCGTGTGGAGCCGTCGAGGCGGAGGAAGCTCAAGCCCTCGCGCGCCAGCACGGGCTCGACGAGGTCGAGGAAGCTCGTCCACTGCGAGAAGACCAGCGCACGGTTGCCCTCCGAAGCGAGCGTGGAGAGCTCGGCGACGAGGCGCTCCACCTTGGAGGAGGTGTCCGCGCGCTGACCGGGCAAGAGCCCCGCGTGGCACGACGCCTGGCGGAGCCTTAGCAAGGCTTCGAGGGCCTCCATGACCGAGAGACCTTCGCCGAGGCGCGCCACGATGTCGCGCTTGGTGGCGGCCCGGACGGCGTCGTAGGCGGCGCGCTCGCGTTCGTCGAGCTCGACGTAGAGGAGGTCGTCGGTGCGGGGCGGCAGATCGCGCGCGACCTCGGATTTTTTCCTGCGAAGCAAGAACGGACGAATTTTCTGTCGGAGCTTGTCCGTGGCGACCCGATCGCCCTCGTTGATGCGCTGGGCATAGCGGGCGCGAAAGTCCGAGAGGCCGCCGAGGAGCCCAGGGTTTGCGAAGTGCGAGAGGCTGTAGAGCTCCTCGAGGCGATTTTCGACCGGAGTACCCGAGAGCGCCAAGCGGAAGCGCGCCGGAATCGTGTAGACGGCGCGGGCCGTTTGACTGTCCGGGTTCTTGATGGCCTGGGCTTCGTCGAGCACGAGGGCGTCCCAAGGCGCGGCCGAAAGGGCGACCTGGTCGGTGCGCACCGTGCCGTACGTGGTGAGGGTGATGTCGGCGGCGGGATCGAGCACGCGGCGAGGACCGTGGTACCGCCCGACGCGAAGCGCAGGGCGAAACCGGGCAATTTCGGCGGCCCAGTTGAAGAGGACGCTGGTCGGACAGACGACCAATATCTTTCCGTGCACGCCGGCGAGCGTTTGCAGGGTTTTTCCGAGGCCCATGTCGTCGGCGAGGATGCCGCCGAGCTCGGCCTTTTGGAGGAACGCGAGCCATGCCACGCCTTCGAGCTGGTACGGGCGAAGCGTGGCGGTGAGGTCGGCCGGGAGCACGGCTTGCGGAAGCGAAGAGAAGCCTTCCACGAGCGGCCGTAGGGCCGCGAATCCTGGGGGCGTCGGGTAGTCGAGGCTCTCGCAGAACCGCGCGAGGGCGGGCATCGCGACCTTGGAGAGCGTGCCGTCGTCGCGTCGCGCTTCCATGAGCTCGGCGAGCAACGTGCCGTGTTTGGCGAGCCATCCCGCAGGCAGTGGAGCGAAACCTCCGCCCTCGAGCGGAACGACGTCGAAGCCGTCTTCCCATGCGCGGAGGACGGCGGTCGCGCTCGCGCGACGCACACTGGCTGCGTCGCCTTCGGACTCGGTCTCGAAGCGGACGTCGAGATCGTCTCCTGCGACGACGATGTTGGCGACGAGGGCCGCGTGGCCGAAGAGGGCCTCGGGATCGTCGACCCTGTCGCCGAACGCGCGGAGGCGCTCGGCGAAGCGAATGGCTTCTTTTCCCTCGAAATCGACGCGACGGCCGACCGTGAGCGAGAGCTTGTCGCGCAGATCCGCCACGAGCGTTTTTTCGCGCGCGATGTCGCGGACGGGGACCTCGCCTCCGAGGTGGACGAGCTTGTCGCCGTCGACACGAGCGGCCGGAGGATCGCCGTAGACGACCAGCGGGAGCACGGAGAGCGCGTGAAACCCTTGAGACAGCTCGAACAGGATCCGCGGGCGCACACGGGACGCGCTTCGCCCGGGAATGCGCGACGTGCGCACACGAACCTCGAGCCGCCCCTCGAGCGCGGGCAAGACCTCGCCGGCCAGCGTGGCCAGCTCGCCCTCGGGGAAGTGGCGCTCGGCGGGGAGCTTTTCGAGGCGCTCGCCGGTGAGATCGGTCTCGCGCAGCGGACGGAGCGTGCCACCGACACGGACGATGCCGTGGGCCACGATTTCCGAGATGCCACGCGCGGCTTCGATGCGGACGGTGACGCCGCCCGACTTGGCGTCGAGGAGCTTGACGGTCGGCAGGACGGGAGCACGGCTGGCCTTCACGGGGTGGCCATCGAGCCGGACATCCTTGGCGGACTCGAGCAGCTCGAGGAGCTGTGCGATGCGCGCGATGGGCACGATCCCACGCGAAAACCCCTGCACCATGCGGTCGACGGTCATGTCGTCGTGGGTGGCGAGCACGTCGGCGCGACGTGCCACGTGGCTTGCCAGCGACCCTTCGAGCTCGCGTTCTTCACCGCCCGCGAGCACGAGGACGCGTTCGAAAAGCAGCGTTCCGCCTCGACGACCGAACTGGTAGGCCACATGACCTGCCGGGCGGGACGCGGGCTCCGCGGCGGACGACGTGGACGACGCAGACGACGCGGTCGGAGCCTCGTCTGTGGACGGCGGTTTTGCGAGCCCCTGATCGAGCGCGATGGCCGCGGCGGCGACGTGGGCGCAGGGGTCGACCTTGCTCCCACAATCGCAGGACCACTCGAGGTCCTCCACGAAGAGCGTGACCGTCGGTGCCACGGGGGAGTCCGGCGTTCGTACGCGGAACGTGGCCTCCTTTGGGCTCGACGCTTCCGTGCTGACCGCGGAGGCCCGCGCGAGCTTCACACCTTGGGACCAAGGACCGGAGAGGCAGGCCTTGCGAACGGTCTCGAGAAAACTGGGCATGCGTTATTTGTGGCGGGGCGCGGTCGTGCAGAGGATGTCGCTGGGGTCGCGTGTACTCTGCAGGCACTGCGCGTGGCTGTCGTTGCAGCGAATCACGAGGACGCCATGCGAGAGGAGGGCGGCGTGGGAGGCGCCCGCGCGCTGGACGACGGCGCGGGTCGGAGTTTCGGAAGAGCAACCCGACGACATCAAGAGGTCGATCTGACGGCCGGTGCCGACGAGCTCGACCCGATTCAGCTTGGCTTTTTCGGGACCCGAGTCCATCGACAAAACGATGGGACCGAGGCGTTTTTGCAGGTCCTTGACGAAAAGTTCGTCGATTGGGGCGTCGTCCGGGTGCGGGGCGCGCATCGCGGACATGTACGCGATGGCTTTCATCTGGACTTCCTGAGGCATGCCCGAACCAACCGTGGGGCTCGTTCGCGGAACGGGACGCTCCGGCATGGGGATGGAGGCCGCGGCCTTGGGGGCCGAGGCGTCGGGAGCTTGGAGCGCACTGGCGGTCGCCGGGCTTGCCGTCACACCCGTGGGAGCAGCGCTGGGCGACGGTGGAGGGACCTTTTTGGGGTCGTCGCAAGCGAGCAAGAGGACTGTGAGGGCGACGCAGCCTAGTATCCGAGCCATGGTGCTTCGCTTAGCACAAAGCCTCGGTCGTCCGGGGGGCGCAAAGAGGCCGAGATGGGGCAAAACCATGGGTTTTTTGCGCCTGGCGGCCCCTTTCGCCCTTTGTACGATCCTTTCGCAGGGCGCGGTCGAACCGGCAGCACGGGCCGAAGCGTCCCCGGCCGTCGTGGTGGTGGCTCAGTGCGACCACGCGAGCGAGCCTGGCCGAGTGCGGTGCGGGATCGAGCTCAAGCCGCCTTCCGGCGAAAGACTCGTGTGGGCGGACGTCGTGGTGGTCAAGGTTCCTTCCTTCACCGCCCCGCTGCGCGGACGTGTGGGCCCGCTCGAAGCGACGGCCAAGGACCCAGCCGGGTACCGCTTCGCTCTCGCCCTTGTGGCCCGCGCGACCGGGAGAGGCGAGCTAGCGCTCAGGGTTCGTGCGGTCGTTTGTTCGGACAAGGGAGGTTGCCGCACGGTCTTGGCGGAGCCGACGACCGAGGTGGTCGTCGGCGGCTGAGCGGCTCACTGGAGAGCGCCCGTGCGCCCTTAGGGCAAGATCGCGACGATGGCCTTGGTGCCGTCCACGCAGGCGATTCTGCTGGCGTCGTCGGCGACGGTGCACCCCGTGAGGCGGGCTCCCAAACCGCCCCCCTTCACACGAAGTGCGGCGTTTGGGGTCTTCACGAGCACACCGAGGCTGGTGGCCAGCGCCACCGCGGAGCCATTGGGTGAGGCCGCTCCTCCCGGAGATCCGGTTTGTCCCGTGAGCTTGACGAGCGCGCTCGCCGAGGTGAGCTGAGGAGCGACGAGGACGGGCTCGCCGGCGACAAAAAGCTCGAGACCGGAGGCTCCCCATGCGACGGGCGAAACCTCGGCGGGCTCTCCGCGGGACGTCGTGCAGGGAGGGACGAGGGGAGTTTCTACCGGCAAGGGGACGTCATGGGGATCGGCGTCCGGCGTTTTTTCGGAGGGGGCAAAGGTCGCGCGAAGGCGTCCGCCTCTGCAGCCGTCGTAGACTTCGACGAGACGCGCGCCACTTTTGGCGACGAGCCCACGTGTCCACGCGGGAGTGTCGCTCTTGCGCTCCTCGAACGTCGTCAGATCGACTCGAGCTACGCCGTCTGCAGTGAGAACATCGAGCTGGGTCGGGCTCACGAAGGACAGCGGTCCCCACGCGGGGACATGGCGCTTTCCCAAGACAGGGATGGCCCGCACGGTCTTCACTTCGCGCGGAGTCACCGTGCGAAACGCGGTGTCGAGCGCGCTCTCGGCTTCGCGCTCTTTGTCTTTCGGACGGGAGGCAAATGGCCCCCGCCACCGCTCGAGCGCTGCGGCTGCCGAGAACGGTCGCTGCGCGTTGGCGAGCCCAACGACCTCCGCGAGTGCGAGGTCGCCGAGTGCCTCGCCCGCACGGCAGCTCGAGTCTGCAACGTAGGCCCACTCGGAGGTCCGTGCGCCGGGAAGCTCGGGACAGACGGCCCGCGCGAGAGCCACGGTGCTTCCCACGAGAGCGAGGGCGCGTGTGGCCTCTTTTGGCTTTTTTGCGAGTGCGCGGGCCTCTTGGGCCAAGGCCGCAAGACTCGCTCGGGGCTCGTCCGGGTTGCGGGCAAAACCGGCCGGACGATCGAAAAAGACGAGCTTCGCCGTTGCCGGGGGCGCCGTTGTGTCCCGCAGCGTGAACACGAGCGCGAGATCATGCGTTCCGTCTCCGTCGAGGTCCGAGCCGTCTGCGCTCACGTCCAGCGTCGGAGCGTCCTTCGGATCGAGCGCCGTGAGCTCGATGCGCGGACGCACGGCTGCGGGCTTTCCCTTCTCGAACGTGAGGTCGACGAACGCGATACGGCGCGCACCGGAGGTTTCGTCGGCGGCAGCCGCCCCGAGCGTGACGAAGACCGACGCACGCAGTCCGAGCGCCGTCGACATGGAGCTTACCCGCGCGATCGAGTGACGCCCCTCTGCCCGGGGGCTCGACGCGAGGGTGGCCGTCGTGAGCAGCACGGGAGCTTCGACGGCGGTGTCGGTCGTTCGGGCCGACCCATAGAAGTAGGCCGCAAACCGCGACGGCGTCTCGAAGCTGCGGACGACGACGACCGCGTCGGTCTTCTGATCCCCGTCGAAATCGGCGAAAAGACCGTGCTCGAAGTGCTGACCCTGTGGGGCGCGCAGCGTGAGGCCCGAGTGCTCCCAGGTGGTCGTGGAGGGAGGAGCCGCTTCACCCGAGGCTGTGTCCACGGGACGCGTCGACGGGACTAGGCTCGGCGCTCCGGACGCCGTCGGTGCCGCGCTTCCGTCGCCGATCGCGTACGGCACGTAGGGGTGGTCGTTTCGACACCCGTCGCAGCCGCTCCCGACGAGAACCAAGGAAAACGTCGCAAAAATGGCCCCTCCGAGCGAGATCAGGACGGGGCGCGCCTTCATCGAGGCCTCGTAGCGTTCGTGCACGGGCGGAGCCTCGCCGATTCCCTCAAGGCCTGCAAGCGCACCACCTGGCTCGGAGCGCGATTGGAGCCCGGAGCGAGAGGTCGTGCGGCCGCTCAGAGGTCCGACGTGCGCTCGGCGAGCGTCGCGAGCTCGCCTGCGAGCTCGAAAAGGGTCGCGATCCGACCTTCGAGGGTACGCCGCACGAGGTCGTCGAGCGCCGTCCGACCGACGGGATCGGGCGCCGCGAACGTGGTGTGTGCGGGGTCTCTGGGCTCGGCTGCCTTCGCGACGCGCGCCCCGAACGGCACTTTGCCGAGCGCCGCGAAGTAGAGAGCCGACACCACCTGGACGATGTCCGCCCGGAGGTCCTTTTTTGCGCCGGCCCGCTTGGAGACGGTCCGCAACGCGGCCTCGATCCGCTTCACGATTCCGAGATCGTGGAGCACGAGGAGGCGCTTTTTCCCGGACGAACGGAAGTGGAAGCTGTCGGGGACGAGGTGCCCGTGCACGAGGCCCGCGTCGTGGAGCGAACCGAGCCCTCGAGCGAGGGTCTCGAAGGCGTTCACGGCACGCACGTAAGGAAGCGGGCCGGACTGCCTTACGTGGTCGCCGAGCGTTGGCCCCGCCAGCGGCTCCGTGACGAGCCAGGCATCGTCCCCCGCCCGTCCGTGATCGAGGAGAGCCACTACGCTCTCGGTAAGGACGCTTCCGAGCGCCGACAGCTCGCCTCGAAGCGCACGCTCTCCCTCCTCGGACGACCAAACGCCGGGGAGCCTCTCGAGGCGCACGACACGCCCGTCTTCGTCGGTGCCGGAGAAAACCTCGGCCCCAAGCGGGCCCGTCACGCGGTACGCGCCAAGAGTCAGGCGCAAGGTGGATGCAGAGTCTCGCGACGGGGCGGGTACGGCGGGCGCGGCCAAAGCGCGTGGGGCGACGGAGCGACGAGAACGGGGCGCCGTCGAAGGCGGCCGGCGCCCCGGCGGGCGAGGATTCTCGTTGCCAAAGGATCCGGCCGGTCGCGTGCGCGGCGCGGGGAGCGAGAGGGCAGACGCCTCGCACGCGGCGAGGTCCCGCCGAAGCTCGGCGAGGGACGCGCGCTCGAGGGGATCGGTGGCGAGCGCCCGGCGGAGGGCCTCCGACAGCGTCGGAGAAATGGCGGCCGCGTTGGCTGGCAAGAGATCTTCCGCGCGAGGGATAGGTCGCGTGCACAGCGCCATCATGAGCGACGTCGTCGTCTTGCACTCGGCGAGTGGATTTCGGCCCGTAACGGCGTGCAGCAGGGTCATGGCCAGGCTGAACACGTCCGACCGCTCATCGACTCGTTTCGCGTCGAGGAACTGCTCTGGCGACATGTAGTGCGGTGTACCCACGAGCGCGCCCGTCGTGGTGAGCGACGTGAGCTCGTCGACACGCTTGGACAATCCGAAATCGCACAGCACAGCGCGGCCACGAGCGCGCGCTTGGCGGGGCAAGAGCACGTTGGCCGGTTTGATGTCGCGATGCACGATGCGAAGCTCGTGGGCATGGGCGAGCCCCGCCGCGAGATCGAGCCCGAACGCGACCACGAGGTCTTCGGGGAGGGCACCGCCGCGTTCGATTCGTGCTCCGAGGTCCTCGCCGTCGAGCACGTCCATGACGAGGTACGGAGCTCCGGTGGTCGGATCGACCCCAAAGTCGACCACAGGCACGATGGCGGGGTGCGTGAGCACACGGAGGGATTCCGCCTCGCGCAAGAAGCGCTCCCGCCGTACTTCGGCGTCCGCCTCGTACGACGTCATGAGCTTCAAGGCGACCGGCCCGCGACGTCCGATGGCTTCGTACACTTCCCCCATTCCACCGCTCCCGAGCTTGCGGGTCAGGCGGTAGGGTCCGACGATCGCGCCAGGACCAAAAGACGAGGGGAGAAGCGGTGGCATTGGGATCGATCGGGCTCGCGGTTTCCCGAAGGCGCTTCCTCCACCGTAATACGAAGCGAGGCGGCGTGGGTGGCAACCTGA
>JAYUKI010000980.1:0-10036 GCA_043764595.1 Myxococcales bacterium | reverse complement strand
CTCTTGAAGCCCGCGCTCGCACGGGGAGAGCTCCGCTGCATCGGCGCGACGACCCTCGACGAATACCGAAAGCGCATCGAGAAGGACGCAGCCCTCGAGCGTCGCTTCCAGCCCGTCGTGGTGGCCCAGCCCTCGGTCGAGGACACCATTGCCATCCTTCGCGGCCTGAAAGAGCGCTACGAGGTCCACCACGGAATCCGCATTCAGGACTCCGCGATCGTGGCGGCAGCCACTCTCTCGGACCGCTACGTGACCGAGCGCTTCTTGCCCGACAAGGCCATTGACCTCATCGACGAAGCGGCCGCCAAGACCAAGATGGAGGTCGACAGCATGCCGGCCGACATCGACCGCGTGGAGCGGAAGATCACCCAACTTCGCATCGAACAAGAGGCTCTCAAGAAAGAGCACGACCAAGCGTCCAAGGCTCGTCTTGGTACGCTCGGCGGCGAGCTGGCCGACCTCGAAGAGCAGGCCTCCGGAATGAAGGCCCAGTGGATGCGCGAAAAGGAAGTCATCGACGCCATTCGGAAGGCCAAGCCCACGCTCGAGTCCCTCCGCGCCGAAGCCGACTCCGCGCAGCGCAAAGGGGACCTCGGCAAGGCGGCCGAGATTCGCTACGGCAAGCTCCCCGAGACCGAACGCGAGATCGAGGCGCTCCGTGCCAAGCTCGCGAAAGTTCAGGAAAAACACGCGTACCTCACCGAAGAGGTCACCGACCAAGACATCGCACAAATCGTCGCGAAGTGGACCGGCATTCCGGTCGCGAAGATGCTCGAGGGCGACATGGCGAAGCTTCTCCGAATGGAGGAGGCGCTCGGTTCTCGCGTGGTCGGACAGCGCGCGGCCATCGAGGCGGTGTCGAATGCGGTGCGCCGCGCACGGGCGGGTCTCGGCGACGACAAGCGCCCCATCGGAAGCTTCCTCTTCCTCGGCACGACTGGAGTCGGCAAGACCGAGCTCGCGCGCGCTTTGGCGGAGTTTCTCTTCGACGACGAACGCGCGCTCTTGCGAATCGACATGAGCGAGTACCACGACAAACACACGGTGAGCCGCTTGATTGGTGCTCCTCCGGGCTACGTGGGATTCGAAGAAGGCGGACAGTTGACCGAGCCCGTGCGGCGTAGACCGTATTCGGTCATCTTGTTCGACGAGGTCGAGAAGGCCCATCCGGACGTCTGGAATACCCTTCTCCAAGTCTTGGACGACGGGCGCCTCACCGACGGACAAGGGCGAACGGTGGACTTCAAGAACACCGTCATCATCCTCACGAGCAACGTCGGATCCCACCACGCCGAGGCCCTGGCCGACCAAGGTCTCGACGAAGCCACCGAGCGACGACTGTTCGAGGAAGCCGTCATGGACGACGTACGCAAAGCGTTCCGACCGGAGTTCCTCAATCGCCTCGACGAAATCGTCGTGTTCCAGCGACTCGAGAAGGCGGAGGTTCGGCGCATCGTCGACCTTCAGCTCGACCGGTTCGCGGAGCGCCTGTCGCATCGGGCCCTCGGAATCGACCTCTCGGAAGAAGCCAAAGCCTACCTGGCCGAGGTGGGCTGGGACCCGAAGTACGGCGCTCGTCCCTTGAAGCGCGCCGTGCGCAAGCACCTCGAGGACGAGCTCGCCAAGCACGTTCTTCGTGGCCAGTACGCTCCTGGCACGGTCGTCCACGTCGAGCGCAGTGGTGACGGACTGGTCTTCCGCGACGTCGTCGCGAACTGACGACGCGAACGCAAACGTAGGGATTGCAATGCGCCCCGGCTATCTCGAGTCGGGGCGCTTTGCTTTCCATCGAGTCGCGTTGGGGCCACGGCTTCAGCGAGGCAATTGCGTTCTGCCGCCGGTGGAACCCCTACCCTCGTCCCGCGCCTACGCTTGGCGAGCCAACGCGGGGTCCTTGTATCCTCGTACGCTCTTCACCGTGCGCTCGAAGCCTTTTCGTTTTACGTCGTCGAGCTCGGCTCCGCCGAAACGAACTTCCAAGTAGACGAGTGTCATGGCGTGAACCTCGGCGGCGAGCGGATGCTTCTTTCGCACCAAGTCTTCGGCATAACGAAGCGGCGGCGTAGCCATTGGGCGGGTCAGCCCTTGCATCGCGAGGGCTGCGTCGAGCGATTGATAGAGCTCGGTGACCAATGAGGCGGCTCGACTCTTCTTTTGTTCGCCCTTCTTCTCGCCCGGGACTCGTTTCGGCTTTTGGCGTCGCCAGACGACGTACGCGGCGATTCCCACGACCACGACGAAACCGGCTACGACGGGAGCCCGGGTGAGACGCCCAGCCACTCCATTCTTGAGGCCGGCCCGGGTTCGCATCCCGTCGTACTTCCGACTGGCCTCTTCGAAAAGTCGAACTTGTGTGCCGAGGTCGTACCCGATGACGTAGCGGTTCCAACGCTGCGACAGGGCTTCGACGAAGTCGCGCATGTACACGAAGGCGCCCGCCGTATCCTGGAGCGGCCGCGCCGCGGACGTGGGTGTCGGATCGAAGGTGACCCAACCGAGCTGCGGATCGTCGAGATAGGCTTCAACCCACGAGTGCGCATCGCCTTCGCGCACGGCGTAGTACTTGCCGAATCGGTTGTACGTGCCGCCAACGAAACCCGTCACGTTGCGAGAAGGAATGCCTACTTCGCGAAGCATCATGACCATGGCCGTCGAAAAGAACTCGCAGTGGCCACGCTTGGTCTCGAACAGGAAGTGATCGAGTGGCTGTGGTTTTCCGCCCGAGGGCGAGGTCACGTCGTATCGGTAATCGTTGCGAAGGTGCTCCTCGATGGCCTTTGCCCTCGTCATCGGAGTCGTAAGACCCTCGGTCCAGGTGCGGGCGAGGTCGGCAATGCGCGCGGGCAAAGGTGGCAGCGTGAGGTAGCGTGCTCGGTCTTGGGTTCCGATGGCCTGCGGAATCGGCTCGTTGTCCGCTGCGAGGAATACGTCGTAGCGAACCCCGTGGGTGCTCGGGCTCGAATACCGGTATTCGCCCTCGGGCCCCTTCGAGACGATGACACCGTCCTGGGGCACCGCCGTCTGGGGCATTTTCATTTCGACGCCCACCGTGCGAGGCGGAAGGAAGAGAACCGGCGGATCGATGGGCTCGAGATCGAAGGAAATGCGTCGATCTTCCTTCGAACGAGGGATTCGCGCGATCGGGAGGACGTTCGGATAGAGAAGGTCCACGGGCCTTCGCTCGCTCGAAGATCGGGACCACGCCCGACCGTCGTACGAGTCGAAGGCGGTTCCTCGGAGCCGAATGGTCATTCGCGGCGGGGGCTCGGCCGTCTCCGGAAGCGTGAATCGGAGGGCCACGGTCGGGTCCGACCGCAGCGTTCCCACATCGCCCAAGTCGACGTGGTCGGAGAATCCCACCATTCGTCCAGAGCGTTGGTGGTTCACCAGCAGTAGGGAGAGGCCGACCCTCGGAAACAGGATGAAAAGAGCGCCGGTAAAAACGAAGATGGGCAGTGCCAAAAGGCACGTCGTAAGCAAGAAGCCGCGTCCCACTACGCGACGACTCCGCAGGATGCGTGGAACGTCCACCGGCAATCCCGTACGGTCTCGTGCACCCTGGCGGTAGTTGCCTTCGACCTCGCGACGCAGGTGGGAGAGCACGAGCGCGCCCGGAGCGACGATCAAAAAGCCGACAAAACAAAGTCCGTAGCTCAGTCCCCCACCAAGGACCGTTCCCGCCACGAAGTGGAGGAGTGCCAAAATGATGATCTGCTGGTCGTGGGCTGCGCCTCGTCGCGTGGCCACGCGAATGACCTGCAAGAATCCGGCAAACTCGACGGCTGTGTCGAGCGCGGACGCCCCGAGCACCACGCGCACGACTTCGATGACGAAGAGTGCAAGCGGCCCGACGGTCGCAAGCGTACGCATCCACGGCTTCGCTTGAATGCTTTCGGGGAGTGCAACGGCAATGGCAAGTCCAAGGAGAACGAGCCCGGATGTCCAAGGTGGCATTCCGGCCGTGTTCACGACGGCAAGGACCCCGAGCGTCGCGAGCGCATTGGTCATCAGGCGGTGAACGAGCCCGAAACGCATGACTACTCCGCAGCTTCCTTTGGCGCGCCTTCTTCATTGGTGTCTTCGACCGCGTCCACGAGTGCGAGATACCGAAGGATGGTATCGGAGCCCGTGTTCTTGTCCGCGCGGATCACGTCGCCCGACGAAACCCGCAAGGTCACGCGATCTCCTCGCTTGATATGGGCGACGGCACGGGAAGACATTTCGCGAATGCGTCTCTCGAATCCGCTCGAGAAGTCGTCCCCGGCTTCCAAAGGCTTGCGAACGTCCAGCCTCAGAGTCGTTTCCGGGTGTGCATCCCGAGCTCGTTCACGACGGAGGAGCTGCCCGGTCGAAGCCGTCTTCTTCCAGTGTACGTCGCGAACGTCCTCACCGTCGCGAAGCTGCTTGAGGCCAAAGTGGTCTTCCCCATGTCCACGCCCGAAGGTCGCCTCTCCGCCCGACTCGATTCCGGGCGGCGACGCGCCGAGCTGGATAGGGTCTGCCGCCGGGTAGATGATAAGGTCGCCCTCGGCGGGGACTTCGCGCGACTTCTCGAAGAAGCCGAATGGAAATCGCGTGGCAATCCGGAATCCGACATGCCTATCGCGGCCGCGCTTTTGGGGAGTTCGTCGATAGGCCGCTACCTGGGCGCTTTTCGGACTGATCTTCAAAAAGAAGCAGCGCTTGTCGGCGGGTTGACCAAAGCGCAGGTCTTCCACTTCGATGGCGTAAGACGGCACTCGCCCCTTGTGATTGAACACTTCAATCTCGACCAAATGCGGTCTTCCGACTTGGGCCCGTTGAGGCAGGCGCCGGACGACCGACAAGTCTCGGAGCGATAGCTCGCTCATGAGGCCACTCACGACGATGAGAGCCAGCAAGAGGCCGAGCAAGAGATAGAGAAGATTGTTTCCGGTGTTGATCGCCGCAAAACCCACACCCAGGGTAATGCCCACGAAGAACTTTCCTTCGCGCGTGAACTTGAGTCGACGCGGAGGTTTCTTCGGGGAAAAACGCTTCTTGAACCACGAAGCGAGAGCCGTTCGTCGGGTGTTGGGCCGCGCCAGAGCCCGAGTCGATTTCAACGAGGAGGCCCCCGGTGTGGCTTTGGCTTTTTCGTCACGCGCGGCCCCAGCAGGGGCCATCCCCGCGGCGACAGGCCTTTTGCTCAAAGCGGAACGGGCACGCGCGCGACGAGCTCGCGCACGGCCGCCTCCGCTTCGTCCCGAGTGGGCATGAACCCGTCGGCCGTGGACGAGAGGCGCACACGATGGGCGAGCGCCGGCACGGCCAAGTCGTGGATGTCGTCCGCGATGCAGTAGCTGCGGCCGCGAATGAGAGCGCGGGCGCGGGCCGCACTTGCGAGCGCGATTGCACCGCGAGTGGATGCACCAAGCGACAACGCGGGCGAAGAACGCGTGGCCTGGACCAACGCTTGGAGGTAGCTCGCCAACGAGGCGTCGAGAGCGACCCGCTGAACGGCGCGCTGAAGCTCCACGAGGCGACCTGGATCGAGAACGGCCTTCACCTCCGCGGCGCGGTCGGTGTGGCCCTCCGTGAGGAGCCGCATTTCGACTTGCGGCGGTGGATAGCCGATGCGAATGCGGAGAAGGAAGCGGTCGAGCTGGGACTCGGGCAGTGGGTAGGTGCCTGCGAAGTCTTGCGGGTTCTGAGTCGCAATGACGAAGAACGGATCGGGCAGTGGGATGGTTTGCCCGTCGATGGAGACCTGCGCCTCGTTCATCGCCTCGAGCAGGGACGACTGGGTGCGAGGGCTCGCTCGGTTGATTTCGTCCGCGAGAAGCACGTTCGCAAAGACGGGGCCTTGGCGGAGCACGAACTCGCTCTGGCGCTGGTCCCAAATCGAAATGCCGACCACGTCGCTCGGGAGAAGATCGCTTGTAAACTGCAGGCGCTTGAGGTCGCCGCCGACGGCCTGCGCGACCGCACGGGCGAGGGTGGTTTTACCCACTCCCGGCACGTCTTCGATCAGCAAGTGGCCACGCGCGAGCAACGCTACGAGAGCGAGCTCCACGACGTCCGGCTTTCCTTCGAGAGCATTCTCGACGGCGTGCCGGAGCTTCTGGATGGCTGGCAGCTCCTCGGTCAAGAGGGCTTGTGCGGCCGTCATGTCTGACAGGTTAGCATGATGTCCAACGCTTCCTACTAGTGCCGCGACACGTTCGTTTGCGGGTTGCCGATGCGGCGCTTCAAGCTTCGGCGACCGCTGCTCGCGCGTGCCCTGGTACGTCCATGGACCCTTGGCTTGGGCATCGCTTCGGCGTCGAGCGGGGAGTGGACCTTCTCGACCGACGAACGCCGCACGAGCGGAGTAGGATGGCGGCGTGATTGCGTCTCCAGACGTTCGTCTTCGGCGTGTAACCAAGACCTATGGTCCCGTGCGGGCCTTGGTGGGGGTCGACGCGACGTTTGCGGCGGGGAAGGTCACCGCTGTCCTTGGCACGAATGGCTCCGGAAAGAGCACGTTGCTGTCGATCGTCGGGACACTCGCCAAACCCACTTCGGGTGTGGTGGCGCATGGTGGCCTCGAAAATGCGGCGGAAGTGCGTCGCATTCTCGGTTGGGTAGGGCACGCGTCCCTCTGTTACCCGGACCTCACGGGCGCCGAGAACCTTCGTCTCGCGGCGGAGCTCCACGGATTTTCGCGAGAGGAAGCGCTGCTCGAGGCCAAAGAGCGATTCGAGCTTGGTGGCTTCATGGATCGGCCTTTTCGTGAGTACTCGCGCGGGCAGCGGCAGCGCATATCTTTGGCTCGGGCACTCGTGCACCGCCCCACGTTGCTGCTCTTGGACGAGCCAACGACTGGCCTCGATGCGGCTTCGGTGGCGCGACTCGTCGCCGTGGTCCGCCAGGAGGCGGCGCGAGGAGTGACGATTATCGTGGTCTCGCACGACGAGCGTTTCGCGAGCGATGTTTCCGAGACCACCGTTCGGTTGGAGCGCGGTCGGGTCGTTTAGTGGCTGATGCAGAGTCCGTCGATCGAATCGGCGGCGAGGCGAAAATGCGCCGACATGCTGCGCGGCACTTCTAGAGCTTTCAACGATGCCGTCGGGCTGCATCGGTGGCGAGTCAGACCTTAGGCGCCCGGTCGAAATGGGTGTGCCATCTCCCGCCGATCCTCTCGCTGCGGCGGGTGGCCTCGTCGCTCCGCTCCTCAGACTACGGGAGTAGGCTTCCGGTGCGAGCGAATCGGGCACCAGCCTCGCGTCGGTCTCGACCGGGCGCCTTAGTGCAAGTTCCCGAAAAGACTAGGGTTAAACGAGCTAGTAAGATTCTTACTTTCGTGTAAGATATGCCCGCCTGAGCGGGAGCGCGCCAACGTTGGCTTGCTCGCCTCTCGCGATCCGCAATCATGCGGCTGCCCCGTCCCCATGCCCTGTTCCTTCTCCAAAACCTGCTCTTCGCGGCTCGGCGCTTTGGTGCTTTTTGCGTTTTTGGGAAGCTCGAACGTCGCCTGCAAAGAGAAGCCGCCAAGCGCCGAGCCGGAAGCGCCCTCGGGTCCCAAGACCGTCAAGTTCGATCCGAAGGCCCTCGAGCGCCTCGGCGTGAAGGTCGATGTTGCCGGGGCCAAGACGGCCTTGAACGACATCGAAGTGGCAGGCTCGCTCGAGTACAACCTCGACCGCTACGCAGAGGTCGGGTCGCTGCTCGATGGGCGCGTGTCGACGCTGTCGGTGAAGGTCGGTGACTCGGTCAAACGCGGTCAGGTGTTGGCCACGTTGGTGGTTCCGTCCATAGCAACCGCGCAGGCGGAGTTCGTCTCGGCCGAGGCGATTGCTCGAATCGCAAAGGAAAATTCGGCCCGCGAGGACGCCCTCCTCAAGCGCGAGCTCACGACGGCCCGCGAAGCCGAGGTGGCGCGTGGCGAAGCCATAAAGTCCCAAGCCGAGCTCGCCGCCGCCACGGCGAAGCTCCAAGCTCTCGGAGTGAACAAGCCCGTGGGCAGCGGGACCATCACCGGCGCCGGAACACTCACGCTCGTCGCGCCCATCGAAGGAGTGGTCGTGCGTCGCGAAGTCGTCTTGGGCAAGTTTCTCCAGCCCCAAGAAACGGCGTTCGTGATCGCCGATCCGCACTCGCTACGGGCTTCGCTCAACGTGTACGAGCAAGACCTCGCCTACTTCAAAGTGGGCTCCGAGACGACCATCAGCTTCGACGCGCTGCCTGGCAAAGTCGTAAAGGGGCACGTGCTCGTCGTCGAGCCTCAGGTCGGAAAATCGAGCCGATCCGCGCGTGCTCTCATCGAAGTTCCGAATCCGGACGGCTCGCTCCGTCCAGGGCTCTTCGTGCGCGCGTCGATTCCTTTGCCACAAGAAACGGGCAACCGCCTCCTCGTGCCGGCAAGTGCGGTGCAGCCGCTCGCCGACGACGACGTCGTTTTCGTCGAACGCGACGCCGGGCTTTTCGAGGTCCGAAAGATCGAGATCGCGCGCCGAACGCCTCAGGTCGTCGAAATTCATGCGGGCCTCACCCGAGGTGAGCGCATCGTGGTCGAGGGTGGCTTCGTGTTGCGTGGAGAGGTCACCAAGCAATGATCCGCTGCCGGATCGAATCGGCGGCACTTCATGGGTCCTCGCCCGCGCTCCGCGATCCCTTCGGCGGGGCTTTTGGGAACGGATCGACATGAAAGCCCTCGTATTGTGGGCGGCGCGGAATCCGCTCTTTGCCATATTGATTGGCCTCTTTTTCGTGGGGCTCGGCATCGCTTCGGCGCGGTCGCTTCCGATCGACGCCGTGCCGGACGTGACCAACGTCCAGGTGCAAGTCGTCACGCGTGCGGCCTCGCTTTCGGCCACCGAAGTGGAAGCGCAGATCACCCAGCCGATCGAGCGCGCCATGGCCGGTACGCCGGGCCTCGTGTCGTCGCGAAGCATCTCGAAGCTCGGCATCTCGATCGTCACGCTCATCTTCACGGACGACGTCGATGTGTATTTTGCACGTGCCCAAGTGAACGAGCGCCTGACCGCCGTTCGCGACGACATCCCGCCGGAGCTCGGGCGACCCGAGCTGGGGCCCGTCACGACGGCCCTCGGCGAGATTTACATGTTCGAGCTCAAGTCGGACGGGGGCCGCTCGAGCGAAGAGCTCCGGACGATGATCGAGTGGCAAATTGCGCCTCGTTTGCGTCAAGTTCCGGGCGTGGTCGAGGTCGTGGGGTTCGGCGGCGCACTGAAGCAATACCGGGTCACGATCGATCCGCCACGCCTCGCCGCCCACGGGCTCTCGATCGACGACGTGCGGGAGGCCATCCTGCGCGACAACCGCATCGCTGGAGGTGGCTTCGTGGAGCGCCACGGCGAGCAGGTCGTCCTCCGTGGCGACGGCCGCTTCAAGGGCCTCGAGGACATCGCCGAGACCATCGTCCGCATCGACGAGAAGGGAATCCCCGTTCGCATCGGGCAGCTCGGCGAGGTGGATACCGGCCCCGCGCTCCGTCAGGGAGCGATGACCCGGGACGGCCGCGGCGAAGTCGTCGGGGCCAGCGTGTTCATGCTGAAGGGGAAAAATAGCCGCGAAGTGGTGCAAGCCACGAAAGACGCGATCGACCAAATTCGGCCCCGCCTCCCGGCTGGCGTGCGGATCGAGACCTATTACGACCGCTCCGAGTTCATCAACGACGTCGTCCGAACCATCGCGAAGAACCTCACCGAAGGCGCCGTCATCGTCATCGTGTGCCTCTTGCTCACGCTCGGGAGCCTTCGCGCCGGCTTCTTGGTGGCAGGCGCCATTCCGTTCGCCATGCTGGTGGGCTTCATCGGCCTCACCCTGGTCGGCTACAGCGGAAACGTCATGTCGCTCGGGGCGATCGACTTCGGCATCGTGGTCGAAGGCGCCGTGGTCGCCGTGGAGCACGCCATGGCGCACGGGGCCAGCGAGCCCGAGCGCGCCGCACGCAGACGTCACATCACGCAGGCCGTGGCCGACGTCGCGAAGCCCGCAGTGTTCGGCGTGGTCATCACCGTGCTCACGTTCTTGCCGCTCCTCAGCCTCGAGGACGTCGAGGGCAAGATGTTCC
>JAYUKI010000979.1:0-2935 GCA_043764595.1 Myxococcales bacterium | reverse complement strand
TCGTCATCAAGCACTTCAGCATGAAGTACCGCAGGGACGACATCCTCGCCGCGCACGCCGCCCTCCCCGATGGGCTACGCGAGCGCGTGACCTTCCTCGTGCGCTGAGGACCGCGACCCAAACGGGCTGGGTGCGGGTCGTGAGTCTTTGGATCAGCGAAACGGGTATGGCTCTCGACCCGTCACACGATCGTCCGCCGACCAGCTCTGGGGTCCCGTGTGCATACGCGCATACTCGGCGAGATCGCAGGGCAGCGTGCACATGGGCGGCCTTGGCGGGGGCGGATTGGACGTGAGCACCGGGGATCGCCTGTCGTGCTTTCTTGCGAGCTTCACCATGAACGGCCTCCTTCGTGCCCCATGGCGTATCGCGGCCCGGGCCGAAGGAGAAACTTCCTGACGTCATTCGAGTGGGAGCATGTGTGCATAACCTAGCCCACTGGCTTATTGGCGCGTCAAAACCACGCGTCTTGCATGTCGAGCGTGGTCGTATCGAGAGATTCGAGAAGGTCCATCATCGGTCCCACTTTGGGGAGCTCGTAGACGAAGAAGTACCGGCACGCCGCAAGCTTCCCTCGGTAATAGTCGTCGTCGGGACCGCCCGAGAGGCTCCTTTTTGCCACGAGGCCGAGCTCGAGCCACGTCCATGCGAGGACGAGATGTCCCATCGCTTCGAGGTACACCGAGGCGTTCGCCAAGGTTTTTTCGGGATCCCCTGCTCCCCAAAGCGTGGCCGTGACGCGGCCCATGCGTTCGACCCGCGCCGCGAGATCCTGGGCGAAGCGTTTCGCGGCCACGTCCGCTTCCTCATCGACACCGCCGAGGGCGCGCTCGATCGTGGCGGTCATGCGGGCGGCCAAAAGGAAGAGAGCTGCGCCGCCTTTCATGGTCACTTTGCGGCCGAGGAGGTCGAGAGCCTGAATGCCGTGTGTACCTTCGTGAATCGGGTTCAGTCGATTGTCCCGGTACATTCGCTCGACGGGGTAGTCGCGTGTGTAGCCGTAGCCGCCGTGAACCTGGATGGCGAGGCTCGTCCCCTCGAGGCACCACTGGGAAGGCCAGCTCTTCGCGATGGGAGTCAAGATCTCCAAAAGAAGCGAAGCCTCCTGCTTGTCCTTCTCGGTTTCACCCGTGAGCGACTCGTCGACCAGACGTGCGCAGTAAAGGACGAGGGCAATGGCGCCTTCGGCATAAGTCTTTTGGGCGAGCAGCATGCGCTTCACGTCGGCGTGCGCCACGATCGGAACTTGAGGGCTCGTCGGATCCTTCGCGCCAAACGCACGACCTTGGGGCCTGTTTCGGGCGTAGTCGAGCGCGTGAAGGTAGGCGGTCATTCCCAAGGCCGCCGCGCCCAGCCCGACCGTAATGCGAGCCTCGTTCATCATGTGGAACATGCACGCCAGGCCGCGATGGGGCTCGCCCACGAGGGTGCCAATGGCGCCCGGGCTCCCGTCCGGAGTGTGCTTTCCTTCACCGAACGAAAGCAACGTGTTCACCGTCCCGCGATAGCCCATCTTGTGGTTCAACCCCACGAGCGAGACGTCGTTTCGCGCACCGAGCGTACCGTCGTCGTTCACGAGCAGCTTTGGGACCAAAAAGAGCGATATGCCCTTGGTTCCCGGAGGGCCGCCGGGGATTTTGGCGAGCACGAGATGGACGATGTTTTCGGACAGGTCGTGCTCGCCGCCAGAGATCCACATCTTATTTCCGTAAATGCGGTATCGGCCGGGCACGGTCTTGTCGGGCTCGGCGCGGGTCGTGATGTCGCCGACGGACGAGCCTGCTTGCTCCTCCGAGAGGCACATCGTTCCGAAATAGCGCCCCTCGAGCATCGGGCCGACGAACCTGGACTTTTGCTCGGCCGTTCCGTGGGCGAGGAGCAGATTGGCCGCTCCTATCGTAAGGAGCGGGTAGGACGCGGTACCAACGTTGGCAGCGAGGAAGAAGCCGAACCCCGCCTTTTCCACGACCATGGGAAGACCCATGCCGCCGTGCCGTTCGGCCTGGCCAGCGGCGACGAGCCCAGCCTTGCCGAAGGCGTCGAGTGCCACCTTCACTTCTTCCGGAAGGTGGACACGCGTTCCGTCGAAGGTCGGCTCTTCTTCGTCGCTCTTCTTCGCGTGAGGCGCAAAAAGCTCGCTCGCAATACGCTCGCACGTGCCGAGCGCGGCCTCGAACGTTTCACGAGAATGGGACGAAAACTGCGGCCGAGACGTCAAGGATTCTGCGTCGAGCCATTCGTAGAGGAAGAACGACACGTCCCGTCGCGAGAGAATGTTCATCGGCCCGAAGGAAAGGCGCCGAACGCCTCGGAATCAAGCAGATTCGGCTTGCCTGGATCAAGCGTCCGGTAGCGTGATGGATCCTTCTCCGATCAGAAGTACCTCACCGGCGACGAAGATTCTTCCAGCCTCGTCGACCTCGAGAAACAAGCGTGAAGGTCTGCCCACGGCATTCCCCTGGCGCAACGTGGCCGAATGGGGACCCGGGCCCGACGTGGTGAGGAGGTAGCCTCCTAGGTTGGCGCACGCCGAGCCGGTGGCTGGGTCCTCGACGATGGCGCCGTGCTGGGTGAAGAAGAATCGGACGACCGTATCGGTTCCGTCCGCGGCAAAGAGATAGGCCATGGCCTCGTCGTCCGAGCTACCGTATCCGTGAAGCGCCAGGAGCTCTGGGGACGGACGAGCTGCGCGCACCAGCGCGGCCGACGCAATGGGTACGACGAGCTGCTCGACGCCGGTATCGACCCACAGTGGGGGCCCACACACCGCCGACGCGGGCAAGCCGACCATCTCCGCGATCTCGGCTCTGGTCGCGGAAGGCTCCCGAGTGCGGGGGCCGTACGCCGTTTGCAGAGTACATCGATTTCCGGACACTTGGACAGCGACAGTTCCGGCTTTGGTCTCCAGGTCAAACCGTGCTTCCTGGATGGCGGA
>JAYUKI010000978.1:0-10049 GCA_043764595.1 Myxococcales bacterium | reverse complement strand
GCCTGCATAGTCATCCTGCTCCGGCAGCCGACATTCCGGCACAAGTCGACTTCATCCCTGTGTTTCCCAGTCGCGAGGTTGCCGGATGCGCTCTAGTTCACTGCACGAGGTCTATCGCGGCCGCAAGTGACACCTCGACCGCGGTGTCCCCACCCCGCGAGGCCAACTCGAACGGCAGCAACTCCGACTCTTCCGCGCTGCTTGAAGCGCGGGCAAACGGACTTGCAGCTTGTCGGCGCGCGTACGAGAGAACGACAGCGAGGCGCTTGCCAGGTGGTGAAAACGATGGCGCGACCTTCGATTCGATCGCGACGCAGGAACGAAGAACCGAGGTCTATCTTCGCTGCATGGAGGGCTTAAGGAGCTTGGACACTACGCCGAGCTCCCTTCCGCTTCGAAGGCGGATCGTGAGGGTTTGCGTTAGCCTGCTCACGAACGACGTCGAGCTGACAAAACAGCTTGCCAGCGCGGACGACCCCGCCGACGCGAGCGCTCCGGACAACGGCCTCGCTGACGCTGGCAAGGCACGGAAGACAGGTCGGTAGCTTGCCGCGTCCCATCAGCCACACCGAGCGAGCTACAACGTAGCCTCTCTGTCGCCCTCGTCACCGGCCCCGCCCCCGATCCCACTCCACGGGCCCGCTTCACTTCAACTCCAAAACGCACGGTGCCCCCGTCCGCTCTGGATACACCGTGCGGTACTTGAGTTTCCCCTTGGCCTCATCGTTATTCCAAACGGTCGTGTACTCCGTCGCCGCGTTGAAATAGAGCGTCTTCGCCCCTTCCCGCACGAGTAGTCGCGCGATGGCCTCTCCATGAGGGTGCCCGAACGAGCTGCCGTCAGTCGACACGAGCCAATTGGTGCAGTCGATCTTCTCGAGCAACGCGTCCGAGAGGTTCGTCGCGCTGCCGTGGTGGGAGAGCTTGAACGCGGCGAGCTCTACCTTCTTGCCGGGCGAATAGCGCTCGAGCGAGCGGAGCAGCACGGAGGGATGTGCGTCGCCGGTGAAAAGCACTCGGTTGCCGTCGTACTCGAAGAGGAACGCGATGCTGCTCCCGTTGGCTTCGGCGCGGTCTTCGTAGACGGCCTTGGCGGCCAGCTTCCGAATCGCTTTCGCCGATACATCGGAAACGGGGTCGCGTTGGCCGAGGGTGTCGTCTTTCGGGTCGCGGGCAATCACGGGCTTCGCCTCGTCCCAATCGACCGAACCCAACACGTCGTTCCACTTTGCGTCGAGCTTCGTGAGGGCGTCTTGATAGGGGCTGAGGAGCGTAATCGTGGCTCCGCCGGGAAGCGTCACGGTGGGGAGCGCGCCATGTTCGGGAACCTTGACGGCCTTCCCAGCGAACGGGCTCGACTTGTTCCATCGATCCGCAAAGCGCTCTTCGAGCAACGCAGCGAAGACGGTGCCGTCCTGGACTCCCAACTCGTCCGCGAGGTGCTTCTTGCCATTGAACCAGACCTCGGCCGGACTAGCCTTGGCGGGACTTTGCTGGAGGAGCGGGATCGCCCCGCGGATGTGGTCGCGATCGATGTGGGTGACAACGAGGAGCTCCAGCGCGACGGGCTCGCCGGTCGCGTCGATCTGGGCCAAACGAGGCGCGATGGCCTCCTCGAAGGTGCGGACGAATCCGGTGTCGATCAGCACCCGCGCCGAAGCGGGACCATATTCGACGAGAATGCAATCGCCGCAGCGCGCGGGTAGTAGCTCGATGCGCATCATGTCGTACCTCCGAGTTGCCAATCGATGTCACCATAGGAAACGAGCGCGAGCCCCACGGGCAGGTCCTCTGCCAGCAACGTGCGGCGAAGACGGGTAACGAAATCGCCGACGCGCATCGGACCTCCCTGCGCGTGCGTGACCAGGCTCGCGACCAGCTTCTCCGCCACTTCAATCATGTGGCGCCCGCGCACCGTACTCATCGTCGCGATAACGACCGAGGCTTGTGCGTTGCGAAGGTCGGTGATGAACGAGCTGAACGGCGCCTGTTCTTCCACGGTCCTGCAGCCGAGGAGAAAGACGATGGGCCCCGGCTTTTGCGGCTCCGGCGCAGCAGTACGCACGTGCTTACCTAGCATCTTCGGCGGGTCGAGGCGCTCCGTCCCGAGCTCGAGTGTCGCCGCACCCATCGCCACCTCCGTATGCGCGAGCATCACGAGCACGTCGGGGGCGTTGCCGACCTCCGCGACCCACGCGTTCCACGTCGGCGCACGGGAGAGATACATGGCCTTCGCCTCGAGACACACATCGATGCGGCCGAGACTCGCATCGAACGCCGCTTCATCGAAGTTCCGCGCGCGATCGGCCCAGCCCACGAGCACGCGGCTAACGGACAGCGGGGCTCGTCCGCCGACGGCCTCGTTCCTAAACTGGAAGTTGGCGCCTTTGCCGACGAGGCGTTCGGCGTCGTCCTCGTCGTACACCGGGCGTTCGATTGTGTGCCGTAGACCCCAAAACGCCAGCGGGCAGACGCGGCTCTCGCTCGGCGAACAGTGGTGCTCGGCGTCCAGCCCGGCCAAGAGCGCCTTCCGCCACCCTTCGCATAGCGTCGCGTTCTCCTTCGCGAGCGGCCCATCGTAAAGATACTCCACAGGGATCAGCTTTTCGGGGTGCACGGATAGCACCTGGATACGCCGCGCCTTCGCGAACGGGACCGGCAGTATCGCTCGCAGCTTCCGCATTGCACGAAGGCCCTCGGCGAACCGAGCACCGGCGCGCGCGAGTGTGACGATGAGGTTTCGAGTACTCTCGCTGTCGGACTTCGCGAAGTCGGCAGGGGTCTGCGTGATTTTCTCGAGCTCGTCCCGAAGGAGGTCGATGTACTCGTCCACCTGACCAAGTCGGAAATACCCCGCGTCGTCCGCCCCGCACACGGTGAGCCCGGATGCCCCCAAGCTGTCGTTGAACACGAGCGCGTTGTGGAAGGGGGGGCGGCCATCAAGCCCCCCAAACCCTGCGCTGATCACGGCCTCCAGCGCTATCGACAGTGGCGTAGCGTCGACGGTTCCGGCCACTCCCGCACGCACCTTGAGCGTCTGGAGGATGCGGCCGCGATAGAGCACGGTCACGCGCCCGTCGAGCGCGGTGCTCGCGCGAGGGAGCTCGAACGGGAACGACACCATTTGGGCCTCACCTACACGCGGGAGCCACAACGTGCCCACCAGAGGCTCGGGCGTCACCTCCGGAGCCGCGAATACAATCGTGAGCGAGTGCCCGTCGGCGGCCTCGGGCAGGAGCTCTTCGGGGAAACCGGAAGGAGCCGCCAGCCACCCTTCCTTCGGCACCGCGATCGTGACATCCAACTCGTAGGCTGTTTCGCGCGCAAGCGGTGCAGGTTCGAGCGCGACGGCGGAACCAGCCAATCGCAGGCGCCCGTGCACGACGCGGGCATCCGTCCGAGCACGGAGCTCACGGCTCGCGTTGCGGAGCTCGAGCAGGGCCGATGCGGTTTGATGCTCGTGGTCCCACGGTAGGCCACCGCCTCGGGCCCTCTCGAGCAAGAGCGAGCCCAGATAGCTTAGGTCACCGCCCTGCGGGCCGAGGATGCTCTCGGCGGTGGGGGTAGGTCCTCGGCTCTTGATCCCTCCGCCGGAGCGAACGAGCTCGGTGCCGACTGCGCGCGCGACATGCGAGCCCCGCGCCCCCGCGAAGCTGCCGCGGCTCCCGACCAGCAGCGGAACCGTTCCCCCTGGGAGCGCGAACAAGGCACTATCGAGGGGAACGTCGTGCGAAAGCTCGCGCACCAAACGAACGAGCCAATTGGCGATGTCGACGCCGCGGAGATCGAGCGCACCCGCGACGGCGGCCTCGGTCGCCGCACGCAGGGAGTGCAGCACGTGAACGGGATGAGCCCCATCGCCCGGTCCGCCGAGCGCGAGCACAGTGTGAACCTCCGGGAGCGCGAGACCGTCGCGCAGCTCGGCGAGGAGCTCTTCCGGCGTACCGGGAAAGAGCACGAGCTCGAGCTTGGCAGAGGCCGCACGTCCGTCGTGGACGACGACGAACTTCCCTTCGTACACCCCGTGCATCGCGTTCTTCATCGGCGCGTAGTCGCCACCGAAGACGCCGACGTCGAGCGGCCAATCCCACAGACGCGGAGCGGAATCCGATTCGAAGCTGACGGCGGAGACGCCCGGTGCGGCGAGCAGGAGCTCCACCAGCCTACGGCTCGAGGGCACGTCCGTGGGCGAGGTGGGCCACGTCGACGCAGAGTGTGGAGCGATATGAATTTGCAGGCCGCGGTTTGCCGGGCCCGTCATCCCCCGCGCGTAGAGGGCCAAGACCTTGTCGTCGTAGCCGGTGAGCCAAGCCTCTCTCCCGGCCGCGAGATCCTGATCCGACAGCGGAGTATTCCGCCACTCCCAGACAAAGCGATTGCCTTCGGTGAGCCCAGCCAGGCCAAGCCCGGCGAGCGCAGCCCCGAGCGCTTCGTCCGAGAGCCCTTCGACTGCCGGACCGATGTCCACCCGCGGCAAAGGCTCCGCTACCTCTCGTGCGAGCCGTTCGACCACCGCCAGGAGCACACGCGCGGTCGCGTCTACCGGCCTCGTGCCCCGCGTTCTTACGAGTGCGGCGAAGTGAGCGTGCACCTCGCGCGCCCAGAGGTTCGCGACTCGGCCTCCGAGCCGCGCGTACCCCTCCACGAGCGCGGCAACTTTCGAGTCGTCCGGCTCGGCGTCGCTCGCGACCGCCGCGAACAGATCCCGGTCCGCAGCGAGCCGTTCGTGGAAGGTCGTCGCTCCAACTTCGGTATCGCTCGGAGGGGGAGCGGGGAGCGGTCGACCATCCGTCGCCCACTCGAAGAGCGCGATATCGACGGTGTCACGGGTGAGCTTTGGCGCCGTGTTCTTCGATTCGCCCGCGCTGGAGTGCCGGTGCGCCTGGGCCTTTCGGAACGCGGCGCCTGCGCCCACGACGTCACCCAAGCGCAACCGCGCATGTGCGATGACGCGATGATGATCGCCCGCGAGGTCCGGAAACACGATGCTCGCAGCCTCGAGCTTGGTTATCCACGTCGCCTGCGCGCTGTCGGTCGTCGCCCGTTCGAGGTGCGCGCGCGCGGCGTACCCCAACACGTCGAGCTCGGCGGACGACCAGCCGAGCGCATGGTCGAAGGCCTTCGTCGCGCGTTCCAGGTGGCCGATCTCCAGCCAGAGGATGCCGACTTTTCGCCATACCTCCCCGTCGAAAGAGGTCGCCATCGACTTCTCGAGAGCCTCGATCGCGTCGGTCACGCGCGATCGCTCGGCCGACGTAAGGAGCTTTGCGTCGCCGTGGAGGGACACGAGAAAGTCCACGATGGCCCCCGACGTCGCCGTCGCTGGCAACCGGCGCAGCCTGCGGTCGAGCCTCGCCTCCGGCACGATCACCGTGCTCGGCTCGCCGTAACATTGAAACGCGGCCCACGTGTTGTCGTGAGGATGCTGCCTTCGTGTCTCGAACCGGGCACGGCGAACCGCGCGCCCGAAGGTCGAGCCGTCCAACACCTCCTCGAAGAACGTCGTCGCGAACGTGCGCGCCGCGGCGTCACCCACCGCCCAGCCGGTGATCACCATCGCGCGCACGCCCTTGCGAAAGAACGCCTGGGCCAAGCTCGCCGATCCGGCGCTCGTCGCGTCGAGGGCGGCGCCGGCATAACAGGCATTCAAGAAGACGAGCTGGGGGATCTCGGCCATCCGATCGATGAGCTCGGCGCCGTCCCACATCCCGTCGCCCAAGTAGATCTCTCCGCGCCCTTTCGGTGTCACGCGACCATGGGTCGCCATGTGAAGGATGCGATAACGCCCATTCCCCAGCGCGCCGAGCACGTCGAGGCTGCCTCCTTTGCCCGCGCGGGTCACGCTCCAACGGCCGCCGGGTGCCGCCCCGAGCTGGTCGCGAATGTCGTCCGCTTCGTCCTCCGCGCCCGGGAGCGGAGTGGTGCCCTTCGGAGTGGGATTGCCAATCACGAGGGCCGTGCGCGCCGAGGCCGGCACCATGTCGGAGCTCGATTCGGTGTCGAGGAACACACGCACCACCGCGTCGCGGGGGGAGGGGCTCTCTTCGCTCGCGTCGGGAAGGAGGAGCTCCCACGGAATGGGAGCGCTCGCGGCGTTCACGTCGAACACCAGCCCCTGGCCCTCGAGCACGGCCTCGCGCAAGAACCGGTTGCTCGCGGCGGAGAACCTGCCAATCGGGTCGAGCGCCGTGTCGCGGTCGTCGGCGAGCTTCTGCGAGTCCTCCACGAAGCTCGGCGGGAGCTTGATGGTGCTCCTGCGTCGCGCTGCGTTCCCGTGGCCGGTAATAATCTCGAGGCTCGTGTGCTCCTTGGCGCGTCGGCCGTAAACGGTGATGCGGTTCCAAGTTTCGTTCGCGCCGTCCGAGACGGGCATCGCGCCGAGATAGCCATCACTCTTCGTGATCTTCTGCTGCGGAACCACCTCGCCCCCGGCGAGCGAGAGCGTGGTCCACCGTTCGATTTTGGCGAGCGCCCCGAGGAGTCGGATCGCGATATCGCGATAAGGCTCGTAGATTCGCACCACGCCGAACGGCACGTTCTCTGTCGCCGCGACGCCCGGACGAGAGAGCGAGCGATTGGCGAGGACCACGGCCTCGACGATGGCACCGAGCGCTTCTTCGGGCCCGAGCGGGTTCGGACCGTCGGTACCGAAGGTGCCGAGCGCGAGGTTGCGCGCGGGCTTCGTCTTCGGGTTACTCGGCGCTGCGACGCCCGTGCTCCGACTGCCGAGGACATGTGCACGGAGCACCCGCGTCAGCGTGTCGCGGAGCCCACGGCGGGAGAGCCGTGCGGCGCGGCCGAGGTTCACCACGAGCACCGCCGGGGCGCGGGTCGCGGCATCCTCGGGCACGTACGCGTGCGCTCCGGCTTGGAGCGGCCATCCACCGGCTGCCCACAGCGCAGCGAGACGGGGCCCGAACTTCCGATCGAGGAGCATCGCTTCGGCTTGCGGCGGCTCTCCCTCGAAGACGCCGAGCACGGTCGTCGCCGACGCCGGGCTCGTATGGAGCGAGCCGTGGACGATCTTCACCTCGATCGGAGTCGCATGACCCAAGGGTTCTGCGCGGCGCTCCGGCTGCGGGAGCGCTCCGAACGCGGCGAGGGCGAGCCGCTCGTCGGCGGAAAGGGGTACACGTTCCGCGCGCGGAGCGAGCTTCGCTTCACCCGGGCCGCGCATGCCCCGTCGCGACGGACGCCCGCGGCCGAGCCCGCGCATGTACTCCGGCTCGCCGCGAACGATGAGATCACGAACCGCCTCGGGCAGGATTCGGTCGGCGACGTCGCCGTGCGCGGCTTCGGTGCTCCAATACCTCACCGTGGGAAACGGATGCGGCTCGCCGTTGTTCCATGCAAACGCGGCGTCCCACGGTACGGTGCCATCACCCTCGTCCGTCTCCGTGTAGACGGCAGTCTCGTCGCGTACGGTCACGCCGTTCGTCGTGCTCGTGTCGCGGCCAAAAACGTAGTGGGTAGACAATCCGCAGAACGGATCTTCCTTGTCGAACCAGGTCTTGCGCTCCGCCCAGAAGGCAATCGCCGCCTTCTTGGCCTCTTCGCTCGGCTTGCAGAGGTCGAGCACCTGTCGAAGCTTCTCCGGATCGTTCGTCACCTCGTCGGAGAGCAGCTCGAGCGCTCCTGCGAACGTTCGCGCGGTTGGCAGCGGATTGAGACCGCCGTCGACGAGGTCGAGCGCTCGCATGAGCGGATCGGTACCCGTAAAGGCACCAATGGGCTTGTAGGCTCCTCGAATCGGAGTGGCCATCATCACGAACGTGCTCTTTCGCGCGACGAGCTCGTCGAGGTGAGCCTTTCCGAGCCGGTTCAGCATCGCCATCGTGACGACGCCGCCCATAGAGTGCGCCACGAAGTGCACGGCACGCCTCGAGTCGTGGAGAAGCTCGACGACGTGCGCACGGAGCTTCTCTGCAGTGTCGAGCATCGACTGTCGCCAATCGAACTTCCACGGCTCCACACGGAAGTATTTCGCGAGGCCGTCGAGGAGAGAGCCGTAATACGCGGCGAAGAGATAGCGCGGCTCGATGGTTCCGTCGTCCGGGAGCTTCAGCGACGCGAACTCCCGGCGTACCTTTCCGGCGCGAAGCCAAATCGGCACCTCCTTGGCTCTCCCGAGCGCCGTGCCCATGATCCCGGGTAGCAGGAGCACATGCGGTGCCGAGCGATCTCCCTTGGTTTCGAGCTCGCGATCGAAGAGTCCGAACGAATTCACGATGAGCCGGACCCCGGCTCCGCGGCGCTGCTCCGATATCCCGCGAAGGTGGTCGCGAACGACGGGATGGGCGAAGTACCCGAAGTGGTGCGCGGTCGGGTCGCCGAGCGCGACCACGTTCTCCTGCTTTCGGTCGAGGGAACCCGGTGCGCCGTCGTCGATAGGGTCGAGCCACATCGCCCGCGTGGGAACGACGAGGTCGTTCGGCTCACCGAAGAAGTAGTCGACGGCGAGCATGCCCACCCGCGCGAGCACGCCCTCGGGCTCGAGATCGCCCGTGACCGCGGTGGTGACGGCACGCGAGGGCCCGCGCTCCGCGATCGCCCTCACGAGCGGACCATCCGGGTCCATCGCCCCGATTCCGGCGAACAGCGACGCGTCGGCCTTCGCACGAATGATCTCGAGCGCGGTTCGCTTGAGGAAGCCGAGCACGAAGGACGAGCCCGCGAGCAGACCGGCGGCGCGAATGAGGAACGATAGCCAACGATCGAGGCGCTTTCCCGCGAGCGGCGTACCTCCCACCGGGCTCGCGACGCGCGTATGCCGATGCACGGTCACTTGTTTGCGTTCGAGCACGGCTTCGAGCAGCACGAGCTCGATGGCTTCGCGCTCTGCGAACGTGACCCAACCGCCGGCGCCACGGCGACGATCCGGGAGGTCGGTTTGCGCGCGCGAGACGAGGCTTTGCGCCGCGCGATTGACCGCTACGGGATGCTCGACGCCGCCCGCAACGAGCTCGCCGACCAACCCGCCTCGCGAGTAAGTGAGGAGATCGATCTGCGCACCATTCGGGAGCGATTCAAGCAGGTTTCGCGCGCTAACGATGGGGCTCTCCGTCACCGTGGGGGAGCCGAAAGCGAAGATACGGTCGCCATACTCGGCGCGCAGCGACGCCCACGCCGGTGTACGGGACAGGCCCGCGAAGCTGTGATGGGGCAGCGAGAAGGCGCCGTGGACCAAGACCAGCGAGCGCCGCGTGTCCGGTGCCTCGCGCGTCCAGCGGTCCGGGGTCTCGAGCGCGTCGACGGATGCCGAGATTCGCTGGAGCCCGAGATAGGGCTCGAGCATCGCTTCGAGGCGACGGACGACGGCCTCGACCCCCTGCGCGGCGAGCCCTTCGAGGGCCGGGAGCTTCACCTCTTCGGTGAGGAAGCTCGTGAGGTCGACACCGCGTCGTGCCGTCAGAGGGGACTCCTGAATCGACGCGACGTCGTCGGGGTGGCAATACAGGATGTCGCCGTGAGGATCGGTGAGGCGAACGAGATCGGTCGTGGGCGGTGGGTCGGTAGGAGTGCGACGGCCAACGGGCGCAACGACCCGCGTTTCGATCGTGCCAAACGGCCCGCCGAGATCTTCGTGTTTCCAGGATTGATTCGTCATGGCGGCTCCTGAGGGGGGCTGGCGCGGTGGTAGGCGGTTGGGGAGAACCAGGTAGCGATTCGCGTGGGCGGCTCATCTGCGCGCGCGACTCGGGTGCCGACCAATTCAGCGATCGTTTGCGACCCTGCTTCAGTCTTGGCGCTCGGCGAGATTCCGACGCGCGCGAGGTTGAGCGCATCACTAGGACGGGGCCGGGTCAACCCTACTTTGGCCGGTTCGATGGCGTGAGCCACTAGCCGCGGGGTGGCAGGTGTTATGCATCGGCCCTCCCATACACGAGACCGTGCTCCAAAATGCCGTGCAAGCTTGGCGACGGGCAAGAACACGTGCGCAAGCTGCAATACGCTGCGGCACTCGTCCGCGCCCCATTTGAACGAGGGGGTACGACATTCGCATGGATCAAGAATGGCTCGGGCATAGCGATGTGAGCACCACGATGTTC
>JAYUKI010000977.1:0-2946 GCA_043764595.1 Myxococcales bacterium | reverse complement strand
ATTTCGAGTCGAAAGCCGTTGACTCGATCCTCGAATATTGGCAAAAGCCTCGCCGCACCCCGCGAAGGTGGCGGAATTGGCAGACGCACTAGCTTGAGGTGCTAGCGGGTAACACCGTAGGGGTTCAAGTCCCCTCCTTCGCACGACTCAGATGACTCGCAGTGAACCGAGAAGGCCGCTCTCCCAAAAGGAGAAGCGGCCTTCGACTTTTTGTCGCATTTTTTTTTCGCGCATTTTGCGCGTCGCATTGCGACTCGCTTCGGCCACTACGCTAGAAGTTTTTCCGCGTCAGGACGGCTTCATAGCCATTGCCGAGTCCGTCCTCGTAGTGCCACTTGACCGGGCCTACGCCGCGGCAGAAGACCGTATAAGACGTGTAACGGGCCACGACCGTCGCCGACCAACACTCGTCGAAGGTCCCCGCGGGGACGCTCTGTGTCCCACGGCTCTCCCAGACGTAGTTGCGAAGGGGGTCCGACCAGGTGTGGCCCTCCGCCACCGGTGCATCGAGTGCCAGGCGCCATCCGGCAGCGTACGTAAAGACACGGTCGCCTTCCACGGCGTACTCGTACGCGCCGGCGTTCTTGCAGAGGGACGTCACGTCGATCGCCGTTTTGCCGTCTTTCGGCGTAGCGCTTCGCGCAGTGGCGATGTGCGAGCCTGCCTCACAGAGCGGGTAAAAGCCGAGAACCTTGACGTCGTAGGTCCACGACCGCCCAACCTCGATGGGGTCGATGCGGCGATCGGCGACAGCGCCGTCTTTTGCCACGCTTGCATCTGGAATGAATGTGCCGACGTCGGCGCCCCCGTCCGCCGGACCGGGGAGTGGGAGGGCCGTCGTGCTGCCCGAGGGCGAGGGGGTCGCATCTCCGACCGAATCGTCGATCGTCACGGCACTTCCGCCGCATCCAACGGCCACGAGCGAACCAAAGCATGCACCCAAGATCCACGGTTTCATCTTCGACGACCTCCAAACAGACCAGTGGAGAGCAAAGCCCGACTTTATGAAAGGCCCCTCACGATTGTCGGAACGCGTGCCTGGCTCAAGCGCCGAACCCACACGTTCCGTCGTCTCATACGCAGGTTCTCCTTGCCGAGCGGCATGTGGGCTACGTACGTTGAAGCGCCGGCATCCATGACGCGCGCCCTTCAAGACACGATCATCGACGCCCCCGACATCGAGATGATGGCGAAGCTCGGACCTCGGTTCGGCAGGTCGTTCTCGGCGGGGGATGTCCTCTACCGGGAGGGCGATCGGGCGGAAGAGGCGTTTTTGGTGCTGGCAGGTCGCGTTCGCGTGGTGAAACGCGTTCGCCAGACCGAACGGAGCCTGAGCATCGCGCGGGCGGGTGAGCTCATCGGCGAGAGTGCCCTGATTGAGGGATCGCTCCGGACCCAAACGGCGATCGCGGTGGCTGACGGAAGCGCCCTCGTCTTCGAACGCGCCTCGTTCAAGGTCGTTGTGGCCGAGTTCCCCCTCCTCGGAAGCCGCATTTGCGAGCAAATGATCGCCCGAGTTCGCGACGCCGAGGACCAGATCGAAGTCATGATGCTGCGGGACACGCAGTCGAAGATAGTGAGCGCGCTCCTCAAGCTCGCGCGCGGTCAGGACGCCAGCGCGCTGCTCGAGCTCTCGCCCGTCGAGCTCAGCGCTCGCGTTGGCGTGGATGTCGACACGGTGAAACGCACGGTCCTCCGTCTTCGCGAGCAGCAGTACCTTCGCATCGTGGGTGAGAAGGTGGAAATCCTCGACATGGACGCACTGCGTCGCCTGTACACACTGCTTGGGTCGAAGGAAGAGCTCCGCGGCTGAAGCCCACGCCGGGTGTCAAGGCCAAGCTTGCACCTGAATCTTCCGCAAGACGGCGCGACCTACGGCATTTCTTCGCGAAAACGCCCCGAAGGTCGGCGGTCTTGCCTACGAAATGTAGGGTTGACGCGGGAGGCCGAGGCAGGTACGTCCATCCCGCCCCGATCGGATGTGCAAAGTCACGTTTTTGGCGTCGATTTTGTCTAGCCTATCCGGCTCTGGGTCGCTTACCTTGTGTTTTCGTTGATGTTTTGGGTACTGGCGACCTCCGAGTCGCCTCCTCTTGGCTTCTGCTGGCTTCTGCTGCCGTGTTCGCGCCGTGTTCGCGTTCGAGCCAACGCCCAATCCCCATGCCCTCTTCCCGACCCAAGCCCCTCACACCCGCCGTTCCCGTCCCCGCAAGGGCATGGGCGCGCCTCGGGATGGCTGCGGTGGTGGTCTTCGTTCCGGCCGTTGTGGGCGCCACGGGTTGCACGGGGAAAGGCCCCAGCCAGCCGGGCGCTCAGAGCGAAGAACGCCAGAGCGAGGCAGAATACGACGTCGCCCGCGAGTTTTTCGGCAAGCGCCAATACCGCGCGGCGCTCGATCACGCCCGGAAAGCGGTCGAGCTCTCGGACGAAAACGCGAAGGCTGCCTACCTCACGTCGGTGGTGTACCTCGCGTTCTGCGCAAACGAGGTCAACACGCCCGACTGCAAGTTGCCCGAGGCCGAACGTTACGCGCGTCTCGCGGTGAAGGCGGACGAGCGCTTCCGGGACGCAAAGAATTTGCTCGGGAACGTCCTCATCCTCGAGAAAAAGTACAAAGACGCGATCGAAGTGCTCGAGCCCCTCACGAAGGATCCGGCCTACATCGAGAGCCATCTCGCTTGGGGGAACCTCGGGTGGGCCCAGACGGAAGCGGGCCAACTGGACGCCGCCGTCTTGTCGCTGAAGAACGCCGTCACGCAGCCCCGTTTCTGCGTCGGCCACTACCGGCTCGGCCTCGCCTACGAAAAGAAGAACGATTTGCCCCAGGCCGAGACCAGCTACTCCAACGCACTCGCCGTAGAGAGCCCCGACTGCCAGGGCCTCCAAGACGCTTGGGACGCCCGAGGGCGGGTTCGTTTGAAGCTCGGCCGTGGGGCCGAAGCAAAG
>JAYUKI010000976.1:0-10080 GCA_043764595.1 Myxococcales bacterium | reverse complement strand
CAAGGAGCCATCATGGAGATTCGATCGGTCGGGGTCTTGGGAGCCGGGCAAATGGGCGGGGGAATCGCGCAGGTCGCAGCCAGCGCGGGCTACGACGTGATTCTCGCCGACGCGAGCCTCGCGCTCGCCGAGAAGGGCAAAGCAAAGATCGCGGCCATCCTCGGCAAGCAAGTCGAGAAGGGCAAGCTCACCGCAGACGTCGTCTCGAGCATCGTCGGCCGCATTGCCCCCGTCGAAAGCACCACGGCCTTTTTGGCATGCGATCTCGTCATCGAGGCCGCAACCGAGAACCTCGACTTGAAGGTCAAGCTGATGCGCGCATGCGACGAGGCCATGAAGCCGGGCGCCATCCTCGCCAGCAACACCTCGAGCATCTCACTCACGAAGCTCGCGGGGCAGACCAAGCGACCGGACCTCGTCATCGGGATGCATTTTATGAATCCCCCTCCCCTGATGAAGCTCGTCGAGATCGTGCGTGCCGTGCAAACGTCGGAGGAGACCCTCGCGACCGTTCGTGCAGCGGCGGAAAAGATGGGCAAAACCGTGACGGTGAGCCGCGACGCTCCAGGTTTTCTCGTGAACCGCATCCTCATTCCGATGCTCGTCGAAGCTTGTTTTACCCTCCAAGAGGGCGTGGGGTCGCCCGAGGATATCGACACTGGAGCGAAGCTCGGACTAAACCACCCCATGGGGCCGCTCGAGCTCTCGGACCTCATCGGTCTCGATACGGTGCTCGCCATCGCCGAGGTCCTGCACCGGGACCTAGGCGACTCGAAGTATCGCGCGCCGACGCTGCTGCGGAATCTCGTCGCTGCCGGCTGGCTCGGCAAGAAGGCGGGCAAGGGTTTTTACACCTACGACGACAAGGGCCAGAAATCTGGCCGAGCGGTCTGAGGGAGAACGTACATGACTGACCAGACCGACATTCTCCTTCGTGAACGCGACGGCGGAACCGTGACTCTCACGTTGAACCGGCCGGACAAGCTGAACGCCTTGAACGAAGCCTTGGTGAAGGCTCTTCTCGACGCGGTAGCCGAGCTCGACGCCGATCCCACCGTCCGGGTGGTCATTCTCACGGGCGCGGGCGAAAAGGCTTTCGTCGCAGGGGCCGACATTGCCGCGATGGCCAACATGTCCACGACGGCAGCCAAGGCTTTTGCCGACCTCGGGCACTCGGTCGGCGAGCGACTCGAGCGGGCTCACTTCCCCGTGATCGCCGCGGTGAACGGATTCGCCCTAGGCGGAGGCTGCGAGCTCGCGCTCTCGTGCGACTTCATTTACGCGAGCGAAAAAGCCAAGTTTGGCCAGCCGGAGGTCAATCTTGGCATCATTCCGGGCTTTGGCGGAACCCAGCGCCTCGCCCGAAGAGTCGGAATCGCCCGGGCACGGGAGCTCGTCTACACGGGAGACGTCATCGACGCCGCAGACGCACTTCGCCTGGGTCTCGTAAACGCCGTGGTTCCCGCCGCGGACCTCTTGCAGAAGGTCCGCGACGTGGCGAACAAGATCGCGTCGAAAGGTCCACTCGCCGTGGCCCAGTGCAAGCGCCTCGTCTATCGCGGCGAGGACATCCCTCTCGCCGTGGCCAACGAGCTCGAAGCGCAGGCGTTTTCCGCTCTCTTTGGATCGAACGACCAAAAAGAGGGAATGAGCGCGTTCGTGGGCAAGCGAAAAGCGGCCTTCACGGGCACATGACTCGCCCACGTCGACCCGAGGCGCACGTGTCGGAACCCGACGCGTGCGCCGAGTTGACGTGCCACAAAAACTCCCCGAAGGTGACGTAGATGGTCGCGATCCTCGAGACGGTTCTTGGCCAACGGACCGCGATCGAGACACTCCAGCGGGCGCTCGCGAGCGGTCGTTCCCACCACGCGTACCTTTTCGAAGGACCACCCGGTGTCGGGAAGGAGCGCGCGGCGTTCGGACTTGCCCAGGCGCTCTTGTGCGAGCAACCGACGAACGCGGGGCTCGCGTGCGGGAGCTGTAGCGCGTGCACACGTGCCGCCCCAAAGGAGCCGGGAGGCCTCTCTCCCCATCCGGACGTCGTGATCCTCGAGCGAGGACTCTACGAGCCCGCCCAAATCGCTCGCAAATCTCCAGAATCAAAAGAGATTTCGATCGACCAAGTGCGCACCCTCGTGCTCGCACGCGCGGCGTTTCCGCCGCATGAAGGTCGGGCGAAGATCTTCGTGGTCCGCCGAGCGGACGAGCTATCCATCTCGGCAGCAAACGCCCTCCTCAAGACGCTCGAGGAGCCGGGACGAAACACGCATTTCATCCTGCTGACGTCGCGCAAAGCAGCACTCCTCTCGACCATTCGCTCCCGAACCTTGTCGCTCCGGTTCGGTCACCTGTCGAACGCCGTCGTGGCGCGTATTCTGGTGAATCGGGGCGTGCCCGAGCCCACGGCCGCGGACATCGCGGAGCTCGCTGGAGGCAGTGTCGAGACGGCGCTCTCCCTTGCCGATCCGGAGGGACGTACCGAGATCGAAGCGTTCGTCGCGCGCATGCGGCACGCGGTCGCGGCAACGGATGCCGGAGACGGCTACGCGCTCGCAGAAGAGGGAAAAAAGGGTAAAGCCGAGCTCCCATCGCTCCTCGCTGGCCTCTCGCTCGCGTTCGCAAAGGATACTCGACTCGCCACCGCACGGGGCGACGACGACGAGGCCGATCGCAGTGCGCACCGCTACGCGATGGTCGAGCACGCGTTGCGCAGGCTCCACGGCAATGGCTCGCCCCAGCTCGTCATGGAAGGCCTCGTGATCGGGCTCCGCTCGAGCTGATTCGCCCTCATGCGTCGAGGGTGGCTTTTCCGGAAGGCAGCACGTCGATCATCGACGCCTCGAGCATGTCACCGTGGAACGCCCGTGCACGGCCGGCGTGTTGGACCACGATCATGCGCTCGGTCCCAGGCGAGGCATATTCGGCGACGAGCACCTCCTCCCCAACGTCCGGTGCGCCCGTACCGATTCGTTTCGCACGAAGGGGAAGCCTTCGGCGTCGCTCGAAGCGGACGCCCTCGTGCTCGAGCGCCGAGGGGGGCTCGGAGGACGACAACAGGTCTTTGCCGTCCACGGGTTTCAGCCAAAAATACGGAGATTCCGCCTCACGACGGACGTAGATGGCCCGGTCGTGTCCCGCGTCGGGAGCGATGAACAGCACGGCGACCGGCACGTCCTCGGAGAAAACAATCGCACCGGCAAGCCACGCTTCGTCGCCCCCGGGCCGCGTGAGCACGTCGCCGAGCTGGCAAGGAAACCCCTCGAGGCTCGTCGCGTCTTTGGGGGGCTCTTGCACGGGGGGAGGCTCTTTCGGCGGATCTTTCGGCGCTGTCGTCTTGGGAGCTTCCGGCCCTTTGGTCTCGTCGGCCTTCTCCCCCTTGGGGACAAGGCTCTTCGCGATCATGCGCCCAAGGGCCATGCCCCCGAGCACGAGCGTGGTCGATACGACGAAGGTGACGATCATGAGGTCCTCGCGGCCCGATCATACGCGCGCGCCCGGTCCGCGACGGCGGAAATGGTCTCCCCGAGACCAAAGGCTTCGCCTGCGGAAGGCAAGAGCCCAGCAATGGCCGCGACGAGAGTCGCGCCCGCGGCCATCGCTTCGGGTACACGAACGAGAGAGATTCCGCCGATCGCCACGAGCGGGATTCCTCTCGTGAGCGTCGCCAGCTCCGCAAGCCGTTCAAGACCCACGACCGGCGATGGGCGCTCCTTCGAGGCCGTCGGGAACACCGGCCCGAAGGCCACGTAGGTGAGCTGCGAAGTGGGCGCTGCCGTGAGCTGGTCCCGAGTGTGCGTACTGAGACCCAAGGGGATCGATGGGGCGAGCGCACGAACGGTCGCCACGGGCAAATCGTCTTGGCCCACGTGGAGCCCCGCGCCCGCTGCGAGCGCAAGATCGAGGCGGTCGTTTACGAAAAATGGCGTCCCATAACCCCTCGAAAGCGCGGACATTTCGAGCGCCAAGGCCAGAAACGGGCGGGTCCCCAGCGCCTTTGCACGAAGCTGGACGACCGCCGCGCCCCCTTCGAGCGCTCCCTCTGCCACCGCCATTGGTGACAGGCGGCGTGCTTCGCATGCATCCACGTCGACGATGGCGTAGAGGCCGGCCTTCAACGCTTCTCCGCAACGAGCGTGACGCGAGCGTCCTCGGCGATGCGCACGCCATCCTCCGGGATCTCGAGATCGAGCAGCGAGCCGCGCCCGAGGCGCTCCCATGGGCCATTGCTATCGCTCGCGTGACGATCGAGCCTCCGCATACGCTCCTTCTTGGGACCGTCCGGAAATGCGCCGCAAAGGAACGCCTCGGTCTTGCCTTTGGTCCGGAGAAGCTCCGATACGGAACGGAGCCTCGCTTGCGGAAGGACGGAGGCCAAAGAACGTCCGTCTTTGCGGAGCACGAGGTAGCTGAACGAGAGCCCTTGGTGGCGAAGGCCCGCCGCTTTCGCGACAGGAACGAGCCACGGCGGCAGATCGACGGCCAGGTCCTCGTGGCACCAATCCTCTTCGCGGACCAGCGCTGGGCACGGTCCCGCGTGGAGGCAGGGAGCAAACGGAACTCCGCCACGCGCTACGAAAGCGTCCCGGAGCGCTTGGAGGTGTCGCGAACGATCACGGAGCGCCGGCTCCACGACCACGAGGGAGCCCTCCGGACCAAGCTCGCGAAAGAGTGCATCGACGAGGACAAGGTGGGCTGGGACACGTGTCGCCTCGTCTGCGGTCTCGTCGAGCTCGCTCAGCACTTGTCCAAGGAGAATCACGTCGAAAGGTCCACGCGGGATCTTGGCGCCGACGCGCACGGCTTCGGCGCGCAAGCGCACGCGGACAGGTCCGTCGACGAGACCTATCTCGGTCGATGCCGAGATCTCGCGGGCGAGGGCCAACGCACTCGGGTCGGCGTCCGTGCAGAGCACGTCGAGATCTCCCCGCTGGCCGTGCGCTTCGAGCGCCCTACTCAGACCATGGCTCATCGCTCCAAGGCCAGCGCCGAAGTCGAGCACCCGAAGGGGCTTCTCCTCGGAGAGCGTCAAAAGCCCCGTGCCCACAAGCTCGCGAACGGCCGCGGCTCCCTTTGGGACGTCCCGTGCGAACGAAAAACCGAGCCTCGCACCAAGGTGGGCGCGGGCTTCGTGAGACGGAAGCGCGTCTTTCGCGGAAGAGCGGCGGTTGTAGACGTCCGAGAGCTTCCGTACTGCGTCGCCGAGGGGCACGGGCTGGCGTGACGTCGGGAAGCCGTGACGAGCAGCGACGGCGTCGAGCCTGTCGCGGTAGGGCTCTTCGAGGGGACGAACGAGCCAAGAAAAAGCAGCCATGGGCTCTTCTAAGGCAGCCCGGCCCGTTCCGCAAAGGTGTCGGACCACCGCATGTGCGTGGGCACCGAGAATAGGAAATGGGTCGACGCAATACGCCGCGGTGGGCGCAAGCGCCGTCTGCCAGCGAGGGAGCTTCCCACGCTAGCGTGTGGGCTCAGAACGAGCCGCCGCCTTGGGTCGCCATGGTTGTTCTCCTCGGTTCGAGTTTCTTACACACGCGTTCCATCAATGCACTTCGGGTGCCAAGGTCGGGGGCCTGCATTTGGGCACTTCTTCGAGGACGCGTGTCACCATCCGTTGACACACACATCTCACGGAGTGTCCGGGTTCCGGACACACGGGCACGCGCGCGCCGTGGCGTGTGGCGTGCCCAGCTGCAGTCACGCCCCGTTTGAATGCAGCCGCGCTATAGAAGTCCGCGATGATCGAACGAATCGTTCCGGTGGTCGCGGTCGCGGCCGTTCTCTCAGGATGTGGTTGGGCGTCCGTCCCTGCCCCGGCCTCGCCCATTCCAACCGGAGATGCCGCGATCAAGCGACTCGCCGAGACCCAAAGCTGCGGCCACGGGGTTCGTGCGAAAGCGACGATCGATCACTTCGGGAAAGAAGGGCGGGTTCGAGGGGACCTCATGCTCTACGGCATCGCCCCCGACCAACTGCGCATGGATGCGGTTAGCCCATTTGGAGCGAACCTTGCGACGCTCGCGAGCGATGGGAAGCAGTTCTCGCTCTACGACATGCGGGAAAAACGCTTCCTGCACGGACCTCCCACCCCGTGCAACATCGCGCGACTCACCCAAGTTCCACTTCCGGGACACGTGCTCATTGGTCTCCTGCGCGGGCTGCCTCCCGAGCTCGTGCACGCGCCAGGCTCGGCAAAAATCGTGTGGAGCACCGAGGGGCACTACGTCGTCACGGTGGAGAGCCAAAAACAAGCCCGCGAAGAGCTCACCATCGGAGTGCATCCGGACGATCTGGCCAAACCATGGTCCTCGCAACGCCTGAGGCTGCTCTCGGCGCGCGTCGACCAGTACGACGGCACGCTCTACCGAGCGGAGCTCGAGGGTCATCTGCCAGCAGCGACGGCAAAAGCCTGGGAAGACCCGGATGGGCTTCCGGGCGAGGACATCCCGCCATCGGGACCAGTCTGCAACGCCGAGCTTCCGCGGAGCATTCACCTCGAGGTTCCCCCGGCCAAATCCGACGTGCTCTTTCGCTACGACGAGGTGGTGTGGAATCCGCCGCTTCCAAACGGCGTGTTCACGCAGCCCACTCCGCCCGGGCTCCCGTCGGTCTACGTCGACTGCCAGTAGGCACAGCCCAACACGCGAATTTAGGGACCGCCGCAAAATACGTCGATCGAATCGGCGGCGACGGGCCACTACGGCGGGGCGAAATTCGCCACACATACTGCGGCAATTTTGAGCATTTTCAGATCTGCCGTTGGGGATGCATCGGCGGCCCCGCGACGCCTTGTTTCGCGGCGGTCCCCAAGCTGGGAGACTCAATCGGCGCTGCCCACGGCCGAGCGCTCGCCGACGACGGACGACGCGAAATACTCCGAAAAGGCACTTCCGGCGCCGTGACGGGCGAGCCCTAGCATGAGCTTGGCGAGTGCGGCTTCGACGGTCATGTCGCCCCCTGAAATCGCGCCCGCTCGGGCAGCAAGGACGGCGCCTTCGTAGCGCGTGAGGTCGACGTGTCCACGAAGGCACTGCGACACCACCACGACGGGTACGCCACGCGCCGTCGACTCTTCGATCGCCGGAATGAGTGAACCGTCGAGACATGGAAGAGTTCCGGTTCCATACGCTTCGAGCACGAGGCCCTTCACTCCGGTTCGTACGGCCCCGATGACAAGCTTCGGATCGAGGCCCGGAAAGACACGCACCGCCAACACGGAGGTCTCTAGACGGGCGTCGAGTGGACCGAGTGCGGCGGGGGCTCGAACATGTGGGGCCACGTCGACACCGATGCCAAGCTTGACGAGCGGCGCCGCGCTGGGTGAGTCGAAAGCGTCATAGTCCCAGGCATCCCGCTTGGTGGCGCGGCATCCACGAAGTCCACGCGATCCGAACGCCAACACGACCTCCGGAACTGCAAGCGTTGCGACGAGACACGCGTCCACGAGGTTCTGGGCAGCGTCCGAGCGTGCCTCCGCAAGGGGGCGCTGGGCTCCGGTAAAGACGACTGGACATGGCAGCGGGCCAAGCATGAGCGCGAGCGCGCTTGCCGAATAGGCCATCGTGTCCGTACCGTGCACGACGACGACGCCGTCGTAGCGGCCCGTAGCGATTCCTGCATGGACCTCCCGCGCGAGCACCTGCCAGTCGTGCGGACGCATGTTGGCCGAGTCCAGTGCGAACACGAGACGCGCGTCGAGCTCCGCGATGCGTGAAAGCGCGGGCACCTCTGCGACCAGATCACGCGCGAACGCTTGTTCGAGATTGTAGGGGCCGTCGTGACTCGCCGACATGAGCAACGTGCCCCCCGTGAGCAACACGAGCAGCTTCATGCGACTTTCCTCATCCGACGCCGTCTCAGAACACCCGCTCGGGGACTTTGATGGTGTCCCCCGCTTGGAGGGGGATGTCCGGACGCTTGCCATCGGTGATGGCGTCGACGCTCACTTCGACCGTAATACTTCCGCCGTCTCGCGTCAGACGAGTCAAGAGGACATGGTTGCTCGCGGAAAGTGGTGTGAACCACCCGGCCTGAGAGAGCGCGTCCACGAGGCGAAGAGACTCGGTGTACGGAATGCTGCCGGGCTTGATCACCTGACCGATGATCGCCACTTTCTTCGAATTGTACTGCTTGACCGAGACGGAAACCTGCGGATCGTTGAGGATCTTGGCTTCCTGGAGCTTTCGCCGGATGAGTGAGGCGATGTCCTGGGGCTCGACGTTCGCCACCATCAATCGGGCAATGTAAGGGAAGTCGATGGTGCCATCAGGGTTGACCCGATAGTCCTTCGGAAGATTTGGCTCCCCCATGACGTGGACCTCGAACACGTCTCCGGGTCCAACGGTGGTGCTAGGCGATGCACGCGGCAAGTTCACGGGCGGCGCGGGATACGCAGAACATCCCGCGTTTGCAACGAAAAGCGCGATGACGAGCGAAACGACGGTCGACCGAATCATGTGGCCTTTTTGAAGCCCAGGTCGCGCAGCACATTCACGCGAAAGCACATTCACGCGAAACTGAGAAGGCTGAGAAAGCTGAGCCCCACGTACGAGTCGAGCACGCTCACATGAACCAGCGGAAACCAAGCATGGCCTGGACGCGGCGGTTGTTCAAATCGAACACCTGCGTCGGGCCAATCTGGATCTGGGTCTCGCTGATCTGCTGAACGTAGTCGATGGTGGCGTTGATGCCGAACGAGTCGGCAAATCGGTACTCTCCGAAGAGAGAAACACCGGGTCGGAAGTTCGTGAAGGTGGCCGGCGGAGCGTTTGCGGCGAGACCTGCGGCAGGAATGGTGAGGATGTCGAAGTAGCCATCCAAAGAGACCACCGCACGGCCCGCGAACATGTAGCTGAGGCGACCGTAAAACTTGTCGAGCCCAGTGTAGCTTCCGAGGGTGGTGTTCTGTCCGCCACCAAAGATGTAGGTCGGGCGACTCTGGAACGACTGCGCGGAGCCAACGATGACGTCTCGTGTGTAACCCAGGGTAAGGGTCGAGACGGCCGTGATCGCCGTGGGATCGTTGGAGGGAGCGGCCGTGCCGGTGAGGTAGATGGTCCCCTCCAGCTGCGCGTTCAAGCTGTCGAACTGAGACGTGCTGGTTTGAACGCCTTGGCCGGCCAAGAAGGTGGCCGAATAGCCAAGGGCCGCCAGAAGGGATAGGCGCGGGGTCAGGAGGCCGTTGATGCCAGCACGCGTCCGAAATGGAATGGCGTCGTTCAGGGCAAGAACAGAACGATCAGAATTCGGGTAGTTGACGAAACTGAGACCAGTCTCGGTGAACAGCGAGGTCTTTGGACGGAACCGCCACCGATTCTTGAACGACAGCTCGTGGGTGAAGTTGGTGAACGCCGCCCCCTGAGTGCTCTCGTAGAGGGCTCCGTAGAACTGATAGCCAAGGTGCATGTCGAGCGTGCCACCGCCAGGAATGACGATGACTTCGGTCCCAGCATTGAGGTCGCTTCGATTGAAGGACACCGCAACACCCGGCAATGCGGAAGGCTGAACGAAACGCTGATAGCCAGCAAAGAAGCCGACCCCGACAGGCCGTCCAGGTAGGATGTCGCCGCGGAACGTCGCGTGGACGTTCATGTTGCGCTGGTCGTTGACCTCAGTGCCAATGAACTCGCGGTAGCTACCTGCGACGCTGCCGCGGTAAGTGAACGATGGCCGCTGACCGTCCAAGCGCTGGTCGCCGGGCGTGCCAAAACTGAACGAAGGGGTCACGCGTATGACGCCAGCCTCACGGATGGGAGACGTCGGCGGACCGTTGACGATGTTTGGGCCTTCCGTGTGCGATCGAACGAACCAGTTCGAGTCGACGCCCACCTCGGCGCCCACCCCAGGGTGGAGCTCGACGTCGCCAACGCGGATACCAATACCTTCCTGGTAGGTGCGATCACGCAACCATGCCTGGGCGTTGGCGCTCGTCGACGCAAAGGTCGTGACCGCAAACGGAAGTGCGGCGAGAGCAAAAATACGGAGGGTTTTGGCGAGCTTGGGCCCGCGCGAAGATCGGTGGTCGCTCATGTTCGATTACGCGGTGAACCCGTCCGCGGGGCCCGTCCTTAGCACGAGTGGGCC
>JAYUKI010000975.1:0-2947 GCA_043764595.1 Myxococcales bacterium | reverse complement strand
CGAAAACGCCGGCTCCGTTCGCATGACCAGGCCGGCGCTCGACTTCTTCGGGAAGAACGCGCCCGACCTCGCCACGAGTCTCCTCAAGGCGCCCGACGGACAAATGTCGATCGGCCTTCCCGAAACGAACATCGGCCCGTCCGACTTGGCTCTTGGCTACGATCTCACCGCCAAAATCTGCGTCGGCGGCCCCGACCCTTCCACGGGACGCTGCACCGCCACCGTCGACCTGAAACAGTCGACGTTCACGGTCGATTCGGTAAAGCCGAACGCCGTCAAAGTGCGCGGCAAGATTCCCCTCGTGCTGAAGAACACCCCCACGAACGCCCAGCTCAAACACTCGTTTTTGCCGGACCTCGGCATCACCCTCTACATCGGCTACGGAAACGGCGGATGCTCGGGTGGCCGACCGGCAGTCGCCGCCTATCAGCTGCCCGTCGACATTACGCTTCCCATCACGGCCGAGACCACGGCTCCGCGCGACGGCTACAGCAAGATCGACGCGGCGAACGCGATCATCAATCTGGACGGCCTCCGCTCCGACGAAGTTCAGATTTGCTCCGATTGCGGCTTCGCGAGTGCGCTGTGCAGCGCGATCACGAACTCGAGCTTGATCAAGAACGCGGTGGTTGGCCAGCTGAAGAGCGGGCTCGAAGGCCAGATCAAAGGCATCTTGGCGGACCAGCTGTGCACGGCTCCCGTGCCCACGGCAAACCCGCAGTGTCCGACCGGCTCCAAGCCCGATGCGACGAACAAGAAGTGCGTCTACACGTCGGACGAGAAAAAGTGTGTTCCGACGCTGCTGGGCATGGACGGTCGCATGGACCTGTCGAGCGCGCTGAAGAGCATCTCGCCCGGCGCTACCGGCGGCCTCGACATCGTACTCGCAGCAGGTGGAGACATGAAGCCCCTGCCCAGCTTGGATCCGGACAACACGCCCTACCCCGGGCACACGAAGAATGGCGTCACGCTCGGTATGCTGGGCGGAGCGATCCCGCAGCCCATCTCGAGCTGCGTCCCACGTGCCGAATTGGCCCTCCCGACGGGCATTCCCATTCCGGACGAGCTCACGAAAGACGAAGTCGGCGGCTTCCCGGCGGGCACGCCGGCACATCACTTGGGAATCGCGCTCGCAGGACGCTTCCTGAACTACGCCTTCGGCAGCGCCTACAATAGCGGCGTCCTCTGCCTCGGCGTCACCACCGAGCAACTCGAGCAGCTCAACAGCGGCCTTCTCAGCTTGCTCATCCCGTCGATCAAGAAGCTCTCGTTCCAGCAGAAGCCCGCGTCTCTCGCGATCGCCACACGGCCCCAGACTCCGCCGGTCGTGAAAATCGGCACGGGCAAGGACGTCAAGACCGACCCGCTGCTCTCCATCTCGATGAAGAAGTTCGCGGTCGACTTCTACGTGTGGTCGTACGACCGCTACGTGCGCGCGTTCACATTCGAAGGCGACATCACGATCCCGGTCAACCTTCAGACCGGAAAGAGCCCGAAGAACCCGAATGGCGGACTTTTGCCGACCATCGGCGATCTCGGAATCGCCAACTCGAAGGTCACGAACGCGGATCTTCTCACCGACGACCCCGCCGCGATTGCGAACGGGCTCCAGTCGATTTTGTCGGGCCTCGTCGGTCAGGCGATCGGCGGCGGAATCTCGCCTGTGGACCTCTCGAATGCGCTCTCGAGCTTCGGTCTCGGTCTGAACATTCCCGAGGGCGGCATCCGCAAGCTCACCAAAGACCAAGACGACTACATCGGCATCTTCGCCACCTTGGCGAAGACCGGTTCGCCCGCGACGCTCGAGAGCGACACTCGCGCGAAGCTCCTCTCGAAGGTCGTGCATCCCGAGGCCATGGCCTTCGCCGGCTACGACCGCAACAAGCTCCCGGAGCTCAAGGTCGAGCTCGGCTCGAGCGTCGACGACGGCAAGTCGGCCGTGGAATACTCGTACCGGTTCGACCAGGGCCTTCCGAGCCCATGGAGCCGCGAAAAGAACCTCACCATCAAAGAGGACTACCTTTTCCTACAAGGCAACCACAAGCTCTACGTCACGTCGCGAACCGTGGGAGCCCCCGAGACCGAGGACCTCACGCCTGCGGAAATCCCGTTCCGCATCGACGTGTTGGCTCCTGATCTCCAACTCGAAGAGACCAAGGGTGGCTACGCGCTTGCGGCGCACGACTTCGTCTCGCCCGACGACAAGCTCGAGTACCGCACGCGGGACCTGAGCAAAGGCCCGAGCGAGCTTTCGGCGTGGATGCCCCTCACGAAGGACCTCGTCCTCAAGCCCGCTGGCGAAGGCGACATCGAAGTCGAGGTTCGCGACGAAGAGGGCAACATCGGGCGCGTGAGCTCGGCGGTCATTCGCGGTCGAAGCGATGGCTCGTTGGGCACTGCGGCCGGCTGCGGTGGCTGCTCGACTCCGGGCAGCAAGCAGAGCGATACCGGTGGGCTCCTCGCAGGAATGCTCGTCCTCTCGGGCGTCGGCCTCCTTGCGATGCGTCGACGCCGCGACGGCTCCAAAGCGACGTCCGCGCTTCCCACCGCTCGCGTCCGCGCCGCCCTCGGCATCGGATCCATCATGGCGATCGCGTCCACGAGCCAGGGTTGCGCGTGTGGCAGCGAAGAAGGCGTCCAGAACGTCTTGTGCGGCTCGGACTGCACCAAACAGTGCGAGCCGGGGCTGAGCCCGGGCATCGTCGGCGCGTACACCTCGGTCGCCAAAGGGCCGGATGGAAGCCTCTTCGTTGCCGGATACAACGACGCGGTGCTCTCGAACGAGGGCGACACTCTCTATGGAGACCTCGTCGTTGGCCGCTACGACATCGGCAAGCAGACCGTGGCCTGGGAAACCGTGGACGGCATTCCCGCGCGCGAGCCCGGAACGTGTGCGGACCACGATCCCAAAGGCTGGCGTCGTGGCGAGACCGAATCGGGCGACGAC
>JAYUKI010000974.1:0-2953 GCA_043764595.1 Myxococcales bacterium | reverse complement strand
CTCGGCACCATCCAGTACGATCCGAACCTGCCCGAGCGCTTCGAGCTCGGCTACATCGGCGAGGACGGCAAAGAGCACCGCCCGGTCATGCTTCACCGCGCGATTTTGGGCTCGCTCGAGCGCTTCTTCAGCGTCTATCTCGAGCACTCGTCCGGCAATTTCCCGGCGTGGATCGCCCCGAAGCAAGCCATCGTAGTCACCGTGAGCGAAAAAGCGGACGACTACGCCAACGACGTCGCCAAGAAGCTCCGCGAAAAGGGCTTCCGCATCGACACCGACACGAGCCCCGACAAGCTCGGAGCGAAGATCCGCAACGCGCGTTTGTCGCGCATTCCCTACATGGTCGTGGTCGGCGTCAAAGAGGCCGAGACAGGCACCATCGGGGTGCGCTCGCGCGACAAGGGCGAGCTCGGCGCGATGCCCCTCGACACCTTCGTCGAGCTCTTGTCGGCCGAAGCCAAGCCGCCGCGAGGCTGATTCCGATGCTCGCGCGCGCGAAACGAGCGAAGTCCGTCACGGCGTCGATTTTCGCGACGCTCGTTTCGGTCGCTTCGTTCCCGCACGCGGCTCACGCCGAAGACAAACCGCCCGAGCCCTCCGGGGTTCGAGCTCCCACGGTGTTCTTCGGCGGTCGCGTTACCACCACGAACGTGCGCACCGGCGACACGAGCGCCACGAGCTACGGCGCGCTGTTCGTCACGAGCGCTTCCTTCCACGGCACGCAGGGCCGCTTCAGCTCCCTGCGCGGCGCGTTCCTCGGCGCCATCGGCTCGGGCACCGCCACGGTCGAAGGGTGGCTTCGCGGAGCGCTCACACTCGGCCTCCGAGTTCCCTTCGCCGAGCCATGGAGCGGGTTTCTTCGCGGGGGCTTCGGGGGCGAGCTCCAAGGCAACGGAAACTACTATTTTTCCCGACTCGAGCTCCCCATCGTGGAAACCGGGGTCCAGCTCCAATCGGGTGAGCGTTTGCTCGAAGCGGGCGTTCGTGGTGCACCCATCCTCGCGGGTCGCTACCACGTCGAAGGTCCGCTACCGCGCTCGCTCGCCGGAAGCGGCGAATACGGGGCTTTTTTTTCCGCCCGCACGCTCTCTCTCCGCAGCGAAATTTCCGCGATGATCATCGACAAACGCGGGGACGCCTTCGATCGCCCCGTCGAGATGGTGCGGTTGCTTTTATGCGGTTTCGGTGTGGCTGGGGCACTCGCGGTATGTGGCGACGGCGAGGTGCTTCGCGTTCGCAACGGTGGCGGCGGGGTGGGGCAGCTCTCCGGTTCCCGAGTCTTCTACATGGGCCTAACGGTCGGCATCGGACAGACCTTTCGTCCCCCGGGCGAAGACGACGACTGAATCGCACATGGGCTTTTTCCGTCTTTTTCCCATGCCCAAGGCTCACGCCCGCGCCATTCCATTTCCGCCCGGAGCCCGCGTCGTGGTTTTTGCGGCCCTCCTCGCTGCACCGTCTGCTGCCCAAGCGCAGGCCGTAGACCGCGCACGTCCCGAAGCCTCGCCAATAGAGCCGCTCCCGCCGCTCCCACCGCCCACGCCGCCACCACAATCGCCAATCGTTCCGGTTTCACCCGCGCCGGTCCCGGCGGCAAAGCCCATTCCGCCGGCTCCGGTGGCGCCGTGCGAAGCGCCCTGCGAGGACGGAAAGAAGAAACCACCGTCGCCCGGCAGCGCCTACGTCGGAGTTCGCGTGCGTTCGACCCAAACGAAAGCGCCTTCCGGAAACGCCGACGCGATCGGGGTCACGTTCGCCGGAGGCGTCGAGACCCACAACGACGACACGTCCCAATTGGCGAGCCGGGCTGGCCTCGATTTCGGCATCGGCGGAGGCACTGGAGACGTGGAAGGGGTCTTCGGAGGCGCGCTGCTTCTGGGAGCCCGAGCGCCGGTCGCCGTTCACCATGCGCCTTTCCTGCGGGTTGGTCTGGCCGGCGAATACCAGGGCAATTCCAGGTACTCGTACTCTCGCTTCGATCTCCCGCTCGGCGAGCTCGGCTACCAATTCGTTCGCGAAGGCACGCTCTTCGAGCTGGGGGCGCGGGTGTCGCCGGTGCTCACGGGGCGCCTTCGCAGCGGCGCCGACACACGCGAGCTCACGTCGGCGTTCTCGGCCGGTGGCTTCTTGACGGCGCGAGGCGAAGCGGGTCGTGTGGACCTGCTTTACACACGCGTGCAAGCTTCGGACGGCTACGGCCGAGCCGTGGACACGTTCCAGGGAATCGGCTGCCTCATCCCGTTCGGGGCCTTTTCGGTATGCCTCGATGGTCAGATCCTGAGCACCTCCCATGGAGCCGGCGGGCTCGTTGCGGGGGAGCACTTCGTGGCCACGTTCGGCGGCTTGATCGGGTTCGGAGTGTCGGGCCTTCGGTGAATCCCAGATTTTCGGGGGCGGCGCTCGGTGCGGAACATGCCGGAATCGTGCCCACCCGTTCACCCGCAGGGCCCGAACGGGCGTTTTTTCCCGATGTGCATTGACGTGGGCGCGAAAATGCCCGGAAGATGCGCGCGGAGTCGATGCGTCGACTTCGTTTATCTACCTTCTTCGGAGGTCAAGTACATCGCATGGCCATGGGTCGTCCCCGCTTCGATCCGCGTCAACAGCAGCGCGGCTTTCAAATTCGAGTGAACCACCGCATTCGCGTTCCGGAGGTCCGAGTCATCGGCGCCGAAGGCGAGATGCTCGGCGTCCTTGCGACGCATGAAGCCTTGAAGCGCGCCCAAGAGGCGGGCCTCGATCTCGTCGAGGTGAATCCCAAGGCCGAGCCACCGGTGTGCAAGATCCTCGACTTCGGAAAGTACAAGTACGAAGAAAAGAAGAAGACGGCCGAAGCCAAGCGAAAGCAGACCGTCGTCGAGGTGAAGGAAGTGAAGCTCCGTCCAAAGACGGACGACCACGACATCGCCTTCAAGATCAAAGCCGCACGCCGCTTCCTCGAAGCCGGGCACAA
>JAYUKI010000973.1:0-10122 GCA_043764595.1 Myxococcales bacterium | reverse complement strand
ACGGAGTGCATCTCCTGAGCGGGCACTTCGGAAAGCCCGGCGACGCGCCGACGAGCCTCACCGGACAGCCCTCGGCGTGTGGCACGGTGCGCGAGGTCGGGACGCTCTGCCATTCGCTGCCGGGCGGCCTCGCGATCGCCAATCCGGACGATCGCAAGGAGGCCGAGCACATTTGGAAGGTCCCCGCCGGTCGCGTGTCGGACAAGGTCGGCTACCACACCATCGAGATGTGGAAGCGGTTCTCGACAGCCAAGGACAAGGGCGGAGACATCGACACGGTTTGGGTTCAAACGACCAATCCAGGCCAGTCGCTCCCGAACGTGCACGCACTGTTCGAGCCGAGTCGAAAGCTCGACGGGAAGTTCCTTATTTCGTCGGACGTGTACCCTACCGTCACGAGCCGCGCTGCGGATCTGGTTCTTCCTTCGGCGTTGTGGGTCGAGAAGAACGGGATGTTCGGAAACTCCGAGCGCCGAACCCAGCAGTGGTTCAAAATGGTGGACCCGCCAGGTGACGCTCGGTGCGACTTGTGGCAAATCGTCGCGGTGGCACGGAGGCTCTTCGAGCTTGGCTTTGCCGGAATGAAGGACTCCGAGGGCAAGTTCCTGTTTCACGTCGAGAAGGACGGAAAGGAGGTCCAGGCGTGGGACTACAAGCGCTTCTTCGACGCGAACGTCGACGAGGCTCTCTTCGAGGAATATCGGAAATTTTCGACCCACCACAAGAAGGACCTCGCACCGTATTCGGAATACGTAAGGGCGCGCGGCCTTCGTTGGCCCGTCGTCAAGCAGCCCGACGGAACGTGGCGTGAGACCCGATTTCGCTTCTCGGCATTCGACGATCCCTACGTTGCCAAAGGGAAGGGCATTCAGTTCTATCAGTCGTTCACGAAAGACGACCGAGCGCAGATTTGGTACCACCCGTACGAGGCGCCCCCCGAGGTCCCGGATGGGGAGTATCCGTTCTGGCTGTGCACGGGTCGCGTGATCGAACACTGGCATACAGGCACGCTGACGATGCGTATACCGCAGCTTCAAACTGCGATGCCGCAGGCCTACGTCGAGGTCAATCGCGCGGACGCACAGCGGCTCGGCATTCAAGATGGGGAGATCGTCACGCTCGAGACACGCCGGGGGAAGCTCGATCTTCCTGCGTGGATCGACGGCCGCGGGAGCCCGCCGCCCGGTTCGGTGTTCGTGCCGTTCTTCGACGAACGAATGCTCATCAACGAGCTGACGCTCGACGCCCACGACCCATTCTCCAAGCAACCGGACTACAAGAAATGCGCAGTGAGGCTCCGAAAGCGAGCCTCGGTGCCGAGGCAGCCGTGACGGACGACGACGACGACATCGCGCCCCGGCCGCTTCTGCGCCCACGCTTGCCCGACCTGCCCGCAGCCTCGGAAAATCCTGCGTTTTCTCCGTCGGACCCGTCGCGGCGGCCGCGCTCCAGTCTCCCTCCTCCCAGCAGTCCAATGCTCGCCTCCAGGCGCGGGCTCCATGTCATTGGGGTCGCCGCCATGGTGGTCGCCGCGGTCGGGTTCTTTTCTGGAATCGCGGACGAACGGAAGGACGTGCACTCCGGCGAAGGCGAGGAGGTGGTCGCGACCGCTCCGGTTCCAGGATATGCAGACCTCCGAATCGTGAGGCGCGGGCCGAATGCCGCGATCTATGCCGGGGCCTTCGAGCGGTTCGCGGCTCGTGTCCCAGGGGTCCTCGCCCAGGTTCCACCGCAGACGGACGCGCCGAGGTCCTGGCCGACCGCAGTCAAAGGCGAGCGTACGACGGCGCGCCTCCGACCATTCCGCACGCGATTGACGGCAAGAGCACCTTCGAGTGCCTCGCTTGCCACGCATCAGGCGGTGTCGTCGCTGGACGCCGAGCACCCGCGATGAGCCATGAGCGCCACGACAGCTGCACGCAGTGCCACGTCGCGCGGAGCGGACCGCCTTCGTCCCCTGCCGCTCCACTCACGTCGAGCACGTTCATCGGACAGTCACCGACCCCAAAGGGCTCGCGGGCGTGGACGGGCGCGCCGCCCACCATTCCCCACTCGACGTGGATGAGGACGAAGTGTGGGAGTTGCCATGGCGTCGGCGGCGCCCTCGGAATGCGGTCGACGCATCCGTGGCGGGAGAGCTGCCAGCAATGCCACGTTCCGTCCGCCTCGCTCGATCAGCGCGCTTCTCTGCTTCCGCCCGTGGGGGCGCCTCGGAAGGGAATGGAAGGACCATGACGGACGAAAAACGAATTCGGCGCGGCTCGCTGTTCGATGCCTTTCGCCGCGCGCTCGGTGACGACGTGTCTGGCTCGTCGGTGGGGCGAACGCCAGCGCCGGCCGCGAACGTTCGCGCCCCGAGTCCCGACCGTGAAGCCGCAAGAGGCACTGGGTTTTCGCTGGTGAGCTTCTACGAAACGCGGTCGTCGTCGGGTATCGACGACTCTTATCTTCCTCATTTCGCGCTTCGGGCTGGGCTTCCCGAGGTCACGACCGTGGCGGCGTACGCGGAGCCGGTCGCTCCCACGTTCGGGACGAATCCGAAGGTGAAGGCATGAGCAACGAAGAGGAAATAGCGCTTCCTCCTCTTCACCTCGCCGATATCGATCTTGCCAAAGTGCGCGAGCTGTTCACGGACGTGGCCGCGCTCGGCGAAGGGCTCGAAATCGTACTCAAGCACGGTGCGGAAGCCCATGTCGGAGGGGTGGCTTGCACGTCGCTCGCCGACGCCGAGCGCCTCTTGGCGAGTGGTGCCGTGTTGGGTCTTCAGCTCCGCTACCAATACCGCGGTGGGGATTGGTGGGACACGATCATGCGCACTCCAGAGGGCTTCCGTCTGGTGCGAATCCAGCATCCGCTCGGACGAAACGACGCAAAGGAGGAATGTGTATGAAGCTCAGAGTCAGAGGAAGCTCGATTCGGCTCCGTCTCACGCGAACCGAAGTGGAGCGCCTTCGAGGAGCGGAGGGACGTGTCTCGGACCACGTCCGTTTCGGCTCCGAGAACCTGCTCACCTACGCGATCGTGCGTGAGCCTTCCCCGTCCACAGGACCGACTCCGCTCGTGCGTGCCACGTTCGATGGCGCCGGCATCACGGTCTTTGCGTCCGATTCCGTCGTGTCGACTTGGGCCGGCTCGGACCGCGTCGGCTTCGAGGTCGAACAGTCGGTCGGGGACGGCCAAACGCTCCGAATCCTCGTCGAAAAGGATTGGAATTGCCTGACCGCGCGTGAAGGCGACGAGGACGTCGACACCTTCCCTAACCCGAATCTTGCCTGTTGAGCGTCTTCGACGGCCGAGCCGTGCGGACGGCTTTCGTGACGCCCTTTGCGCCTCCGAGGTGTCGCTCGTTTTGGGGGCGCTCAGGTCACGCGCACACGCAGACCGCTCCCCTTTTGGCGTAGCGTGACGGACGGCTTGAGCTCGAGGCGCTGGCCCGGCAAGAGCTCTACCCGGAAGCGCTGAAGGATTACAGCCAGCAGCAGAGTGGCCTCCATCATCGCGAAGTGATTGCCTATGCAGACGCGTGGGCCTCCGCCGAATGGAAAGTAGGCAAACCGCGGAACCGCTTTGGCCCTGGTCGGGTCCCAGCGATCGGGATCGAAGCCCTCGGGGTTCGGGAACCATCGCGGATCGCGGTGAACGACCCACTGGCTCATGAGGATTTGAGCGCCTTTGGGAATGCGGTATCCACGAACCTCGAAGTCCTCGACGGCTTCCCGGCCGGTCGTCCACGCCGGAGGATAGAGTCGCATCGATTCTTTGATGACGCGCTCCGTGCAGACGAGGGCGCGGGCGTCCTCGGCCGTGGGCAGTCGACCCCCAAGGACCGTGTCGAGCTCGTCGCGAAGCTTTTGCGCGACCGCGGGATGGTTGCCGAGGAGGTACAGCGTGTGCGCGAGCGTGAGCACGGTCGTCTCGTGTCCGGCCAAGAACAACGTGACGGCCTCGTCGCGGAGTTGCAGGTCGGTCATTTTCGAGCCGTCGTCGTCCTGGGCTGCAAGAAGGACTCCGAGCAAGTCGTCGCGGGGCTCGCCCGCGCGCCGTTTGGCAAGAATGCCATAGATGACCTGGTCGATGCTCTCGATGGCGCGTGCGACACGCAGGTTGCGCGGCGTGGGAACCCAAGCGGGGACCTTGGCAATGGCTTCGGGGCTATTCGCGAAAAACTCGTTGATGGTCTCCATGGCCGCGCTCACCTTGGCCACCTCGCTCGGGCCCACGCTGGCCCCGAAGAGCACGTCGGCCACGACCTCCATCGTGAGGCGCGACATCTCGTGGTGGAGGTTCTTCTCTTCGCCGCTCTTCCAGCTCTCGAGCCCTTTGCTCGCCACTCTGGCCATCGCGTCGGCGTAGCCCTGGATTCGTTTTGGCGTGAACGCGTGGGCCATGAGCTTGCGCTGCCGTTTCCAGGATTCGCCTTCGTTCGTGAGAAGACCGTTTCCAAGTGCCCGCTTCAAAGTGTCTGCGTATTCGTCGCGGCGCAGGATGCGCGCGTGGCCGACCATGACCGACTCGATGTCGTCGGGGTGGCTAATCAGTATCCAGCGCCGTCCGAGGAGCAAGAGCTCGACGACATCGCCGTAGCGTTTCGTCAGGCTTCGCATCATTCCGAGCTGATCCGACAGAAAGCCCACCAGGTTGCGCACTCCGAGCCTCCCCGGTGGACCGGGCGCTTTGCGACTCGTGGGATTGGACTCTAGGGACGACGCTTCGGCAGGTTCGGTCACGTTTCCTCACGCACGTTGGAATTCGACAAAAGCGGTGATTGGTTCAGAAACGAAACGGGAGTCCCCACTCGGCCGCAATGTCGGCGCGCGCGAGCGCTCCTTCGGCCAGAAGGTCTACGCTTGCCCCACGCCTCGTGGTGTGAAAGGTCCACCAGGCGTCCGCCAGACGCGCACGCGCAAGGGCCTCTTCGTTTCGGCCCGCCTTTCGACGAATGGAAGCGCTCGCCAAGAGCACGTCGAGGTGAATGCGCATGGTGGACCAGCGAGGCTCTTTGGCGAGATTCTCGACGCGGTCCATCACTCCAATGGCTTCGTCGAAGCGTCCCACCCCACAGAGCGCCTTGCTCGTGTGGAGCAAAAACTCGAGCTCGAGGCCTGGCAGCGTCTTTTTCGGTCCCCGCTCGAGGTGGGCAAGCCCTTCCGCGGCCAAGGCGAGCGTTTCGGAATGGGCGCCAATGGCCACGCTGGTCTCCGCGTGGGTGGCGAGTGCCATCGTTAGCGTACTTTCGCACCGGGGATCCGCGAGGCGTGCAAGGTGCACGGATTCTCGGGCGAGCTCTTCGACGCGGGCGTATTCGCCGCGTCCCAAGGCGCGAAGCGCGTGGCTGTGGCAGGCGTGTGCCCACGAGGCGCTTTGGCGAAACTCTGGAGAAGCCAGCGCTCGGTCGAAAAAGGGCTTCGCGCGTGCGGGATTCCCACGTCCTTCGTGAGCTTCACCGACGGCGAACACGGCATTGGCGAGATCGAGAGGGCTGGGCGCACCCGCGGCGGCCTCGAGGGCTTCGAGCTCCTTCTCGGCGAGCCGCAAGCGACCCAAGTCCGGGTCGCCATCGCCCGCCTCCAGAATCTGCATTTCGCGCGTGGCGTGCCCGCAGACTCGAAAGTCCATCCCACCAGAATAGATGGAATCGCTCGCCCGCGCGAACCGATGTTACGACCTCCCTGCAAGGTTTGCGCGTGCTGCCATCCCGAGAGGAAGTCCGCATTCGTTAGGCCGTCCGCGCGTGGACTTGCCACGCCGGATCGAAGGCGCACATTGCGGGCCAACCGTGATGTCCTCCATTCGCTCCGTTCGAGACCCGGCCGTTGCCGGAATGTTCTACCCCTCGGACCCGGCCGAGCTGCGCATTCTCGTCGACGCCTTGCTCGCCGCGGCGCAGGTCCCACCGACACCCACGGTTTGCCCGAAGGCCATCGTCGTACCGCACGCGGGCTACGTGTATTCGGGGCCCATCGCCGCGAGCGCGTTCGCCAGGCTCGCTCCGTTTGCCCGTCGCGTCGAGCGGGTCGTGCTGGTCGGTCCCTCCCACCGCGTCGCGTTCGAGGGGCTAGCCAGTCCCGGAGCTTCTGCGCTCCGTACTCCGCTCGGGGACATTCCAGTCGATCTCGAGTCGCTCGACCGAGTGCCCGAGGTGGCCACGAGCCCACCGGTGCACGCACGAGAGCACTCGCTCGAAGTCGAGCTGCCTTTTCTGCAACGCGTCGTTCCGAACGCTCGAGTCGTTCCACTGGCGGTAGGCCGTGCCACCGCGGCCGAAGTGGGGACAGTCCTCGAAGCTCTTTGGGGTGGTCCAGAGACGGTATTCGTCATTAGCTCCGATCTCAGTCACTATTTGCCCTATGGCGTGGGCAGGCAGAAGGACCAAGAAACGGCAGCACGGATCGTGGCCCTTTCGCTGGAGCCCCTGCACGGCGACGAGGCTTGCGGCGCAGCGGGGATCAACGGTCTAGCGTGGGTTGCCCGAAAGAAGGGACTAACGTGCGAGCTGCTCGATCTTCGCAGCTCCGGGGATACCGCAGGTGGCCGAGCCGAAGTCGTTGGATATGGCGCATTTTCGCTTTACGAGAGGGATGTGTCGTGACCGATACCGAACTACGCTCGACCGAGCTCGTCCGCTGGGCGCGCGAGAGCGTGAAAGAGGCGCTGGGCGGTCCGAAAGCCGTGCGGCCGCAGGGAGCATGGACCGAGCCGCTCGCTGCAACGTTCGTGACCTGGCGCTGGTCGGCGACTGGCCGGTTGCAAGGATGCATTGGAACACTCGAGCCGCGTCGAGGCCTGGTGGACGACGTCGCCTACCACGCCGTGGCCGCAGCTCTGGACGATCCCCGGACCATCCCGCTTTCGAGTCCCAGCCAGGTCGACCTTTTGGACGTCGAGGTTTCGGAGCTCTCGGCGCTCGAGCCCGTCGTTCCCGAGGACGATACCGAGGAGGCGGCCCGCGCGGCCCTTCGACCAGGTGTGGACGGACTGGTGATGGCTGCACACGGACGCCGAGGCACGTTCCTTCCGACGATGTGGGAGCAACTGCCCGAGCCCTCGGCGTTTCTGCGCGCGCTGAAGGACAAGGCCGGTCTGCCCCTCGACGCTTGGGACGAGAGCTTCCGTCTTTGGCGCTACACGGTCGTGAAACACGTCGAGCCTGCCATTGCGAGGGCGTCATGAGCGACTTCGAGCCCCACGAGCTTCACCCTGCACGATGGTGGCACCGAACCGAGGACGGGCGTCTGCAGTGCGGTCTTTGCCCACGCGACTGCCGTCTCAAGGATGGCCAGCGCGGGCTCTGCTTCGTTCGCGCACGATCCGGCGACCAGATGGTCCTCACCACGTATGGCCGTTCGAGCGGCTTCGCCGTGGACCCCATCGAGAAGAAGCCTTTGAACCACTTCTACCCGGGCTCGAGTGTGCTTTCGTTCGGTACGGCGGGCTGCAATCTGTCGTGCAAGTTCTGTCAAAATTGGGACATCTCGAAGTCGCGCGCGAATTCCACCTTGGCCGACCAAGCGAGCCCCGAGATCATTGCGAAAGAAGCCAAACAAGCGGGCTGTCGCAGCGTTGCTTTCACGTACAACGATCCGACCATTTTTGCCGAGTACGCAATGGACACCGCCGACGCGTGCCATGAGCTCGGAGTGAAGACCGTCGCCGTGACGGCGGGTTACATTCACGACGAGCCGCGCCGGGCGTTCTTCGCGAAAATGGACGCGGCCAACGTGGACCTCAAGGCATTCACCGAGGAGTTTTACGAGAAACAAACCGCCTCGAGCCTCGCCCCGGTCAAAGACACTCTGCGCTACCTCGTCCACGAGACCAAGGTCTGGGTCGAGATCACGACGCTGCTCATTCCCGGACTGAACGACTCGGACCGCGAAGTGGGCGAGCTTTGTGCGTGGGTGGCGAGCGAGCTTGGTCCCCACGTGCCCTTGCACTTCAGCGCGTTCCATCCCGACTACAAGCTGGCCCACATTCCGGCGACGCCGCCTGCCACGCTCCGCCATGCACGCGAACGCGCCATCCAAGAAGGGCTCTCGTACGTCTATACGGGGAATGTCCACGACCGCGACGGCGACACCACCCGCTGCCCAAGTTGCCAAAACGAGGTCGTGGTACGTGATTGGTACGATATCGTATCCGCCGATCTCGTCGACGGCGGGTGCGGGCGCTGTGGTGCCGCCATCGCGGGTCGTTTCGGTCCTGCCGTCGAGCGCTTTGGCCGAAGGAGAATCCGACTTGCCATGGGCGCCTGAAGTGCTTCGGTGATGCGGCGGTCCGTCGGGTCGGTCCCGATGAGCTCATCCTATCGGCCGTGACGCAGGAGGCCAGCGGAGGACTTCGCCATTTCGCGCGGGTGCGCTCTCCTGTATGAGACTGCCTATGTCGAAGCGTCTGGCGTTTTTCGTCCTTGGGGTCACGTTCACGCTGGCCGCGTGCAGCAGCACGACAGTCCCGAGTCCGACCGTCACTCCGGTCGAAGAAGCGTCCACTGCGTACGACGCCGCGGTCGTGGACGCCGGGAACGTCACACCGAAGGTGTGCCCGACCTCCGTGCACAAGACCATCGTCGTGGTGGGCGACTCCATCTCGGACGTGGGCAGTGGCGAGACGCGCGCAGAGCAAGAGCCTTTCTATCGAACGTTGCTCGTGAAGAACGATGACGAGCGTCACGCCGACTGGACGGGCTACGACCTCTCGACCTGTTGGAAGCTCGACGCCAAGAAGGCTGTCGTGAAGGCCTCGGTCGGAGGCTCCATCGCCACCGAAAAGACGGACGGTCAGCGTTCGATCCTGCTCGAGCAAGCGAAGAGCCTGCCCTCGTCGCTCGAAGGCCCCGTGCTCGTCGTCGGAACCATCGGCGGAAACGATCTTCTCTCGGGTCTCACGAACGTGGTCTTCGGGAATACCGAAAAGGCCAAAGCCGACCTCGATGCGTACGTGTCGGGATTTGGCGCGGCCATGGCCGAGCTCACCAAGCCGGACCGTTTCGGCGCGGGAGTCAAAGTGGATGTCCTCATCACGAACATCTTCGATCCGAGCGATGGCACGGGTCGTTTCCGCTTTACCCCGGAAGACCGCAAATGCACGGGGGCGTTCCAGCTGTGGCCAGAAGGCCAACCCACCGAGCCTTCCCTCGTGCAGTGGAACTCGGCCATGACCGCCGAGGCGGCAAAGTACCCCAGCGTCGGGCTGCTCGATCTCAAGGCCCTGTACAAGGGCCATGACGTGAACCAGCCGGCTGAAAGCAACTGGTTTTACAAGGACTGCATTCACCCGAACAGCGCGGGGCACCACGGCATTCGGACCTTGTTTTGGAAGGGAATCGTCGGGCTGAAATAAGTCGCCTCTAGCCGGGCGTCGAGCTCGGCGGGCCGGTCCAAATGCACGTGGGAGAGGCGCGCCCGGAAGCCGCACCTTTTGGGCGAGCTTCCGGACAGGCACTCTCGGAGAGGTTCAGTCGGCTTTGGGCTTCTTCTTTTTCTTGGGCGCGGGCGCGGGCGGTTCCTTCGAGCCTTCGTCGCTCGAGCCCTCGTCGCTGGGCTCGCTCGGCTCGCTCGGTTTCGCGGGCGACTTGGGCTTCGGTGCGGGCTCGTCTTTCTTGCGTGTGAAGGCGAGCAGCGCGCCACCGCCGACCAGAATGGCCACGACTGCGCCGAGTACGATCTTGTCGCCGGAGTCTTCGCTGCCCGGCTTACTGCTCTCGCCCGTGGAGCCGGCGCTCTTGCGCTCGGGGCTCAGGGGCTCGCCGACGATCGTGGCCGTCTTGACGTAGTCGAGATCGGGCCACGTGGCGCGCAGATACGCGTTTCCCTGGGACTGGATCTGGCCCTGCTTGTCGGTCACCTTTTCGTCGTACCCGCCGAAGAGCTTGTCGGCGATCTCCATGCCTTGGGCGACCTTGCAGATGGGCGCGAAGCCCATCGCGTCGAGGCTCGTGTTGTCCTTGTAGTTCACGAAGAGCTGCGTCGAGCGCGTGTCGGGGCGTCCGGCCATCGCGTACGTGAGCATGCCGCGTGTGTTCGATTGTTTCGGCGTATCGGGCGGGAGGTTCGCGTCGCTCCACACGGCGCTCACCTTCGGATCGCCGTGAATGCCCCACTGGACGACGAAGGCCTTCACGAC
>JAYUKI010000972.1:0-2958 GCA_043764595.1 Myxococcales bacterium | reverse complement strand
GCTCGGTCGTCATCCGTGGTGGCGTGGACTCGGGTTCGTAGGCGAGGGCCATCGCGAGAGCATATCCCATGGGTAGACGAGGGTCACGCCGCGGGGCTCGGCCTGGTGCGGGGCATGTCGAGGCGCGCCGGGTGGGCAGATCATGGATCTCCAAAAAATCGTCCGGCTTCGCGTGGGTGCCTTGGTCACCGGAGGGTGTGCCTCGACTCACCTTACCGATGCTGGGCGGCAAGTGACTCTCAGCAAGGGAGACCCGTCGAAGTCCTGTAAGGAGCTTGGCCCGGTGAACAGCGCTGTCGCGGACGGCTCGTTCGTGCAACGCGCGAATCATCCACTCGACCGTTTGGAAGAAGCCAAAACTCTCGCGAGGAACAACGCAGCAAAAGCCGGAGCCAACTACGTGAGGTGGGACGCGTCCACCGCCGACGGTAGGAACATCTCCGGCACCGCCTACCGGTGCGAATGAGCGTCGTCCTACTCCCGTTGATAGAAACGGATACTTGCCCTCCGAACGCGAGCCGAGGGCTCCTGGCGCATCCTGCGCTATCCGACGTGTCCGCCAAGCGGGGGCAAGGTCACGGGCACGTTTACGGGTGAGAGCCGAAAATAGAGGGACAGGCTCTAGTTTCGCTTGCGCTCTCCCCGACGGGACCTCACGACGCGCAGGAAGATGGGGATCGAGGCTCGCTATCTGCTCCCGAAACGTACGCGCAGCAACTGGCAGACGCCGTGCCGGGCCACGTAGTGGTGAACTGAAATCAGAACTTCAGCGCCGCAAACACGCGGCCCTGGAGTCCGGGGCCTCGCTCGCCGGCGAAGGTCCAGTCGACACTGACCGCGGCTCCGACGGAGACGCGGTCGCTCACGGCAACCCCCGCCCCTCCTTCGAGGTAGAGTGCAGCCCACTGGGCGAAGACAGGGCCGTCCGTCAGGAACAGGTGCGCCTCGTAGCCGATCCCCACGAGCGGTTGCAAAGTCTTGTCTTGACGAAAGACCGCCCTGTAGCCCAGGCCAATGGGCACGAAGACAAACTCGGGCCCGGGCAAGACGGCTATCGTCGTTCGGAGGTGGCTCACGGTTCCGGGCGCGCCAAACCGCCACAAGAGCTCGAATCGCGGGCCGTAGGATAGGCCGACGGCGCTGACCTCGAGCCCCACAATCGCAGTGAATGGCCTTGTTCCCGAAGAAGCCACTGCGGGCGGAGGTGCAATCGAGTCTTGGGCGCTGCTCGTTCTCGCGAACATGAGTGCCAGGGGCACGAGCACCACGGGGACGAGTGAGCGAGCTGCAACGCGCTTAGTAGGCAAAGTCGCCCCAATTCGAGAGGATGTACCCAAGGTCCTGACTACCCTCCTCGACACCAAAGCCAAGGACGAACTTCCCGAGCGTTCCGCCCGGTGAAAAGACCCAGATGGATACCTGGCCAGCGGGCAGGACGTAGGCGGTCACGCCGTTCGTCCAAAAGATTCGCCGGGTGAAGCTCTCAAAAATGACCTCTCGGTCCGTTTCGCCCCCAGCGCCGATGATGACGCCTGCTCCCGGTGGCAGCGGTCGTGGCAATAGAGCACGCTCACCGGCGGTCGGCTCGGGTAGGCCCGCGCCTACGATCGCAAAGATCGGCCGGTGATTGTCGAGCCCGTCCCGTCTCGGCACGAGTACCTCGACCGGAACCGCGAGCGGTCTCGTGAGTAGCATCGTTGCCTCGAAGACGTCGCGCGGGTCTTTGAACTCGCCATAGACGGCGAAACTAAGAATGGGATCTTCGATGGGCAGCACCTTGCCGGCCTCGAAGACGACGGGTTGGTGCGCATAGGCCGTGCGCTCGGACGAGAGCGCGGAAAGAACGAACATGGCTCCCAGCGCGGCGTTCCTCAGGCTTCGCCTCATGGCGTCCCCCGGTCCGAACACGTGAGTTGCGGTTCTTGGAGAAGTATCGGCCTGCCCCGTCGACATGCGTTCTCGCAAACCTCGGCCCCCTTGGCGCCACCCCAACACGAACCGTTCGGCAAGAACCGTTCGACGTTCGTGTCCGTCCCTCGCAGACGATCGAGCTCCGCGACGCAGGTCACGAATGCTTTGCAATGAGGCCCCTGCTCGGCCGAGCTGCAAGCACCAGCCAACGTCGACAACGCTACGAGTGCAAACCGCCGGTACAACCACTTCATGGTGCTGTGCGGTGCAAGACGCGAACCGAGCCGCGCCCGGCGACCGGGTTTGTCTATTTCGGCTCGTCGTACACGTGCACGTGGTGCGCGCTCTGGGTGGGGCGCTGCGTTTGAGGCGTTTCTGGGTCACCAGCGCAAAGTGCTGCGCGCCCGCGTGCGTCGGCGGCTCGGTCTAGTGAAGACGAACGGCTCGGCCTTCCACGGAGCGCCAGCGTGAATCCATCAATATGACGTCTGAGATCCCTCGGTTTGGTGAACGTTCCCTGTCGCGTGACGCGGAGACACGCGATCTTGGTGAACATCGCGAAGCCCACCATCCATCACGATCGTCGCGGCGGGGATGCAGAGCTTCAGGACGTCCCAGGTCAGGCTCTTCGAGAGGTTCGAACAACGCACCGGGTCGCTCGCGCTCGCGCGCCGCGCAGAGGATCATGGTCCCAATCGGATCGACTTCTCCGCCGGGAGCAAGGAAGGTGTGCTCGACGCGTGCACCCTCGACGCCGAGCGCACTGAGTACTCGGGCTTCGCGCAAACGCCCGCCAGGATCCGCAGGCCCGTCGTGCTTTGTCGTGCCAGCAGCCGCAGATCCCCTTGCCGATCGGTGACCCGCTTCAGGGCAGCGGCGCGGGGACGGTGACCGACCGGTCGAAGACGGCGATCTGTTGTTCGTTGGCGAGGAGGAGGACGACCTGACCCTGAAACGTTTCGCAACGTCGACCACCGTCGAGCGCGCGACTTCGAACATCCGTTCGACCGAAGGGCTCGAGTCGCCGCGGCCTAAAGCGGCGACGAT
>JAYUKI010000971.1:0-2960 GCA_043764595.1 Myxococcales bacterium | reverse complement strand
CTCGGCCAAAAATCGCGCAAGCATCGGGCGGAGCAGCTCCGCGATGAGCCGCTGGATCTCGTGCTCTCCCATGTCGTCGCTCGCGGGGTAAAGATCGGCGTCGGAAGCGGGCTTTCGTGCGGTCAGCGCCATCGTGGCTCCTCCGTCGGAACGTAGCAGAACGGAGCCTGCCTCGTCGGGCGGAGCAAGGCTGGAGTTTCTCGATGCCACGGCGAGTCGTTCCTTGATTTCCAGCGCGCCCTCGGGGACGCTTCGCGCACCCTCGCGGGGGTGAAAGGAAACCATGGCAGCGAAGAAAAAAACGACTGAGGAATCGGTGCTCGAGTCGGCGGTCGGCGATCTCCAGAAGGCGCTCGCGCTCGTCGCGAAAGCGTTCGACCAGGTGGAGGTTCTTACCAAAAAGCTCCCGCAGCTCACTCCGCAAGACCGAGCGACCAGTTTGGGGCGGCTGCGCGAGGGCGAGGCGGAGGCGATCGTCTCTCTTTGCGGCGTCATGGACGGGTTTCCCATGCACTTCGTCGCGATGGCCGACCAAGACCACGGTGAGGACGACGCGGTCATCGAGACCGCGCCGACCCGCGCGAACATCGCGCGTCGCGAGGCGCTCGTTCCGTTCGTTGCCAGAGCGCAAGACATCGCCGACCGCATCTCGGACGCCGTCCTGGTCCTTGGAGACCGAGCGCGCCAGGTGTCGATTCCCGCGTACCGCATCGGGACGACCGCCGCGAAGACCGACAAGAAGATCCGAACCGCGCTCAGCCCGGTGACGACGCACTACGGTGCAGGCGCGCGCAAGGCACAGGCGACCGTGAAGCGGAAAAAGAAGGGCTCTGCGTAGGCCGGCTCTCCACGAGCGAAGCGACCAGTACCTCGGGCGACCTCGCGGTACCTCGAAGGTACCTCGGGGTACCCCCTACGCCATCCGCCGGCACCTCCGAGGCACCTCAGGGTGCATGGGGGAGTCGCCCGAGATTGATGAGGCAGCACCTCGGGGTGCATAGGTCGGCCCATCGAGGGGCCTTAGTAGAAGCCGGAGGTTCTTCCAGTGGCCATCGCGGGTACCCCGTCCATGACCCACTCTGAGCTTGGTGGCAGTCTTCGGCCTCCAGACCATGCCTACCGACGCGGACACGCGCTCCGGTCATCGGACGGATTCTGCCGTGGGCGACGCACGTCGCGAGCAAGGCGTCAGAGCCCAGCCAATAGTCCGTGCAAGGTCACTCGTTCGTCCGCTCCGAGGTCGGCTCGAAGGAGCTCGAGCAGCTCCCGTTCCTCGCGCGAGTGCTCGGCGTAGGCCTCTTCGAAGCGCTCGAACGCCACGAGGACACCTTGCGGAGCGCCTTCGGACCCAAGCGTGCGGGAGAGTCGGGCGAGCCCCCCACAGAGCGCGTCGTGCAGTGTCGACAGGCGCGCCACGCGAGCGCCGAGCTCGGGGGCTCGCTGCGTCACGAACGGGAAAAGCCCCTCTTCCTCGCGCGCGAAGTGCGTCGCGAGATCGTCGAGCAGCGCGTCGACACCGTCCGAGAGAGCCGCACGGGCCGTCGCGTCGAGCGGTGCCTTCGACCACGTCGCCACGAGCTCCCGCACCTCGAACACGAGGCGCGAGAGGTGGGAGTGATCGTGCTGGAGATCGTCGAGCGCTTTCTCGGACATCGCTCGAACATACCATTCGGCACGCCAAGACGCAGTGCGGCGTCGAAAGGGCGTTTGCGACCGACGGCAGGCGTTCGCGGAAGACTGCCATGTCCTGAGAACCGCCGCTGCCCGAGAGTCCTTTCGCTCTCCCGAAGATCCACTACGATGAAAGGGTTCGTCATTCCTTTGCCATGAGATTTGCCTCCGCCCGCAGCGGAGCTCGGAGCCCTATGAAGCACCTCGCCCTTGCCGCCGTCGTGACCTCGACCCTCCTCGCCGCCACCGTGGCATTCACAGGATGTTCGTCCGAAAAAAAGCCCGTCGAGAACCCCCCGGGCACATGCGATCCGACGAAAGAGCAGTGCGATCCCGACGCAGGACCGGGAGGGCTCACGCTGAAGACTCCCGCCCTGCCCTGCGCGGATGCGCCGGCGAGCGTGTACGATGCACCGTCTTCGCCGCTCGCTGCCGACGTCGCGAAACGCGGCGCAATCCTCCGCTGCGGCATTGATGCCGACGTCTCGAAGGACGCGCTCACCGCGAAGCTTGCCGAGGTCGGATACAAGGGAAAGGCTCCGACGAGTGGCGCGCGGGTCTACCGTGTGCTCTTCCAGACGGAGCGCGGAGACGAAAAAGGCTCCGCCGGTGCGTCGAGTGGCCTGGTGTACATCCCGGACGTTCCGCGTGCGGCCAAGCTGCCCGTCGTCGTTGCCGCACGAGGGAGCCGCGGACAGGCCGCCGCCTGCGCAGCGTCGAAGTTCGACAAGGCCGCAGAGGCGGTGAACGACGACCTCTATAGCCTCGTGTATCCGCTCGTTGGCGCAGGCTACGCGGTCGTGCTTCCCGACCTTGCGGGCTACGCGAACTACGGAGCCGCGGGCAATCCACCCAGCGTCTACGCGGGTGCGGCCGACGTCGGAAAGTCGACGCTCGACTCCGCCCGGGCCATTCGAAAGCTCTTCCCGGTGCTCGATGAGAAGGTCGTGCTCGTAGGTCACTCGCAAGGCGGACACAGCGCCCTTGCCGCACTTGCACTCGCCGAATCGTACGGCGCGGGCCTGAATGTCGCGGGCGTCGCCGTATACGCGCCACTCTGGCTCTCGCAGCGCTCGTGGGGCGCCGCGCTCTACAACGGAGTCAGCAAGGACTACCCCATCGCCACGGTGCCCTCGATCGCGGCCGTTTCGCTTTGGTACCACTACACGCACGCGGAGATGCTCGACGGCCCGGGAGAGGGCAAGAAGCTCTTTGCGCCGGGCAAACAAGACCAAGTGAAGGCCTTCGTCGACTCGAAATGCTGGGGCTCGAAATACCCCGAGCTCGAG
>JAYUKI010000970.1:0-2963 GCA_043764595.1 Myxococcales bacterium | reverse complement strand
CTAGGAGCCACCCATGCTTGAGCGCATCACTCAAAAAGTCCGTTCGAACGAGCGTCTCACGGCCGAAGATGCGCTCGCGCTCTTCAAGAGCCCGGACTTTCTCGGCATCGCCCGGCTCGCCAACGAGGTGCGCGAAGCCCGCCACGGCGACGTGACCTACTTCAACAAAAACCTCCGCATCGAGGTCACGAACGTCTGCATGGCCTCGTGCCTCTTCTGCTCGTTCGCGAAGCTCGAAGAGCACATGCCGGGCGCCCACACGATGACCTTGGAAGAGGCGTGGGGAAAGCTCGAAGCGCGCCTGCACGATGCACCGAGCGAGGTTCACGTCGTGAACGGCCTGCATCCGGGCCTTCCGTTCACGTACTACGAGGACCTCCTTCGTGGGTTCAAGCGGATCAAGCCCGACATCCACTTGAAGTGCTTCACGGGCGTGGAAATGCACTTCTTCGCGCAGCACTACGGCATGACCGTGCGCGAGGTGCTCACGCGCTTGGTCGCCGCGGGGCTCGACAGCTTGCCCGGTGGCGGTGCGGAGATTTTCCACCCCGAGGTGCGCTCGCGCATCAGCAACGACAAGGCCAACGCCGACGAGTGGCTCGAAGTGCACCGCGTGGCCCACTCGATGGGGCTTCGCTCGAACGCGACCATGCTCTACGGGCACGTCGAGACGTTCGAGCATCGGGTCGATCACTTGCTTCGCCTCCGCGAGCTCCAAGACGAGACGAAGGGCTTTCAGGCCTTCATTCCTCTCGCATTCCACCCCGACGGAAACGGCATGAAGAACCTCCCTGCGCCCACGGCGATGGACGATCTTCGCACCGTGGCCGTCTCGCGCCTCGTGCTCGACAACTTCGATCACATCAAGGCGTATTGGGTGAGCATGACGCCGAAGATCGCCCAAGTGGCGCTGTCGTTCGGCGCGGACGACATCGACGGCACCATCGTCCACGAGACGATCTACAAAGCGGCCGGAACTCGCTCTCCCGAAGGCCTCTCCGAGGCGGACCTGATTCGCCTGATTCGCGAGGCCGGCCGGAAGCCCGTCGAACGCGACACGCTTTATCGCGTGGTTCGCGAGCACGAAAAAAGTGCCCTGCCGGAGAGCGCCATGAAGGTGCGCGACCGGAAGGCCGGCCGCCACCTGGAGGTCTTGCCATGACCGCCAAAATCCTCGGTGCTGTCGAATACTTGAACGCGCGCCCACTCTGGGCAGCGTTTGCCGAAGGAGGCCCGCAAGAGGGGGCCCTCGGGCTCTCGCTCGGGCTCCCGTCCGAGGTGGCGCGCAAGCTCGCGGAGGACGAGGTCGCTGCGGCTCTCATGCCCGTTGCTGCGGCCGCGACCCTCGGCGGTCTGACCATCGTGTCGGACGCGTGCATCGGGGCGAAGGGCCCCGTACGAAGCGTGATGCTCGTGTCGCAGCGCCCACTCGAAGAGCTCTCGCACCTTGCGCTCGACCTGTCGTCCAAGACGAGCGTGGTGCTCGCCAAGCTCGTGCTGGCGAAGCGCAAGCTTTCTCCCACGTTCTTCGGCGCGTCTTCGAAGGAAGCGATTTCGCGGGTGTCCGGCACCACGGGGGCGCTCGTCATCGGCGATCCTGCGTTGGCCCTCGAGGGACGTTTTCCGTACACGCTGGACCTCGCCGGCGCGTGGACCGAGGACACCGGCCTTCCGTTCGTGTTCGCCGCCTGGTTCGCGCGCCACGGAGCCCTGTCCTCGCTCGAGGTCGAGGCCCTCGAGAAGGCCAAGGCCTGGGGACTCTCCCAACGGCCCGCGATGGCGCGCGCCCACGCCGAGGCGCACGGGATGGAGGCTGGGAGCCTCTCGTCTTACCTCGGCTCGAGCCTTCGCTACGATCTCGACGACGACGCGAGGCGTGGGCTGGAGCGCTTCCTCGACGACGCGGCGGGAATGGGGCTCTTGCCGCGCACGCGGTTCGAGAAGGTCACTCGCGTCTCGTTCGACACGACGCCACGTGCGCGGCCTTCCCTCGACACGGTGCTCGCACGTGCCGAAGAAGGCGCGCGTCTCTCGGGAGAAGAGGGCGAACGCTTGCTGGCCGAAGCGAGCTTGTTCGATCTCGGGCTTCTCGCTCGTGGAGCGCGCGCGCGGAAAAATCCGAACGACGTGGTCACGTACATCGTGGACCGCAACGTGAACTACACGAACGTGTGCACCACGAGCTGCCGGTTCTGTGCATTCTACAGGAAACCGGGGGATCCCGAGGGGTATGTGCTCTCGCGCGAGGTCTTGGGGCAGAAGCTCCAAGAAGTGAAGGACAAAGGCGGCGTCCAGATCCTCCTGCAAGGTGGTCTGAACCCGGACCTAAGAATCGGTTGGTACGAGGACCTCTTCCGCTGGATGAAGAGCGAATACGGCCTCGGTCTCCACGCCCTCTCGCCGGAGGAAATTCTTCACATTGCCGCGATGGAGGAGCTCTCGGTCCGTGAAGTGCTCGAGCGCCTGCATGCCGCGGGGCTCGACTCCGTCCCGGGCGGCGGCGCCGAGATCCTGGTCGACCGGGTGCGTCGCAAGATCGCGAAAGCGAAGTGCACGAGCGAAGAGTGGCTCTCGGTCATGCGGACGGCCCACGCCATGGGCCTTCGGTCGAGCGCGACGATGATGTACGGCACGGTGGACACGGCACGCGACCGCATCCAGCATCTCTTGAAGCTTCGCGATTTGCAGGACGAAACAGGCGGGTTTACGGCCTTTTTCTGCTGGGACTACCAGTTCGAAGAAGGAACGCACATTCGCCCCGGCGAGCACGGCACGCTGCTCTATTTGCGTCAGCAAGCCGTCGCGCGAATCCTGCTCGACAACTTCGACCATGTAGGGGCCTCGTGGGTCACCCAGGGCCCGGAGGTAGGGCAGGTGGCCTTGCTCTTCGGCGCCGACGACTTCGGCAGCGTCATGTTCGAGGAGAACGTGGTCTCGAGCGCCGGAACCACGTTCCGGATGGA
>JAYUKI010000969.1:0-2964 GCA_043764595.1 Myxococcales bacterium | reverse complement strand
TTGAAGGAAAAGGCGCGCTGCTCACCATGAAGGCCATTCTGGAGGCACCAACGCCGAGCTTGTCGGACTTCGGAGTCTTCCCCTCGGGCCTCTCCATCCTGGTCCAACGTTGCCTTGCCAAAGATCCGGCCCTCCGCTGGGCCAGCGCGACCAATGTTGCTCGCGCACTGGCTCCGTTAGCAACGCCGCCAGCGCCACCCGCGTTCGTTTCGCTGCCATGCGACGGCGCTCACGCGTTCCAGGGCGAGGAGACCGCTCCACTCTCCGTTCTGCCCTAACTAAAGCACCGGACGTCCGCGTGATGGCACGGCGCTTCGCAGCGTTTCGATCACGGACTGCACTTCTTTGCAGCCGTCGTGTAGGCATCGAAAGAATCGATCAAAACCGCGAGCCCCTTCGGCGGGTTCGCTTCGACGCCGAGCTGCAACGTCCACGTAACCTTCTTCGGCTTGGTTCCAGAGCAGTTGGAGGACGTCAAACCGGCCGAGGAAATGTTGCCACTCCATTCATCGCCATCCAACGTTGCCCCCATCGTCTGACGTGACATCGTGCTCGTCCCCGATTCCGCATTGGACACTTGAAACTTGAAGTAGGGGACGGACCCTGCGGAAGAGCGCGCTCCACCGCGTGCGCTCCAATTGAGCGCCGGCATGCGGTAGCCAGGGGGGAGCTCGAAGGTCACCGAAAAGGTGCACTGAGCGGCGGGGGCGTCCACGAATGCCGCTCGATTGACGATGATCGAGAGTGGAGCCGGGCCGTACGGATTGTGCGTCGCTACAAACACTCCTGGCGGACAAAGAGACCCGCTGGACACGACGCCGAGGAAGCGAGGACCCTGACCGACCAGTGCTTCCGATCCCTCCGTCGCAACGGCCTCCTCGTCCGGCGCGACTTCTGCCGAGCACCCGGGAAGACTCGCGAAGAGAATCGCAGCGAGAACGCACCGACGAATCAGCGATGGGAATGGCATCGTGACCTCCGGTCGGGGCATTTGCATCGCATGTGCCACGGAGTGAGGCCCCCCACGAGCACCTTTTTGGGGGAATCCGGCGGCCGAGCGAGCTTGCATGGGGTCGTACCGACTCAGTCGAGGATCGACTGGCGCCTCGTGGACCGTCGGCGTTCGCGGGTTCGCTCATCTTCCTCGGGTTCGAGCACGCGAGCGCATTCTCCGCCAACACGCTCTTTGGGCCTCTCCATCGCGGTCACGCACTACGCACAGTGAAAGATCGACGAAAGGCGTCCTTCGTGCGCGAGGTCGGCCGCGCGCATGGCTTGGATCGCCTCGAAACCGCTTCGAACGGGCTGCAGCGCAGGTGTCACGAGGAAGTCGTCGTCCGTTGCGCCTACGGGATGAAAATAGATGCCGCGCGCCGTGAAGGTGAGCTCGGGGACGATGTCGGCACGCGAGAGCGCCAGCCCTTCTTCGGCAAAACCACGCAGCGCGACACGACGCACGACCCGGTCGTCTGCGTCGAGCCCTTGCGTTTCGAAGAACCGGTGTGCGGCGGCCTCGTCGTCGTCGGTCGACACCGTGGCCGCCAGACGAACCCTGAACCCGAGGCCTCGCGCCACCTCGACGCCCGCGAGGGCCTTTGCGAACGTGCCCTTGCCGCGGTGCGCGTCGTGGAGGGTTTCGTCGGGGCTATCGATGCTCACCTGGAGCGTCACGCGCTCGCGGGGCATCGCCTCGAGGAGCGCGCGCCTTCGTCCAGCGAAGAGCATCCCGTTCGTCAAGATGGTCGTCGGCGCAACGCTCACGGCGGCGGCCGCCATCTCGCCGATCGACTCGAGGAGAAAGGGCTCGCCGCCAGTCAAGAAGACGTCACGAACTTCGGTGATGGACGCGGTCTCGTGCAGCAGCGCCTCGACCGTGCGTGGGTCTAGCGAGGCGCGTTCGGCCTTCGGAGACGACCGCACGCAGCAATAGTCGCACGCGAGGTTGCAGTCGAAGTTCGTGTACACCCACACCCTCGATCCGAGTGGGCGCTCTTCCTCGCGATCGATGGGGCCGTTCCGCACGACGGCGACGACGCGACCTTCGTCGTGGGTCGCCTCGATGAGCGCGTTGCCCGTGAGCTCGCACCACCGCTTGAGGTCGGCGAGTGCGTCGTCGTCGGCAAGGTAGACGGCGAAGAGCTGACCCCGTGCCGTCGCGCGCAAGGCCGCGACGATCTCGAGCAGGAGCCCACGGTCGAAGGTGAGGGCCGCCCCAGGCGTGGAAGCCGCCACGGGGTACCGGAGCACGGGGAGCTTCACGACTTACCGTTTGTGGGCAAAATGGCCCTGCTCTTCGCACGCTGCTCGAAGCGAGGCATAGCCCTCGGGCACGGGTCGAACCCAGCGCTTGAGCCCTTCGGCGACGAGCACCGGGCGGTGTTTGGGGTTGTCGAAGTCCATCGCCTCGAGAGCCTTCACCAGCGCGTCGGACTGTGTCGCGTCGAGCCCACGGCGCGCCGTGAACATGCAGTGCGGGTACTCGGGCGATTGCCAAACCACGTCGAGCGCGCCAGCCGGTACGATCTTGGACTCTTGCACTCCCGCCCAGAACGGGCTCCCCACGAAGCCAGCGTCAACCCGCCCTTCGACCACGGCTTTGAGAACGTCGACCTCGCTCGTGCCGGTGTCGCCGTGCTTCCCGAGGTCCGTGTCGAAGCGAACCGTCTCGTAGTCGCGGCCCTCGACGAGACCGAGCTTGGCGAGGAAGTGTACGGGGAGAATCGCGGCGTGCCCGCTGTCGCGGCTGCCGAGGCCGATTTTCTTTCCGCGAACGCCCTCTACCGACGTGATGGCGCCTCCTCGTGGCGCGACGAGCATCGACCGCCACCCGAGGTCCGTGTCACGCATCGCCAGGGGCTTGCAGGCTCCCTCGCTCCACTTTTCGGACTGAACGAACGCGAGGTTCGTGTTCCAGGCTACGTCGATCGTGCCGCGCAAGAGCGCATCGACCTGGGCCTCGTACGA
>JAYUKI010000968.1:0-2965 GCA_043764595.1 Myxococcales bacterium | reverse complement strand
AGCGGCCACGAGCTTCGAGCGAATGACGGCCGTCGAGTCGGAGGCGTACACCCTCACGTCCGAGGGCGCAGCGCCCGAAAATCTCCCGGGCGCCAGCGTGAGCGGCGACTTCTTTCCTATGTTCGGCCTAGCGCCACTCCACGGGAGGTTCTTCGGGAACGAAGACGATCGCGTCGACGCGCCGAAGACCGTCGTCATCTCCGAGGGGCTCTTTCAGCGAAGATTTGCGGGGGATCCTCGAGCGGTCGGGACGACGGTGACGTTGAACGGCGTCCCATACATCCTCGTCGGCGTGGCTCCGGTCGGCTTCCGCTTCTCGGCGCCGTTCAGCGATCGCACCGATCTGTGGACCCCGCTCGCGGCGTCGCACGTCGGGTATGCCGCGGAGGCGGTCTCGGGGCGCGGGAGCCACTTCCTTCAAGTGATGGGTCGAAGGAAACCAGGGGTGTCTCTCGCGCAGGCCGAAGCGGAGCTCAAGACCATCGCCAAAACCCTCGAAGTGGCCAATCCCGACACGAACACGCGCGTCAGCGTCCGCGTCGAAGATCTTCACGACAGCCTCGTTGGCTCTTCGCGATCCGGGGTTTGGGTGCTCTTCGCCTCGGTGGGGCTGGTCTTCCTGGTCGTGTGCGCGAACGTCGGGAATCTCCTTTTGACCCGCGCGGGCGCACGACGGGGCGAGATGGCCGCGCGCGCTGCGCTCGGAGCGACGTCCACGAGGCTCGCCGCGCAGATTGTGACGGAGACGGTCGTCGTGTTCTTGGTCGGCGCAGCTTTGGGAGCCTTTTTGGCGCGCTTCATGGTGTCCGAGCTGGCCGGGGGTCTCGTCGAACAAGCGGGAGCGATGACCATCCCAGTGGCGGTGGACATGGGCGCGCTCACCTTCGCCGTGGTGCTCTCGCTCGTCTCGGGGCTCGTGTTCGGGCTCGTCCCGGCCTTCGCGGTCGCGCGCGTCGAGCCGCAGGCGGTCTTGAAAGAAGCGGCGGCCCGCGCCGGGACGAGCCAGAGCCAAAAGACGACGCGGAGCGGGCTCGTCGTGGTCCAGGTCGCGCTCGCGTTTGCCCTCTTGGTCGGGAGTGGTCTGTCGCTCCGGGCGTTCGACCGCGTCGCGAAGACTCCTACGGGTCTCGTCTCGGAGGACGTTGCGACGGCGCGTGTCTTCCTCTCCGAGGCAAGCTACCGCGACTCGAAGCGGGTCGTCCGCTTCTACGACGACCTCCTGGCGCGCGTGGCCCGCGAGCCCGGGGTGCTGTCCACGGCCGCGGGTTCGACGTTGCCGTTCTGCGGCTCCAACAGCAACGGATCCTTTCGAATCGAGGGGCGGCCCGCGTTTCCTCCGGGCGAGCGGCCGCTCATCGAGCGCAACGTCGTAACGCCGGGTTACTTCGAGACGCTAGGCATCCCCGTGCTCCGAGGCCGCGCCATCACGGCCGAAGATCGGGCCGAAGGGCGCCTCGTCATCGTCGTGAGTCAGACGATGGTGGACCGCTTTTTCCCGGGCGAAGACCCCATTGGTAGACGGATTGACTGGGGCGACAACGAGACCGACGAGCGCACGTGGCGCGAGATCGTCGGGGTCGTCGGGGACGTGAGACGTCGCTCGCTCGAGCGACCCCCTGCCGCCGAGACCTACGTGCCCCTCGCCCAGAAGGCGACGCGTTGGATGATCGTGGCCGCGCACACGCGGCCGAACCAGGCCAGCGCCCTCCTCGAGCGGGTCCCCCAGATGGTGCGCGAGATCGATCCGCAAGAAGCCCCGGCGAGCCGAAAGCTGCTCTCCGAGCGCGTGGCCGACTCGTTTGGCAATCGCAAGCACGTGACCGCGCTCCTAGCGGCCTTCGCAGGCACGGCGCTCGTGCTCGCGACTCTCGGGCTCTTCGGGCTCGTCTCGTATTCGACGGGGCAAAGAACACGCGAGCTCGGCCTTCGTATGGCGCTCGGAGCCACGCCGGAAGGGGTCGTGGGAATGGTCGTCGCCGGCGGGGTGAAGCTCCTCGCCGCGGGAATGGCGGTGGGCGTGGTGCTCGCGATCGTCGTGGGGAAAATCCTGTCCGCGCGGCTCTCGGGGATCGTGGCCACGGATGCTTTGGTCTATGCCACCATCCCCGTCGTGCTCGGCGTGGCGGGAGTCCTCGCCTGCTTGGTGCCTGCGATTCGAGCGGTTCGCATCCCGGCCGCAGTCGCGCTCAGGTATGAAGGGTGAACATGCAAAGGAGCCGAAGGCGACGGGGTGGTCCATGGCGCCCGACCGCAGAGAGGAAGGCATGAGCATGCGCGTTCCCCGAGTGCTCGTCGTGGACGATCAAGCCGACGTGGTGTTCGCTTTGCGCCTCCTCTTGAAATCGGAGGGCTTCGCGGTCGTCACGGCCTCGTCGCCGGAGGGGGCGCTCGCGGCGGCGCGGACCGAGGAGCTCGACGTGGCGCTCGTGGACATGAACTTCGCCCGCGACACCACCTCGGGAAAGGAAGGGCTCGACCTCGTCGCGCATCTCGCCGAGATCGCGAAGGACCTCCCGGTGGTCGTGATGACCGCGTGGGGGAGCGTCGCGGGCGCGGTCTCGGCGATGCGCCGTGGGGCCCGGGACTACGTGGAGAAGCCCTGGCAAAACGAGCGACTCGTCGCGACGCTGCGACGCGAGATCGATCTTCGGGACATGAGCCAGCGCGCCGCCCGGCTGATGGCTCAGTCCGCGAGGGAGAACGATCGGGCCCTCCCCGAGCTCGTCGCCGTGTCGAAGGCGATGGAGCCCGTGAAGCGCCTGGTCGCGCGTGTGGCGGCCTCGGACGCGAACGTGTTGATCACGGGGGAGCACGGCACTGGAAAAGACGTGGTCGCGCGTTGGATTCACGCCGCCTCGCCCCGCGCGGAGAGGGCGTTCGTCCCCGTCAACGCCGGAGCGCTCGCGGACGGCGTGTTCGAGAGCGAGCTCTTCGGGCACGTGAAGGGCGCGTTCACGGACGCAAA
>JAYUKI010000967.1:0-2967 GCA_043764595.1 Myxococcales bacterium | reverse complement strand
CCAAAGCGGGATTCACGAATCCGGACGTGGCAAACGCAGCCGAAAACGTCGGATTGCCACCCGTGAACACCCGAAGCAAGTAAGCCGGCCTTTCGAGCAAAACGCACCGAAGGAACCGCTCAGAAAGGAGCAGGTCCTAAGGCCGTCTCCAAGGAGAACGGCCTTTCGCACGTCGTCGTCGAAACCCGAGCCTCAGCGCGCTTGCGGCGGCTGCTGTGGGCGGGTCTGCCTTTGTTCGATCATGATGCGAAGCTCGTCCGGCTCGAGCGAGCGGCTCATGGCCTCTTCGAGTGAGATGTACCTTCGCACCAAGAGGTTGAAGAGCGATTGGTTCAAGGTCTGCATTCCGAACTTGTCTTGGCCAATCTGCATTTGCCCGTAAATCTGCTGGATCTTCGCCTCACGAATGAGGTTTCGAATCGCGGGATTCGGCACGAGCACTTCGAGAGCCATGCAGCGGCCCGGAGCCCCGGCGCGAGGCAAGAGCTGCTGCGAGATCACGGCCTGCAGCACGAACGAAAGCTTCGACCGAATCTGGTCCTGCTGGTGGGGCGGGAACACGTCGATGATTCGGTTGATCGTAGAGATCGCGCTGTTCGTGTGGAGAGTCGCGAACACGAGGTGACCCGTTTCGCTGATGGTGAGCGCCGCTTCGATGGTCTCCAGATCGCGAAGCTCGCCCAGGAGGACGACGTCCGGATCTTGACGAAGCACGTACTTGAGGGCCCCGCCGAAGCTCGCCGTGTCCTCGCCGATTTGGCGTTGGTTCACGACCGACAGCTTGTGCGGATGCATGAACTCGATCGGGTCTTCGATGGTGAGAATGTGGAGCCTTTGCTCCGAGTTTATCTTGTCGACGATCGACGCGAGCGTGGAGGTCTTTCCGGAGCCCGTAGGCCCCGTGACCAAGATGAGCCCGTTGGGGCGCTTCGTGAGCTCGGCGATGATGGGCGGAAGCCCGAGCTCCTCGAAGCTCAGGATTTTGAAAGGGAGCGTACGGATGGCCCCCGCCACGGCACCGCGCTGCACGAAGAAGTTCGCACGAAAGCGCGATAGCCCCTTCACCGTGAAGCTCATGTCGAGCTCGTTGTCGCGCTCGAACCGAATCTTCTGGTCCTCGCTCATCACCGAATAACAAAGAAGCTTTGTCTCGTCGGGACTGAGTGGAGGGAGCTTCAGCGGGATGACATCACCGTCGATGCGAAGGAACGGCGCGGCTCCCACGGTGATGTGCATGTCGCTCGCGCCCTTGTCCACCATCGCTTTCAGAAGCTGTTGGAGATTGACTTTGAGCTCGCCGGGATTGCCTTGCATCGTCGTTTCCGCCTCCTCGCTTACGAGGGGTGAGTGTTCGTTCTTCAGCCGTCCGACATCGTGACGCGGAGGATTTCCTCGGTCGTCGTGACGCCGTCCAGCACCTTGCCGATGCCGGACATGCGCAGAGTGCCCATTCCGGACTTGATGGCGCCCATCTTGAGCTCCGCAGTCGAAGATCCTTGGAGCACCATCTCCTTCAGGCCCTCCGTGAAGCGCATGACCTCGTAGAGCGCGACGCGTCCCTTGTAGCCGGAACCGTTGCACGTGCGGCAACCGGCGCCCTTCCACAGGCGGCCTTGGCAGCGCGCGACGTTTTCGGCGGTGAAGCCGACCTCGCGCAAAACCTCGTCCTCGACCATGATTTGCTGTTTGCAGTCGACGCATATCTTGCGAGCAAGACGCTGCGCCAAAACCAAGTTCACCGACGCCGTGATGAGGAACGGCTCGACACCCATGTTGAGAAGGCGCGAAATCGTGGCAGGCGCGTCGTTCGTGTGGAGCGTCGAGAGCACCAAGTGGCCCGTGAGCGCGGCCTTGACCGCGATTTCGGCCGTTTCGAAGTCTCGAATCTCGCCGACCATGAGAACGTCCGGGTCCTGACGAAGGAAGGCGCGGAGCGCCATCGCGAAGTTGAGGCCGATCTCGTCGTGCATCTGAACTTGGTTGATGCCGTGGACGTTGTACTCCACCGGATCTTCCGCGGTGCTGATGTTCGTCCCGATCTTGTTCAAGTCGGAAAGCGCCGAATAGAGCGTCGTGGTCTTTCCCGACCCGGTGGGACCGGTAACGAGAACCATTCCCCACGGCTGGCGAATGGCCCACAGAAAGTCGTCCAAGGCTTTCTGGTCGAAGCCGAGCTTCGTCATATCGAGTTGGAGGTTGCCCTTGTCGAGAAGACGCATGACGGTCTTCTCGCCCCAGAGCGTCGGGAGCACGCTCACGCGGAAGTCCATCTCGCGGCCTTTGCCGAGCTTCAGCTTGATGCGTCCGTCCTGAGGGAGGCGCCGCTCGGCGATGTCGAGCTGGCTCATGATCTTCACGCGGCTCGAGATCGCGTTCTTCAGCTTCACGGGCGGGTTCATCTCTTCGATGAGGACGCCGTCCACGCGATAGCGAACGCGGAGCGACTTTTCGTACGGCTCGATGTGGATGTCGCTCGCGCCCTTCTTGATGGCATTGAGCAGGATCATGTTCACGAGGCGAATGACCGGCGCGTCCGCCGAAGCTTTCTCGAGCTCGAGGACGTTCAAGTCCTCGTCGTCGCCGGTAAACTCGATCTCCGACTCCTCGAAGCCGGCCATGACCTCGTCGTACGAGGGGCCTACGCTGTAGTTCCGCTCGATCGCGGCGAGAATCGCGCTCTCCGAGGCGATGACCGGCTCGATGTTGTAGCTGGTCAAAAACTTGAGGTCGTCGATCGCGTGGAGGTTCGTCGGGTCGGCCATTGCGACGATGAGCGAGCTTCCGGCGCGCGAGACCGGAATGACCTTGTGTCGCTCGCACTGCTCGCGCTGGACGAGTTTCAGGATGTCCGCGTCGATCTCGTATTCATCCAGCTGGATCGTGGGGACGCGATACTGCTGCGACAAGAAGTTCGTGATGTCTTGGTCGCTGATGAAGCCGAGCTTCGCGAGCGCAGCGTTCAAGTTC
>JAYUKI010000966.1:0-10167 GCA_043764595.1 Myxococcales bacterium | reverse complement strand
GCCATGAGCCATAGTGGAACCGTGCAGTTGCTCGAGTCATGATCGGGCTGGGTGATCCGATCGACGACGTAGAGCTTTCGACAGGCGCACTTCGTGCAAACACCTGAGATCTTCATGACGGCGAGACTACTCAGTTCTTCGTCGCCGTGGCTCGATGACGTCAATGCGTCCGTGATCCCAATCTTGCCCGGAGAGGGTACCGCTCGAGTCGCTCAGAAGATGGGAGGGGGCGTCCACATCGACCAGCGTTGGCGGAGGCTCTGGAGCTGAAGATCGCAGGACCCGAGACGCAGCTGGGTTGCGCCCGGGGTGATCTCGATGCATCCCATTCCCAGGAAGCTGTTGCGCAACCGGAGGATCGCGCCGGTGCCCGAGGGGGCGAGATCGACCACCTGACCAGCACGACGTGGATCGCACGAGGTCTGTACGACGGTGCCGCCAGCGGCGAGCGACGGGACGTCGAGGCACTTGCCAGTCACGACCGATACGAGGCGGAATGACCCGCTACCGGCCGGCTCTCGATAGAACTGTTGGTTCAAGCCGGCATGGCACGGGAAGTGGTTCACCGCCCCACCCTCTTGCGAAGCGCCGGACGGGAGGTCGATGCAATCGGCGACCGACGCATTCTGGAAACGGGTCGGCAATCGGAGGCGGCGGTTCTCGGCGAGGTGCATCATGTCGAGCGTCCACTCGCGGAAGGTCTCCACGTTTGCAGCGGCTGCGCCGACGGGCTGGGTGATGAGGCTCACGATCTGGCCATCCGACGTGAGGCAGGCGCCTCCTCGATCCGCGTTCTCGAGAGATGCGTTGCCGCCGGAAACCGAGAGTCCGAGGCCGTTCGTGAGCCGATGGCCGCCACCCTGGACGTTTGCGACCACAAAGGAACCGAACCGCAGCTCGGCGTACCTATCGACCACGGATCGGCTGTGGAAGCCGTGACACGTCACCCGGTAGTTTTGGTAGTCGCTCGTTGGGCCTCGGTAGAAGTTGCGAACGAAATTCGGAGTCTCCAAGGCGATCGGGGCAGCCGTCCGGATGAGCGCCAGGTCGACCGTCGGATGCCAGTAGATCTCGGCGCCTACCGTGGACGTGTACGAAACGGTGGCATTGGGGGGTAGACCGAGGCTGGTAGGCGTGGCGATCTTTAGATCCGCCGCCCGTGCGGGCAGGTTTGGGTTTGGCAGCAGCCCACGACGGCCCGTGCAGCTCTTCGTCGTAATGAGCCAGCTCGGACCAAGGAGCGTACCGCTGCATCTGTCTTGGCCCAGGTTTTCGACGACGACGAACGCTGCCGCGGTGGGATACTCGTAGCTGCTCGCAACGACCGCCTGGCCGGTCTGCCCCACGCTCTCGGGTTCGCCCCCTACCTCGCCCACCTCTCCAGTCGGAGCGACGCACCCCACGAGCAGCAGAATCCCCAGTCCCACCACCGCGTGTAGCTTCTTCATGTCCGGTAGCGATAGCGCCGCGGAGCCTTCGACGGACGTCACCCCAACGGATGACCGTGGACCGCTCGCGTGGCATGCGGGCGAAAGTGGCTATGGAGCGGCGCGTCGTGATGGGTCGGCGCGTCGCGGCCTTTTGTTTGGCCACGGCCGCGATCCGCGACTCGCGCCGAGAGCACGATTGGCTTACGGCGAACCGCAGGCAGAGAGCGGGACTAGAGCGCGCGCGCGAGCGGTCATCCGTGCGGCAAGCGCTTTCCGCGAAGTGCACACGTCCAGTACGTGGACGTCGTGCGAAGCGACGCCACGTTCGATATCGAGGTGCCCGCGCGGTCTCTTCCCGTCCGAACAAAGCGAGCGTGCCGATGCAACCGGTCCCGAAGTGCATCGTCGTGCGACGAGCGGATCTCCGTCGTTCATATCGCGAGGCCGGTATGACTCGAAGGGCCCTTCGTCCCGAAAGACCGAGAGGATCGAGTACAATCCGCTCGCGTCCGTGCCTCTCTGGACGAGTGCTTCCGCGGAGTGTGCTTCAGGGGCTCGCGGAGCGTGACAGGACGGGCAGTCGTTGATGGCTGCGAGCTTGTCCGCCATACGCGTTCGTTCGGCCAAGCTCTCCCCGCCCAGCGCGCCCGACTTCGCGATCGTGACGAGGGCGGACGTTCCACGTTCCTGCTCGGCCTTTGGCCACGCCACTCGCACGTACGCACCATGCGCCCGCGGGTCTGGACGAGCGACGGAATAGTGCTCGCCATTCGCCGCGAAGCTCGTCGACCGAATATCGAGGATGCGCCAAGACTCGCTGGGAGCGGCGTCGATCGGCGTGTGCTCGGGGACCCAATACTCGACCCGCGAGGCATGAGCACCGGACGGCAGTCGGAGGTCATCGAGCGTTTCGCCCGTGGCGTCGATGAACGATCCCTCGGGAAGCTTCAAGTACGTGACGATGCGAAGGCGCGTGTCGACCGAGCTCGGGGCGCGGAGCGGTGTAGCAAGCCGGATCGTCGAGGCGAACGACGCGGCCGAGAGCGTCTCGCGCTGCACGGTCGCGGGCGACGCAACCGCGAGGCTCTCAGCGTCCCCGTGCTCGCGACGGGAGCAACCGAGCGTCGCGCCGAGAAAGGCCAAGAGCATCGCGCCTTCAACCCTCACGTTGCACCAGTATCCCGGCTTCCCGAAGAGCCAGAAGCTCGCGATCGACGTCCCGCGGACCGATTCCGGTTGGCAGCGGAGGGAGCTCCTCTCCCGACGCACCCAGGAGCGCGTAGAGCGCAGCGACCGACGGCGTCACGAACACGAGGCGGCCGGTGCGTCGGTGTCGTGCGAAGACCATCGTGCGTGGTGCGAGGACGAGAGCTCGAGTCGACGGAGTTGCCTCGTCGAAGGCCGACGCGACGTCGTAGCGGTAGTGTCTCACGAACACCGCGCGGTCGAGACCGACCTCACCGGTCGTCCGGTCCGCGTGAGCGGCGAGAAACCTCGACCAAGTGAAGTCTGCCAGCTCGAACGCCCACTCTGGCAGGTTTGGATACGTCTTTACGAACGGTGCGAAGGGACGGAGGTTCTCGTTCGGTTCCCAACTCGACAGGGGATAGGCGGCGAGGAAGGCGTCGCGGAGAGGTGAAAATGACCCCGGCTCATAGCGCTCGAGCGCAGCCGCGAGCGCGCGAAAGAAGTGGTCGACGAGGCCGGTGGATTGGCGGCGCACGAGACGCGGATACAGGGCGAGGCGCGACGTTCCCGAGGGCGACGGACCGAGGCGCTGCTCGAGCTCTGCCGCCGAGATATCGCCACGAAGGAAGGGTGCCATCGCTTCGTGGAACCGCACGAGCACGCTCATGAGACCTCGTCCAAAATTTGGCGCGCGCGGTCGGCCTCGTCCAGGAGCGCGTCGACCGAAGTGATGTGCTGGTCCCACTCGACGAGGATCGGCACCGGGCCGGTCTGGCGAAGGGCCGATCGAAGCAGAGCCCACACGGGCTCGGCGACTGGCCGCGAATGGGTGTCGAGCAGCACCCCGTCGCCGGCGACATGCCCTGCGACGTGAATTTGGCCCACGCGGTCGAGTGGCATGGCGGCGAGCAACTCCTCGGGATCGGCGCCGTGGTTGACTGCGTTCAAATAGAGATTGTTGACGTCGAGGAGTAGCCCTACACCGCCCCCAGCAAGCTCGAGGAAACGACGAACGAACGCCGACTCCGTCATTTCAGTCCCCGGCATGATGGCGTACGAGGTCACGTTTTCGACGAGGAACGGGCGACCGACCGTCGCGAGGTGAGCGGCCGCGCGCTCCGCCATATGGCGCGCGGCCTCCTCGCAAAAAGGCATCGGAAGCAAATCGAGGTACTCGTGGCCTCCGAGCGACGAATAACAAAGGTGGTCGGAAACCAAAGGGGCTTCGATCGTGTCGGCCAGTGCTCGGACCTTCTCGGAGTATCCGGCTGGCTCGTCGCTACCGAGAGAGAGCGCCACCCCATGCGGAACGACCGGCCACCTTTCGCGCGCGCGCAAGAGGCGGTCGCGGGCGCGCCCTCCGAGTGTCATGAAGTTTTCGGCGATGATCTCGACCCAGTCTATGGCGCGGCGAGACGCAATGAGCTCGTCGGCGATCTCTCGCCGCAGGCCGACGCCGACGCCACGGAGCGGGGTCGAGAACATGGTGAACCTATTTCACCTGGGTGAAGACGAAGTCATGCCCCGTCGCGCCGTTTCCGGCGCGCGAGTGGCAGCCCGAGCAGCCCGCGACCGCGATGCCGTTGGCGACGACGCTCGTGCCGAGCTTTTCGTACCAATACCAAGCTTCGGCTCCACCTGCCTTGAGCTTGACCTGCGTCGCGTACCCGGAAATCTTCCCCGCCTCGTAGATCTCCTTCACTTGCGCCGACCCGATAGGGAATTCGCCTGCGCCGTGGGCGGAGACCAGCGCATTCGAGCAGATGCGGTTCTCGCCGTGAGGTGACGGGCTACGGCCGGCGTGCGGCGCTGCCTCGCACTTCCAGTTCCCTTTCATGTAATCGCCCTTGGCGATCCACGCAGAGATGTCCGTGTCGGAACCGGTTGGCGGGGTGTCGGCGTTCCCGGGCGTTGCCGTGGCGGGGGAACCTCCGTCCTTCGCAGGGCAGCCGGCGTCCGTGGCGGGGCAACCGGCGTCCGTGGCGGGGCAACCGGCCTCTTTGGCCGGACATCCCGCGTCGGCGCCGGCGCTGGCGTCGTTCGTGTCGGAGCTGGTGCTCGAGCAACCGACGAGCGCGAGCGCGCTGACGATCGCGACGGTTTCGATAAGCGTACGGAGAGATTGCATGTTTGGACTTCCTCGATCGAAGTGTGATCGCCGAGGAACGAGCCGCGGCGCCAACTCCCTACGTCAAGGCAGGCTCGGGGTACCGCGCCTCGAGCGAACGATCTTTCGTGGGCCCCCACGACAAACCTGAGGCTCGTCGCGACACGAGCCATAAGCAGGTTCAGACCGTCTCGGGGGAGCTCGGATACGCTGTCGATCGACGATGGACCGATCTCGAGCTCTATGAATCGCGCCTCGTGTTGACGCCGAGGGGGTTGACGTGAGCTTGCAGACCAAGGCCAAATCCGAACGGTCGGACGGTCTCGTACCGAATCTCGAGCGGGACGGTGGCGTTGGACGTCACGCGCTTCGTCGTCCCCGAAGGGGAGGTCCGCTCTCGCTCCTCAGCCGTCTCGCGGCGTCGGGCCCAGCGCCACGCCTCCATACCGTTGGGTACGCGGGTGCTCGCGTGGGCGAGTCCTTCCTCGCGTGCTCGCGTGAGCGCTACCTATTGGGTTGGGCAGGTAGCCACCCAAGACTCGCCGCACGGCTTCTGGGGGCGGCCGTTGTCGACCACCGCGCCGAGCAACGCGGGGGACGATGTGAAGCGCACGGAGAACGAGGCGGCGTCGCATGGCGCGTCGCGCCCGTCGAGGGTCGGGTCCGTGGTGATGTCGAGGGTCTGGCAGAAGCGGTCGCGTACGTTCTTGAACACGCTGTCCTCTCCGCACAGGAACGAGCTCGGCGCGATGGGGTTGGGCACGCTCTCGAGCGCAGTGAGCAGCTCCCGCGCGTTCGTGCGGCCCGAGATCGTGCCGCGGTCGCACGCGAACGTGTCGCCGCTCTTGACGATGTGGGCGAGCAACGTGCCTCCTACGATGGGCACCGTGTACGGCCCGACGCGGATGCTGTTCGAGAGCGTGGCGACGACCGTGAAACCTCGGACGTAGGCGCGGGTATCGACGATGTTCGGCAGGTAGGCGGTGCCTCCGAGCAGCGACTTGGCGTCGACCGTCCAGCGATCGTTTCCGTCGAACTGCGGCGTCGTGCGAACGCTGCCGGCGTCGGTGCTGCCGTCGGTGCCGGCGTCGCCGGTCGAGACGTCGAGACCGAAGCTGTTGAAGATCGCGACCTCGACCTCGTCGTCGTCGGCGAGACCGTTGTAGTTCTTGATGCGCACGGTGAGGCCGTACTGGCCTCGCGCGATGCGCGCGGAGACCGAGTTGTCCTTGCCGAGCACGGACACGAGCGAAATAAAGTACGGGCCGGCGGCGTTGTCGACGCCGCCAAGGAAGTCGCACGTGCCCGCCCCGAGCACTGGCCTACACGAGCGAGTCCCGGGGCACGTACAGGTCGAGTCGAGGTCGAGGCCTTCGGAGGTGGGCTTCTGGGGGTCGTTGGCCTCTCCGAACTCGAAGGTGCGGATCGCGTTGAGCACGACGAGGTCGCCGCCGAGCTGGCCTTCGGGGCGTGGAGGCGGGCGAGCGGAGGTGCACGCGGGACCCGCTTCGCCAGCCTCGGGGGTAGCCACGTCGGAGAGGCCCGCGTCGATCTGCGGGGCGGCATCGGCGAGCGCGGCGTCGCCCCCACTGTACCCATCGAGCGGGTTCAGGAGTGAGCAGGCCCCGGCGGAAGCGACCCCGAGGAGGACAAGGAGGGGCCAAAAGGGAGCGCGCATCGTTTTACGAGCTTACGGCGAAGCCCGGCGCGACGGAAGGCTATCCGCCTAGCCCAGCCGTCCGGGCCCTGCGAAAAACGGGTGAGAGCGCACGGAGCACGAAGAGATCCTCGAGCGTCTCGCGCTTCGGGACGACGGCTTCCCGCTGAACCAATGGAAACACGTCACGGCCGTCTACGAGCCGGCGAAGGCCCTCCGCATCTACATTGACGGTGTCGAAGCCGCATCGACCACCGTTGGCATACCAACCGCCCAGCGCAACAGCAACCAACCCGCTTACATCGGCGCCCGCGCGGACTGCTGCACACTGGACGGCGCAATGTACGAAGGCGGATCTACAAGCGCGTGTTGTCCGCTGGCGAAGTGAGTGCCCTCTTTGCCGCGAAGTGATCCGAGCGTCTCGGGAAGGGGAGTGGTGGGGGTGACTGTCGGAGCCTCCGATTCCTCGATCCATTCCGACCTGGCTGCCGCGTGGCGCACGACGCGCCGAAAACTGGGTCGAGCCTAGGAATCCGCGCCCGTTTCGGGACGCAGTTGATGTCCCTGTGTGTCGTTCGGCGACGAGCCTTGTGCGACATCCCACGGCAGGTACCCTGAACCTACTATGCGTTGGTTCTTTCCGATCTTCAGTATGGGCTTGGTTCCGGTGGCAGCTCTCTCCGCGTGCACCACCTTCGGAGCCGGCACGACCCCGACCGACGCCGGTGACGACTCCAGCGTGGACTCCACGGCGGATGGGGGTCAAAAGGACAGCACGGCCGAGGCTCCCGATGCCCTCTCCAGGGATGCAGGCCCCATGGCGTGCGCGGGAGGCAAGGCACGCGTGTTCGTTACGAGTGAAGCTTTTTTTGTCACGCGGTTGAATGTGTCGGGGAAGTCGCCGCAAATCGCGGCCGACGAGATTTGCCAGGCGGCAGCGTCGAAGGCCGCTCTGGCCAGCACTGGGTGGACGGCTTGGCTCTCCACAGCCACGAGCGCGGCTCCCGCCACAATGCCCGCGTCGCCCGCCGGTTACACCGACGTGAAGTGCGAGCGAGAGATCGCGACCGTGCTGGGCAATGGGTCATTGAACGAGCCGATCAACACGACAGAATCGGGAGCGAAACTCATCGACCCCCTTCATACGGTTTGGACGGGGACGAAGGCCGACGGCAGTATCGGTGCGACCTGTTTGAATTGGATGTCTCGGGTGGGCCCTGTTACCTCGGGGGATACCGAACAAAAGGATGGTTTGTGGACCGACTCTCCAGGCGTGACATGCGCGAGTAGTGGGCGTTTGTACTGCATCGAAGGTGCACGAAAGGGCCTTTAGTCCGTTCGGGCGTCAGGAAACGCGAAAGCTCACGTTGTGCGACGGCCACCCGACCGGTCACTTCGCATCGAAGCGCTGTCCCCGGGTCGACACGTCGTTGAGCTCGAGGGTCACCGGGACGAGGTTGTCGGGCCCCTGCCGTTCGGCGCTACGGCGTACTCGGCTCGCCTGGGCGAGCGTTCGGTCGACTCGCCGCTCGCGCATCCCGCGGTTCAACAGAAGGGTTCGAAACGCCTTTTTCATTGGATTGAGCTCGGGACGCGCTTGTCCCCTTGGCATTGTGGATACGTCACCGGCGAATTGGGAAGGCGGGCCATCGCCACGATGGGCTCAATTGCAGCGCCCATCCCACGTGCAGCCGTTTGCGCACAGTCGAGTGTCGACCGTCGTGACGCCCTCGCAAAAGTAGACCACCTTCGGATCCCCACCGACCAAAACGTCCCCGCAGTAGCCACGATCGCCGCTCCGCGCGAAGGCGCAGACATCCTTCGGATCGGCAGGTGGCGCCTCGCGAACGTCGCTTGCGCTCGGAGAGGCCAACTTCGCGTCCACGTCGAGCACCCCACGAGCGAAGGGCTGACTCCACACGAGGCTCCCGACTCGGCGCTCGAAGCGAGCGACACCGAGGGGCGATCCATAGCGCGCTTCGCCGCCGCCAGCTTGCCACGCGAGCCGAATCGCCCCGCAAACGGATGTTCCACCTACATCCAGGCAGTTCGCGTAGTGGTCAGCACTTGTCTTGCCTGTTACCGGGACGCCGATTCCCTTGAGCCACGAAGCCGTGTCGAGCCGAGACTCTCCATCAAGCCGCGTGTGCCAGTTCGTCGTGCTTAGGTTTCCCCCATCCGAGAACCCGTAGTAGGCATTGATTCCGACCACCTTCTGTTGCTTCGCCTTGGGATCACTACCAAGGTACACTGGCCCGCCGGAGTCTCCCGGACAGATGCTCGCGTTGGCAGGAGCAAGTCCCTTCCCTGCCGTAAACCAATACGACGAGCCGAGCCGCGGCGGAACGGAACGTGACGACGATGCCACGACGGAGTCGAATCCGACGGTCGATGTACTCGCCGTACGCAGGCGCGGACTGCTCTTTCCGCCCTTCAATCCCGACTCGCATCCGTAGCCGGTGAGTGTCACCACTGACCCCAGAGGCAGAGGCGAGGTATCTATCGTGGCCTGCGGAATTCGATTGAACGCCTTCGTCGGAACGACCTCGATGACCGCAACGTCCGGGGGCGCCTGGGGATTGAGCGCCTCGCTATACTGGGTCCAGAAGGGATGAATCGAGATTCTTCGCACCTTGACGTCAACGTCCTTGTCGAAGACCGGGATGGGCGCAGGATTCACTGTGATCGTGTCGCCGACCTTCGATTTACCATCCGAGACACAGTGTGCCGCAAGGAGCACGTGAGCCGGCCCAACCTTCGCGCCAGTACACGAGCCACTTCGGGTCACGACCCGCAGCACGGAGGCAAAGTCGCCGGAGCTGGCGGCCGTTCCACCCGTGAGCGCATCTTCGTCTTGGGCGTCCGACGAACCCTCGGAGGCCGCGCAACCTTGAAGCGAAAGAAAAAGTGCTCCGAGGCAAAGTCCGAGCGCCATTGAACGGCGCTGGCTCGCGGGATTCATGGCTCGATTCACGGGAGCACCTCGATGCCTTTCGGGTTCGGGCAGCTCGCCACCGACTTGGTCACGCCGTCGCTCTCGAAGAGGTCGCGTTTCGTGAACCCGAGCGTGACGTGAGGGAAGAAGTTTGCTGCGTCAAAGTCGCTCGGGCGACCGCCTTTGGCAACGTAGGCCGTCGCGAGCGCTTTCCGCACCGCCACGAGATCCGTCGAGTCAACCACTACATAGAAGGTGCGGTCTTTGCCCTTTTCCCCCATGCCCACGCATTTGACCGAAAGCTTCGCCGTTTGAACGCCTGCGCGGAGGGCCATCGCATCGATCTCGGAGCCGCTCAGTTTGCGCTTCAAGATTCCGAATTCGGCAGGCGTCAGCGTCGTCACGTGGGCTTCACCACGATTCTTCAACTTCCCCGCAAGGGTCGATTCGACGGCCGTTCGTAGCGCTGCGATCGGCTGCAGGGGAACGTTGGCTGCGAGATAGTCCGGGTGGCTCACGAACGTTGCCTTGGCTGGCTGCACGTCGGCGCCGCCAAGGCGAAACTTGGCGGCTTTCAGAGCTGCCTTCGGATCGGAAACGAGGTCGGATTCGGTCTCGTCGAAGTCGTCCGGACCGGAGGGATCGAACGAACATCCAGCCAGGGCCGCGCAGAAAAGAATCGCAGAGAAGGTTCGCATGACGCAGCCCGTCAGCACGGCATATGCCAATGTAGGCCGCCGCGGTTCGTCGATGTTTGTGGAGCCAAATACGTCGAGAGCGCGCCTCGATGAGCCGCCGAGGATCCATTCGAGGCCTGAGTCGATCCCCGCCGGCCGATCGCGTACCCACG
>JAYUKI010000965.1:0-2969 GCA_043764595.1 Myxococcales bacterium | reverse complement strand
CGCCCTTCTCCGAGACTTCCGGGAACCTTCGCGATTTGTGCTTGTAGACTGCAAGAAAAGGCGTTCCGCGTGACAGCTTCGACGCGAGGTCGGATTTCGCTTTCGCCGAGAGTTTCCCCTTCGCGAAGTACTCGAGCAGCTCCTTGTTCGACAAGAACGCGAAGTCCGGATCGTCCTTTCCGTCGAGCACGGCGTAGTCGATGGCTCGCACGACCGGAACGGTCCCCTCGTTCGTGCGAGCGAGAGCCGCAGCGTCGCACGTGCGGTCGGTAGATGAGGCTCGATCGACGGCGCCTTTCGCCCCAGCGAGTCGTTTGTCTGCGCGATTGAGTCGCGCCTTTTCGACCAGCCCCGCGTACGTGTCTCGAGCGAACTGCTCTTCGGTTTCGGTAGCAGCGGCCGGCGCCTCGTCGAGGCACTCGTCCGTGGTCGTGTCGGCGTGCACGACGAACCACCGCGCGCCTTTCACGAGGCAGATCCGGTAGGTCGCTTGGGTCTTTCCGTTGTTGAGGACGGCGACCGAGTCGAGCGATGCCGTCATGCCGTTCACGGCAGGCGTGGACTGGCAAACCATCGCAGCGCTGGTGGTCATCTTGTTCGACTTCAAGAGGAACGCCTCCGCCACGTCGCACGCCGTCTTCGTGTCGAGCGAGGCTTTCGTCCGAGCGTCTTTGCAGCGCGCTTCGATCGTGGCGATGCGCTTCTCTTTGTCCTTTTGGTCGAAGTGGGATCCGACGAAGACGCCGATCGTCACGAGGGTTCCGAGCACGGCCAACACAGCCGACACGATGGCGCTGACCGGCTTCGGGATACCGTGTTTGCCTGCGAGCGAGAGGCTTCGGTACGCGAAGAACCCGCCGAGCCAGCCCACCGGCGAGCAGCACGACACGAAGCCCAAGATGGTCGCGATGAGCGCATAGTTGGCGCTCTTCGAAACCTCCTGGGAAGCCGCGGCTTGTGCCATCGAGGCCTGTGCAGCCGCATAGGCTTGACCCTGCGCCTGCCGTGCTCGAGCCTCGTATTCGGCCCGCTCGGCCTCGGCCCGCCCTTTCGGCGTGACGAGGTTGCAGTACGGGCACTTCGTCGCGAGCGGATCGAGCGGTGCCGAGCACCCGGGGCAGGACGGAGGATTCACGGAAGCAGATACTACTCGCGGATCGACGAGCTTCCCTTCGGCGATTGCACCGAAGGGATCCCGTTCCGACCGCGGCGCAGCAGGTTAGGCGTTGCCCGAGCCGCGTCCGTCTTGGCCGCTCCCGGCTGGCCTCGGGGCCCCGGCCGATTGACCGTGCATGTTCGCGAGGAGATCCTGAAGCAAATCGCGAGCTTCGGCCTTCCCTTTGAGGTGGGTCAGCAGGAGCTGGGAGGCGTCGCTGAACGACTTCTCGAACGCGAGACCTTCACGCGTGCGTGCGGCCACTTTTTCGCGACCGGAGGTGAGGTCCTCTTCGAGAGCCTCGGCGTACCGCGCGAGCTGGGCACGGAGCTCTTCGATTTGCCGTCGTAGGTCCCGGACTTGAGCGTCTTTGGCGGCCGCCTTGTGCTCGCGCTCGGCGAGGGCTTCACGGCGCGCGTCCACCAAGGCTTGTGCGGCGCCAGCCCGTTCGAAAACGCCACGCCACGCGATGTTCGGCGGCTGTTGGGCGGCTTGATCGGCTTGCTGCCGTGCCGCCATCGCGCCACGTTCTGCAGCGCCAACGGCCTCTCGGAGGCGGTTCGCCTCGGTTTGTTCGGCAGCAAGCTCTCGAAGCACGCGCGACTCTTCGTGCGCGAGCTCTTCGACCTTTCGACCGATTTCTGCACGTAGCGCGCGGCCACGTCGCTCGAGGGACTCGAGCTTGCGTGTGTGGCTCGCGACTTCGCCCTCGAGCCGTGTGGCTCGTGAAGCGAGGTCCCACACCTGGCTTATGGCTTGGGCCACGTCGGGCGGTGCATTGGCTCCCGGATACGCACGGCTCACCATGCGCGAGAAGAGCCCCGCGCGGTTCGCCCACTCGATGACACCCGCGGATTGCGGCGGTGGGGGCGGTGGAGGCGGCGCGTTTTCCCCGAGCTGCCCAACTTCCCACGGCACGCTCGGAAGGGCACGCTGGAGGGCCTTCAGCTCCTCGTGGAGATGGTGGGCGTCCTGGAAGCGCTTTCGTCGCTCCTTCTCGAGGAGCTTCAGCACGATCGCTTCGGCCGCCGGCAAGATGTCGGGCTTGATGCTGGTCGGCTTCGGGGGAGGGCTGCTCCGCTGCATCTCGAGCAGCGTCTCGCGGTCGCCCGAGCGGAACGGGAGCTGTCCGGTGAGCATCTCGAAAAAGAGGACACCAAGCGCGTAGAGGTCGCTCGGCGGGCCAGCCTCTTCGCCACGAGCTTGCTCTGGCGACATGTACTCGGGCGTTCCGAACACGGCGCCTTTGGGCGCGAGGCGCGGGTCCATCGCCAAGTGCGCGAGCCCGAAATCGAGGATCTTGACGAAATCCTTCCGACCACCACGCGTGGTCATCAGGATGTTGTCGCTCTTGAGGTCGCGGTGGATGACACCGAGGTCGTGTGCACGAGCGAGCGCTGCGCACATTTGCTCGAGGATATCGACTCCGCGCGAGAGCGTCATCGGGCCCTTCGCCAGCTCGCTCGAGAGCGAGGTGCCGACGAGGTATTCCATGACGAGATAGAGCTCGCCTTCTTCGGTTTCACCAATGTCGTGGATGTCGATGATGTGCGCGTGATCGACGCGATTGGCCGCGCGAGCTTCGCGGAGCATCCACGCGCGTAGGTGCGTCTCGCCGCGCAAATCGGGGCGAATGAGCTTCAACGCGACCACCCGGTCGATGAGGACGTGGCGGGCGCGGTAGACGACACCCATGCCGCCTTCACCCGCACGGGCCTCGAGTCTGTACCGTCCGGCGACGACACGGCCCAACATCGGATCTGCGGGCTTGCCTGGGCGCTGCTGCGTCGTGTTCACGCTCGATTACCTCCGG
>JAYUKI010000964.1:0-37492 GCA_043764595.1 Myxococcales bacterium | reverse complement strand
CCTTTTCCCTGGAGTTCCGCCATGCGTGGTTTCTTGAGCCCTGCCCTTCGTAAGTCCCAAAACGAGCAACAGGCGCGCTTCGCTACCTTCGGACGCGGCCGCCGCGTGAAGCTCGCGACCGCCGCCCAGACCAACCTCGTGAAGGCCGACCAATGGGCCCGTGGGGACGAAGTCGACGCCCAAGTCGCCGAGGCGCTCGTTCGCGCACTCGCCACCGTCAAGACCAAGAAATAAGCCCTGGATCGTGTGGCGGGGGAGTCGATCCCCCGCCGAGCGCTTCGTCGCGACCGCGTCTCTTCAATCCGTGTGGGTGTATGTCCCACAAAACGGTGACGCATTCGAGGCTTGGGTGATCTGTTTTTTGGGGGGACGATACGGATGGAGGGAACGCATGACGCGCCCACAAGCCATCCCCCAAGAGACTCCGCGTACCGCCGCCGCGCCATCGGCCACGTTGGAGCTCGCGCGAGAGGCCGCAACCGGGGACACTCGCGCTACGGCGCAGCTTCTCCGTGCCGTCGCACCCCTGGTAAATCGGGTCGTTCGCGCGATGCTCGGCGGTGGTCACCCCGACGTCCAAGACGTGGTCCAGCAGTCGCTGATCGGGCTCGTGCGCGCACTGCCGGCGTTCCGCGGGGACTGCCCGCCGGAGGGATACGCGCAGACGATCGCCATGCGAACGGCGCTCCTTGCCCGGAAAAGAACGCGAATCGCTCGCTCCCGGCACGACGACGAAGCCGAGACGGACGCTTCTCCCGCGACCGACGATTCTCCCGAAGAGACGGCGGTGGCCGAACGCCGTCGCCGGCTGCTTCGTGACCTCTTGCTCGAGATTCCAGAAGAACAGGCTGAAGCGCTCGCCCTCCGGATCATGCTCGGCTGGTCCCTCGAAGAGGTCGCCCAAGCTGCGGGGGCTCCTCTCAACACCGTGCGCAGTCGTCTGAGGCTAGCCAAAGAAGCGCTTCGTCGTCGCATCGAAGCCGCACCGGATCTCTACGCCGCGTTGGAGGTGGGATCATGAGCCTCACCGAAACCACAGGGAAGCTCGCGCAGCTTCATCCCGAGGATCTCTTCGACAAGGAAGCTCGCGGCACGTTGACCGACTCGGAGCACGAGCGGCTCGAGATGCACGTGGCGCAGTGTGCCGCCTGCAAGATGGATCGCCTGCTTCGTGCGGACTTCGCGGACGACGAAAGCGAGCGCATCTCGTATTCGAATCTCGTGGAAGGCGCTCTCGGGGCCGTGGCCAAAGGCGACGCGTTGCCCACCAAGGATCTGCCGACCAAGGAGCTCGAGGCTCCGAGTAGTGAGCCTCTCGTTCCTGCGGCCACCGGCGCTTCGACGCGAACGCCCGTTCGAACGATCGCTCCGTGGAAACGGTTCGCGCTTCTCTTTGCTGCGGCGTTCGTCCTCCTCGCTACGGTCGCGGCCGCTTCGGAGCGAGGACGCGCCCTGGCCCGCAAGGCCACGTCGATGCTTTCTTCGTCGAACGAATCTCGCGAAAAGGAGCTGACCGCTCCGAAAGCGAGCACCCCCGCAGCTCAGGGACCGCGCGCCGCGTTCGTTCCTGCCACCGTCGAGCCCACGCCCACGCCCACGTCCACGCCCACGCCCACGCCCGTGCTTTCTGCGCCCGCCGAACCCGCCGAACCCGCGACGGCCGTGGTGTCCGAAGCACCACGGCTCACGGCCCCCGTCGCCGATCGCGGCGTGCCACACGTGGCGCCCTCCCAGCAGGGGTCCCCGCGGCAGCCCGTCGGGCCCATCTCGAATGGGAAGGTCGCCGTGGCGCCTCCTGCAGAAGGCCTGCCCACCATCAACGTCGCTGCAACCGAGCCCGTGGCCCAAGATGCCACGACGCTCTTCGGTGCGGCCAACGAAAAGCGGCGCGCGGGGAACGTCCAGGGCGCCCTCGCAGCCTATGCAGACGTCATCGCACGCTTTCCGTCGAGTCGCGAAGCCGCCACGGCGCATGCTCTCCGTGGACGTATCTTGCTCGAACAACGCGACGCTCGTCGTGCGCTCTCCGAGTTCGACACGTATCTAGCCAACGGACATGGCGAGCTTCGCGAAGAAGCCCTCGTCGGACGAGCTCGCGCGTTCGGCATGCTTGGCCAGTTGGACGCCGAACGAACCGCCTGGCAGGCATTGCTCGCCTCGTATCCGCGGTCGGCGTCGGCCGAGCACGCAAGGCTCCGTATCGAGGCGGTTGGGCTCCGTTGAGTCGCGCCGCTCGGCGAACACCGGCTCGATTCGCATGACCAAGCCGACGCTCGACTTCTTCGGCAAGATTCCAACCTCCGTTCCCCTCCACTCGAGGCGAGCTCGTCTCATGGCCGATCGGACTCGCCTTCGGTGCGCGCCGACACCGCGTCTCGGTTCTCGCGTGGTAGCTCGTCACGAGAGGCTTTGGCGCGTCGGTCTCGCCTTGTGCGTCGCCCTCGCGGCCGCGAGCTTTGCGAGGCCGGCTCGGGCCCAAGCCCAGGCGACGGCGTCCTCTCCGGTGGTGGAGATCTATCGTGACGAATCGGCCGGGCCGGAGCTCGAGGACGCCATAGCGCGAGCCGTGGGCCGCGTCGGTGCCGCCGTGGATTTCGTCCGCGTCGCTCGAGCGCCGAGGCTCGAAGCTTCCCGGTTCGCCCGCGTTTCGGTGCGGCGTACGTCGACCTCGATCGAAGTCGAGATCCTGTTTGCCCGCGGCGGAAAGACGACACGCTCGGTGTCGCGCGCGGGTACGCCGACCGTCGAAGCCGAAGAAGTCGCGATCGTCGTGGAGTCGGCCCTCGAATCCGAGCTGGATGCCATCCAGGAGAGTCAGCGCCCGCCGCCGCCACCGCCACCGCCACGGCCACCGACGCCACCCGTCGCCAAAGTCGAACCGCCCGCGAAACCGGAGGTGCCCCGTGCGACGGAACCCACCGCACTTGCTCTCTTCGGCGGGATCTTTGGAGGGGCCGGCGCGTTCGGAGCGGGCGAGGGCCCCGTAGTTCGGCTCGGCGGAGAGCTCGGCGTGGCGTCGAGTGCCCGATTCCGGCCGTCGCTCACGATGCGTGTGTCTTACACTCTTCCGTTCCACGCCGGGCAAAGGCGCGCCGAAGCGGACGTCAGCGTGATCAACGTCCGCATCGTTCCTGCCGCCGAGTGGCTCGAGCTGTCCAGAGCGTCGTTCGGCCTGGGTTTGGGGGTGGGGGCGGATCTCCTCTCGGTGTCGGCTCGATCCGATGTCGCGGGAGCGAAGATAGAGCCCGTGTCCGTCCGGGTCGATCCGGTGCTGTCGCCGACGCTGCTCTTTCGGCTCGAGCTTGCGAAGAACGTTTCGCTTTCGGCAAACGTCGCTCTCGACGTCGCCTTTGCGTCACGGTCGTGGGTCGTGGAAGAAGGGGGGACGCGAGCGACCGTGTTCGAGCCGATGCGCGTTCGGCCCGTCGGTTTCTTGGCACTCGACGTGGCCATCTTCGGTGACGATCGTGTCGGGCGCGTGGCCGCTGCGAAGGAGTCGCGATGAGCTCCAAACGACAGGTGCTTTCCGTTCTCACGAGCGCGATCGGTCTCGCTCTCTTGGTCACGCACGGGGCATGCTCGTCCGAGGAAATCCTGCTTGTCACTCTGCCTGACGCAGGGACTCCGGACGGCGCTCCGATTGGGCCTTCCTGCGACGACGATCGAGAGTGCGAGAGCGACGCTTTTTGCGCCCGCCCGACGTGTGACGCCAAGCGGGGCGTGTGCGAGCGCAGACCCACGTTTTGCGATGGCTCTCCCGCTCCCGTCTGTGGGTGCGACGGTTTGACCTATTGGAACGATTGCCTTCGCAGAGCTCGGGGGCAACGTGCTGCGATCTCGGGCGAGTGCGTCGTCGGGCGTGGCACCGTGTGCGGGGGGCCGACCGCCCGCGGATGCCCACCGGGATCGATGTGTGCGCGGATCGCGCCGCCTTCACCCGGAGGGCAGTCGTGCCCGCCCGATCTGCCTGGAGTCTGTTGGGTGCCTCCCGCGGCTTGCCCACCTACGAGTGGCGTCGATCGCTTCGTCAAGTGCGGTCCACCCGGACCGTCGCCACCTTGTGTGGATCTCTGCGAAGCGATCCGTTCCGGGCGTCCCCACGAGCGAGCGCTGAGCTGCCCGTAGAGCACCGAATCGGTCGTTGAGATCCGCGTCGTTACCGGCTCCACCCCACCAAAATTGACGCAACTGACGCGAAAGTCCGGGCGCCCGGACTTTTGCGTCAATGAAACGATTCCGAGGGTTTACCTTGGGGTCAGCGAAAAAAGTCGTCATCGGCACCAAACGTCTGGTCGCGCTCCGTGGCCACCGCAGCTTTGTCTTCTTTTGGTCCAAACGCGAAAGACCACACGAGCGGATCGTGTGGTCTCTTGCCGATTCGCTCGGCCATCGCCCGTGGCCGAACGAAGGACCGCGTGAGGCTCACGCGGTCGCGTTCTCGGAGCAGCTCAGTTCGCGGTGCTGGTCGCGGGCGGCTCGACCCCTTCGGCGCAACGCGCGCGGGCTTCTGCCGGGGCGTCCGCAGGTAATGCTGCGCAGCGCGCTTGGAAGGCTGCGTCGAACGCGGCGCGGATGCACGACCGTTCGGTTCCAAAGCAGGCCGCGCGGTCTCCGCCGGCATCGACGCAGGTGCGGAGCGCCTCGTGGCAAGCTTGCAGCGCCTCGCGTGCAGGGAGGGGAAGACGTCCGCAAGCCTCGGGGCGGGGCTGTCCAGGAGCAGCGCCGGAGCCGGCGGGAGGAGGGGGCCTATCTCCACTTGGTCCGGGGCGCGGAGGGAGGCCGGCGCTGCCCGAGCCGGCCGGGGGAGGCGGCGGGCGATCCGCGGTACCCGAGCCAGGCGGCGGAGGCGGCGGAAGATCCGCGCCGCCCGAGCCGGGCGGGGGAGGCGGGGGACGGTCGCCGGAGCCGGAGCCAGGCGGGGGAGGCGGGGGACGGTCGCCACTGCCCGAGGGGCACGGTGCGCCTTCGGCGTGGGGGGGCTTCGGACCGCCCTTTCCATCGCGGCCACCACATCGCGGCGGCGCGGGCGGAGTGTCGGGAAGGCATGCTTGAAGTGCGGTGTGGCACGCGGCGACATCGGCGCCAGCGGCAGCCTTGCATGCCTCGAACGTGGCCACACACGCGTCGATCTCGGTCTTGTTGCTCGCGTAGCTTTCTTGCGCGCCCCTCAGCGCTTGGGCCTCGTCTGCGGTGACCGCCGTCACCGTCGAATCCGTCGTGGTGTCGCCGTTGCACGCGAGAACGAACACGACGGGAGCTGCGGCGAACAAGAAGCTTGCGCGACGAAACGTCGAAAAATGCCTGGACATGGTGCTCTCCTCCGGGCGACGGGGTCTATCCGTCCGGCCTCGCTTTGGAACGTGCTCGGCCTCCGAAGAAACGATCACACGAGCCCCATTTTTTTTTTCGCAGTGACGTCCGCACCACGTTCAGCGCGGGGGACGCTTTCGCTCTCGGAACCACGAACGAACGGTCTCCATGCGCGCGCGCTGGTCTTGCGGGGCCCGAGCATGGCACGTGGCCATCTCGTCCGAGCCGGGCTTTGCGCCCCAGCGAAGCTCGACGCAGTCGTTCGGGTTGTACGTCATCTCGAAGGCCTCGGACCGCGCGAGCACCTCGGCCAGCGTGAGCTCGAACGTCGAGCCGTCCGTGCGTGTATATTGCACTTTTCGAGCGCCGAGCTCCTTTTCGAGGAGCGCGTCCAGCGTCGTCTTCGTGGCTTCTGGCGAGCTTGCCGCCATCGCGTAGCGCGTAGGGCGTCGCGCGACGCGTGCGGGGAAACCCTTCGCCACGTCGATGGCGATCAAAAGTCGCAGATCGCGGGAAGGCGTCGAGAAGTCTTCCCACGGTCCTTGGGTCTCGAAAATCTGCGCACCTTCGGGCATTGGCGCCGGGGGTCCCTTCTTGTCGAGGAACTTTCGGCCGTTCTCGATCGACGTGACACGCGTTCGAACTTGCTCGTCGAGGGCGGTGATCACTTCGCGAAGCGCGACGGCCGGGTCGCGCGGGGTCGGTGCCAGGACGTCGTCCATGGTGTCGTAGAACGCCTCGACTTCGAGACCGCCTTGCATGGTGGAGTAGTGCCAAGAAGGCGTCTTGGCGAGCGTCGCATCGGCAACGCGCTGCCAGGCTCCGCCGCGGTACGTGAGCGGCCGGAACCGCTTGAAGCCGGGGCCGCCCAGCGCCGGATCCTTGGCGAAAAGAAAGTTGCCGCGCCAAAAACGCTTTCGACCGACCGTGCCGTCCGGTTGCCCGTCGACCGCGTACAGGATGCCCCCGCGTTCTTTCGTTTCCGGCAAGCGCTTGGCGACGACCAGAACGTGCCCGTAAGGATCGGCGAACACGGTGCCAGGACGAAGCGCGTCCCACGACAAATCGACGGGATAGTAGTCGCTCTCGTCTTCGGCAAAAGGAGCGCGGCCAGAGCCGGAGTGCACGCGGTCGGCCAGCGTGCCCCGAACGAACATGCCGAAGGCGTCCGGGGCGAACGGTTTGGGGTGAGCGGGCGGATCGGCATGCGTGACGAGGCCTTTGCAGTCGGGGGGCGCACCACCACCGCCACGGGAGCACTCCGCCATGCCGAAAGGCAATCCGAGCTTCCACGCGAAGGTTGCGCGGAGGACGTACGGCAAGTCGGCACAGTCCGGCCGAATGACCGTGGTGTGGTCCGAGTCTTCGCCCATCCCGAGGTGGTCGAAGAGAAAGTTCTTCTTCGGATCCCGGAGCACTTCGTGGAGCGCGGCGTAGCTTACGCTCTCGCCTTCTTTTGCATCGAAGAGCGCCTCGATCCATGCGGAATACAAGTTTTCGGTGGCGACGTCCCACGTGCGCGGCGCGGACCAGAGCGTGGTCTCCGAGGTTCGCGCCCACGGCTGCGCGCGGCGGGAGGCGAGCACGGGCACCTTCGTGCTCTTGTCGGCCTTTTCGCCTTCGCAGTCGGACTCTTCGAATCGCGCCGTGAGCTCCGATCCGGCGGCGACGAGCTCCGTCGTGAAAAAGTAGGGCGGCCCGCCGCGGCTCTCGATCGCGGTCGCGTCGGCACCTTCGACGCTGCCCGAGAGCCGTCCGGATAGGGGCGTCTCGGAGACGGCTAACAGTCGAACCGGCTTTCCCTTCACGGGCGATGCCGGCGAAACGAACACGGTCACTCCGGCATTTCCGGCACACGCATGCGGCGCTTTCGCGACCGGCGCGGGTGCGATTGCGCCTCCGTCGACTTCCGCGACCGGCGAGGCGTCCGACGTGAGCGCGGCATCCTCGGGAGCCCCGGGGACTTGGCTCTTCGGGGTGCACGCCCAGACAAAGCACGCGAGCGCGACGTGAAACGGGCGGACCACGCGTGCCTTTCGAGTCATCCGGACACCCTCGCGACCTCGCGCATCAGCTCGGCGAGCGCCCGCGCCGATTCGACGCTGACGGCGTTGTAGAGCGAGGCGCGCATTCCACCCACCACGCGGTGACCCTTGAGGCCCACCATGCGGTGTTTTTCGGCCTCGGAGAGAAACTTCGCTTCGAGCTCCGGGCTCGGAAGCCGAAACACGACGTTCATGATCGAGCGGCTGCGGACTTCCACGGGCGACGAGTAAAAGCCCGACGACTGGTCGATGGCCTCGTAGACGAGGCGAGCCTTCTCTCGGTTTCGCCTTTCGATCTCCACTACGCCACCTTGGGCGTCGAGCCACGCGAGAACGTTTCGTACGAGGTAGACCGCAAACGTGGGAGGCGTGTTGTAGAGCGAGTCGTTCTTGGCGTGCGTCGCGTAGCGGAAGATGCCAGAGATGTCGGTGTGGCTGCCTTCGAGGAGCGCGTCGTCGATCACGAGTACGACCACGCCGGACGCGCCGATGTTCTTTTGGGCCCCCGCGTAGATCATCGAAAACTTCGACGGATCGATCACCCGGCCGAGAAAGTCGCTCGACATGTCGCAGACGTGTGGAGCCTTGGGCTCGGGAAAGGGCATCGTCGCGTCGAGACCGACCTCGGTGCCGTGGATGGTCTCGTTGCTCGTCGTGTGGACGTAGGCCGCGCCTTCGGTGAAGGAGAGCTCGCTCGGGTGGGGCATCCGCGTTCCCTTGCCCGCGCCTTCCCAAGCCACTTCGCGCAGGGTCGCGCCTATGGCCTTCACGTACGGACTTGCCTCCGCGACGGCCTTTTCGCCCCACGCGCCGGCCACGACGTAGTCCGCGGTCGCCCCGGCTCCGAGGAAGTTCATCGGCAACGTTGCAAACACCTGGGTTGCGCCCCCCTGAACGAAAACGACGCTCTTTTTGTGCTCCGGACGAATCCCAAGGAGCTTCTTTACGAGGCCCAGTGCCTCGAGATGAACCCGCTCGTAGGCCTTCCCGCGATGGCTTTGCTCCATCACGCTCATTCCGGTGCCGTCCCAGTCGAGGAGCTCCTCCTTGGCGCGAAGGAGCGCTTCTTCGGGAAGGGCCGCTGGGCCCGCACTGAAATTCATGACCCTGGCCATCGTGAGGTTCTTTCCGAACGCCCGGCATCGCGGGGCGCTTCCATGGATAGGCACGAAGGCTCGCTTTCGTCGCGAGCCCCCGATCACGCGCGTGACGTCGGTCAGACGCGCAGCTTGCGGTATTTGAGGCGCGTGGGCTGGTTCGCGTCGACGCCGAGTCGCTTTTTGCGGTCCTCTTCGTATGCGCGGTAGTTGCCCTCGAACCACTCGGCGTGGCTGTCTCCCTCGAACGCGAGGATGTGCGTCGCGATGCGATCGAGAAACCAGCGATCGTGGCTGATGACCACCGCGCACCCCGGGAACTCCACGAGGGCTTCTTCGAGCGCGCGCAGCGTGTCGACGTCGAGATCGTTCGTGGGCTCGTCGAGGAGGAGCAAGTTGCCTCCCTCTTTCAAGAGCTTCGCGAGGTGGACGCGGTTGCGCTCGCCTCCCGAGAGGTTGCCCACTTTCTTCTGTTGTTCCGAGCCCTTGAAGCCGAACCACGAGCAGTACGCGCGTGACGCAACTTCACGCTTCCCGAGGACGATCTTCTCTTCGCCGTTCGAGATTTCTTGCCACACGCTGTGATCGGCACCGAGCGACTCGCGGCTCTGGTCGACGTACGCGATTTTCACGGTGTCGCCGACTTTGAGCGCACCGTCGTCGGGCTTTTCCTCGCCCGTCAACATGCGAAAGAGCGTGGTCTTGCCGGCGCCGTTCGGCCCGATGATTCCGACGATGCCGCTTCGCGGAAGGCGGAACGTGAGCTTGTCGAAGAGGAGCCGATCGCCGAAGCCCTTCACGAGATTTTCGGCTTCGATCACCACGTCGCCGAGGCGAGGCCCCGGAGGGATGCTGATCTCCGCCGGATCCGAAGCGCCCTTGTTCGCCTTCGCGAGCAAATCTTCGTAGGCCGACAGGCGCGCCTTGCTCTTCGCTTGCCGGGCGCGCGGGCTCTGGCGGACCCACTCGAGCTCTTGTTTGAGCTTTCGCTGGCGCGCGCTTTCCTGCTTTTCCTCTTGCGAGAGGCGCGTGGCTTTCTGCTCGAGCCAACCGGAGTAGTTGCCGTGGAACGGATAGCCTCGGCCCCGATCGAGCTCCAAGATCCATTCGGCGACGTCGTCCAGAAAGTAGCGATCGTGGGTCACGGCGACGACGGTGCCCGTGTATTCCTTCAAGAAGCGCTCGAGCCACGCGACGCTCTCGGCGTCGAGGTGGTTCGTCGGCTCGTCGAGGAGCAGCATGTCGGGCTTCGTGAGCAAGATGCGGCAGAGCGCGACGCGGCGCTTTTCGCCACCGGAAAGGTTCGCGATCTCGGCGTCCGCGGGCGGGCAACGAAGCGCGTCCATCGCGGCGTCCAAGCGTTGGTCGACGTTCCACGCGTCGCAGGCGTCGAGCTTGTCCTGGAGCTCGCCTTGTTTGGCGAGGGTCTTTTCCATGACGTCGTCGTCCATGGGCTCGCCCAGGCTCGCGCTCAGGGTCTCGAACTCGGTGATGAGCGCGCGCACGTCCGCGACGGCGCCTTCGACGGCTTCACGCACGGTCTTCGCGTCGCCGAGATCGGGCTCTTGCGCGAAGTACCCGATGCGAATCCCGGGGTGGGCCTTTGCCTCCCCGTAGATGTCCTTGTCGACCCCCGCCATGATTCGCAAGAGGCTCGACTTGCCGGATCCGTTGGACCCGATGACGCCGATTTTTGCTCCCGGGAAGAAGGCGAGGGTGATGTTTTCGAGGACCTTCTTGTCGGGCGGGTGAACCTTCGTCACCTCCCGCATCGTGAAGATGTAATCCATGGCGCACTCCGTTTAGCATTCCTCGGGCGCCAAGCGGGGGCCGGACCGAGGATTTCGCGCGGTCGGTGGGGCGCGCGTGTCGGGACGGCCCACGGGGCGTTCGTTCACGGGCCCACCAAAACGCACGAGCCGCACCTTGGACCAGTTCCGTGCGCACACCGTGCGCACCGTGCGCGCTCGCACCACGTCGCGCGGAAACCCCTGTTCGGAAAGGGTTTCCAGCAAGGCTCACGATCCCGTAACGTGACCGTGATCTTTCCTGGGAGAGGACTACATGAAGACACGTCTCGCATTGGTCGTGGCCCTGTCGGCTCTGGTCGCCGTGACCGGCTGCAAGAAGAAAAACAAGGACGGTGCCGAGGCCGGCGCTGGGGAATCCGACACTCCCACGGCTTCCGCGCTCAAGCAAAACCCACAGGTCATGGAGCATCTGAAGAAGATCTCCGACGGCTGCACCGTCTCGATCGATTCGGCTTCCGTCTACTCCTGCAAGAACAAAGAGGACTCGGCGCTGAGCGATTTCATTCGCCAGTCGCGGCCGAAGGACCTCTTCGAGACGTACGCATCACTGCTCACCAGCACCGATGCCAAGATGCGCGCCGTCGCGATTGCCGAAGCGAACTACACGTTTTCGTCGCTCGACAAGGACCTGCGCAAGGCCAACTCCACGAAGCCCGTCGCGACGGCCTTCTTGGATGCTCTCGCAAAAGACGATGGCGCGGCGGCGCGCATTGCAGGTCCGGCCGTGGACCTCGGCTTCATCGCGGGGCTCAAGGACCGGGTCATCAAGGTGACCGACGGCATCAACACGAACGCTCGGAACACCGCCTACCGAACGTTCATGGAATACGGTCGACTCGACGCCTTGCCGAAGCTGCAAGAGGTCGCGAAGCAGAAGGACTTCGCAGTCGCCGCGCTGGCCGCCCCGCGCAACATGTACGACTGGACCGAGGCCGAAAAGGCGCAGATTTGCCCGTGGGCAAAGGGCTACCTGAGCGATGGCGTGAACGCCACGGCGGCCGAGGCCGCCTATACGGCGATCAAGTGCAAAGGCGAGTACATCGACGCGCTGCAAGACGAAGGCGAAAAGCGCCTGAAGAACAAGCAGTTCGAGAACCCGTTCGCGATGACGTTTCGCGAGGTCTGCTTCGAGTTCATTGGCGGCATCACGGGCCAAGCGGGTCAAAATCCCCAGTGCAAGCGCAACTACGCCTTCCTCGAGAAGGTCACGAACGACGAGTCCGTGAAAGCCGACGTGCGTGGGATGTCCCTCTGGAACATCTACTACCAGCGTCGTGACAAGGAGAGCCTGGCCCTCATGCGCAAGTACGAGAAGAGCAAGGTTCCCGAAATCGCGAAGCGTGCGAAGGAAGCGATCGACTCGCTCACCACCACCTACAAGCTCAAGTGAGGGTGGGCGGCGTCAGTCGCCGCTGGCCCCTAGCGCGGATTATTCATGGTTCCGGGGCTGCATGTCACGATGCATCGGGAAATCTCGGGCGTACGGCGGTTCTCGACCCTGCGAAGGGACAAGAGCCCGTCTCGGGTCTGCGATCCGGCGTGCGCCCGGCTTTCCCCCGCCTCGCGCCATTCGCCAACCGGCCCATGAATAATCCGGGCTAGCACGAAGGTCGCTTCTTCATGGAAGCGGCCTTTCGTTCCTGAAGTCCTTCCCTCGCGCGTCGTCCGCGACCACAATCCGGCCATGGGAAAAATTGTATCCTACAAGCGAACGAGCGGTGCCGGTGCTTCGGAGGGGCAGGCGTACCTCGCCGAGCCCGCGGGCGACGGCAAGGTCGGAGCCGTCGTTTTGTTCCACGAGTGGTGGGGCCTCAATGCACACTGCAAGGACCTGTCCGATCGTCTCGCCAATGAAGGCTTCTTGGTCGTTGCGCTCGACATGTACGACGGCAAGGTCACCGCGGATCCGGCAGAGGCGATGAAGCTCATGAACGAGCTCGACACGCTCGACGTGATGGCGCGGACACGTGAGGTGGTGGCCTTCGTCAAGGCTCAGGCGAGGTCGAACGGGAAGGTCGGAGTGACGGGCTTCTGCCTTGGCGGTGCCATGTCCTTCGGCGCGGCCTGCCACGTTCCGGGGCTGTCTGCCGTGGTCCCGTTCTACGGAATTCCGGCTCCGCAAAAGGTCGACTACGCGAACGTGACGGCGCCCCTGCAGGCGCATTTCGCAAAAAACGACGAGTGGGCCACGGCCGCCAAGGCCGACGCCATAGTCAAAGGCCTCGTGGCGCGAGGGGCCGAAGCCGAGCTGCACGTCTACGACGCCGGTCACGCGTTCATGAACGACACTCGGCCCGACGCCTACCATGCCGAGAGCGCGGCTTTGGCCTGGTCGAGGATGGTCGGGTTCCTCACGAAGCACGTGGGCTGAGCGCCCGTTCGGCGCCGCCGAGTCAGCGGGGCATCACCCTGGTCATGGGCGCTGCCCTCGAGCGGCACCGGTCACCCCGCGTCCTTTTTGGCCGCGGCTGCGAGGTCTTTGGCCCAGGTATGGAGCTTCGCTTCGTTCGGTCCCTCGAGCATGATGCGTAGCTTCGGTTCCGTCCCGCTCCAGCGGACGAGGACGCGCCCTTCGGCGCCGAGCGCGTCTTTCACCTTGGCCGTGGCCGTGGCGAGCTGGCGCATGTCCTCGAGCGGCTTGCGCGAGGCGAGCGTCACGTTTTCGAGCACTTGAGGGACGCGGTCCATCGCGCTCTTCGCGAGCTCCGAAACGGGCTTGCCGGAGCGTACGGCGATGGCGAGCACCTGCAGTGCGGCCACGATGCCGTCTCCCGTCGACGCGTGGTCCAAGAAGATGAGGTGGCCCGACTGTTCGCCGCCGACGTTGTAGCCGCCTTCGCGCATGGCCTCGACGACGTAGCGGTCTCCGACCTGGGTGCGAACGAGCTTGCCACCGCGCTTTTCGAGCGCTCGCTCGAGGCCGAGGTTCGACATCACCGTTGCGACGAGAGTCTTTTTGTTCAGCGCGCCTTCGTCGAGCATCTTGTGGGCGCACATCGCCATGACGACGTCCCCATCGACGATCTGGCCTTTTTCGTCGACCACGATGAGTCGGTCGGCGTCGCCGTCGAGCGCGATGCCGATGTGAGCGCCCTTCTTCACGACCTCGGCGCGGACGTTGTCCGGATGGAGCGCGCCGCAGTTCAAGTTGATGTTCACGCCATTCGGTTTGACGCCGATCGCCGTCACGGTCGCGCCGAGCTCCGAGAAGACGAGCGGCGCCACGCGGTAGGCCGCGCCATGGGCGGCATCGATGACGACTCGCACGCCGTCGAGTGAGAGGCTGTGAGGAAAGGTCGCCTTGGCGAAGACGATGTAGCGCCCGCGGGAGTCTTCGAGTTTCTCGGCGCGTCCCACGCCAGGCCCCGTAGGGCGTTTTCCGAGGAGCGCGTCGTTGTCGAGAAAGCCCTCGAGCTCGAGCTCGACCTCGTCGGGGAGCTTGAAGCCGTCCTCTCCGAAGATCTTGATGCCATTGTCTGCGTAAGGGTTGTGGCTCGCGCTGATGACGATTCCCGCATCGGCACGCATGCTCTTCGTGAGCTGGGCGACGGCCGGAGTCGGAATCGGACCGCAAAGGATGACCCGTCCCCCCATGCTGCAGATTCCTGCGGCGATGGCTTGTTCGATCATGTACCCGGACAGCCGGGTGTCTTTGCCAATGAGGATGCGTGGCGTGTGGGGTTTCCCGCGTCCTGCCACGAACGTGATCGCCCGTCCGAGCTGGAGGGCGAGCTCGGGCGTGATCGAGCCTTGGTTCGCCAGACCACGAATGCCGTCGGTTCCGAAGTACTTCCGCTCCGTCGCCTTCGCTGTCTTCTCTTGAGCCTTCGCGCGCGCCATGTCTCTTCTCCCGAAGAACGGATCCCACTGCATGGGCTCGTCGGCCCCTGGTGCACCATACGCGAATCGTTCTCGCGCCGAACAGGCCGATCTTGCGGTCGCTCGACCCGTGTCACTCGCGGAAGTTCGTGAACTGAAGCTCGAGCCCGAAGTCCCCGCCACGAAGCAGCTGGATGGCCTTCTGAAGGTCGTCCTTGTTCTTGCCCGTGACGCGAAGCTGGGCATCTTGGATCGACGCCTGAACCTTGATTTTGCTCTCTTTCAAAGCGGCAACGAGCTTGCGTGCGGGGTCGGCTTCGATGCCCTCTTTCACGGCCACGAGAATCTTCGCGCCGCCGCGGCCCGTGGGCTCGGGCTGCTTTGGGAACTCGAAGTATTTGAGGCTCACTTTGCGCTTGATGAGCTTCTCTTGAAGGACGACCTGCGCAGCCTTCACGCGGTCGTCGCTCGACGACTGGATCAGAAGCCCCTCTTTGGTTCTTTCGGCCGTGGTTTCGGTGTCCTTGAAGTCGAAGCGCTGCGATAGCTCTTTCTGAGCCTGGTTGAGCGCGTTCTCGATCTCGTGCCACGCCACTTTGGAGACGACGTCGAAGCTCGGCATCTTGGCAGTTTCTCCCCTGAAATTCGGGCTCAGTGTACGCGTGCATGTGTCGAATCAGGCTCGAAAACGACACGCTCGCGTCACACTCCATGGGGCCGGGCTGCGGGCCGGGCCTCGGCGCGAGGAAGGCGGAGACCCGCGGGGAGGCGAAACGAGCTCCGCTCCGGCCGCGTTTCAACGGGGCCGCTCAAAGTGCAACCGGTGGATCCATTGGTTCGCCAGTGAGGGCGGCTCGCGCTTCGCCTACGAGGTAGACCGAGCCGCACACGACCACCACGCCGGTGGGGCCCACCGCTTCACGTGCGCGCCCTAGTGCCTCGTGGAGGCTCGCGCATGGCGTGCCAGTGACGAGCCGGGCGAGGTCTTCGGGATGCGCCGCCGCGCGACCTTTGGGAACCGAATAGAAGCGTGACCGGGCCTCGGCGATTCGCGAGACGATGGGCAAAGTGGTGGCGTAGCTTTTGTCGGCCAGTGAGCCGAATACGAGCGCGCGCGGTCGGCCTTCGAGCGAGGCTCCCTCTGGCCATGCCGCGGGGCGTTCGAGGAGCGCGGCGTCGATCGATGCGACGAGCCCCTCGGCGCCGTCGGGATTGTGCGCGGCATCGAGCAAGAAGGGACCGCTCGCGGTGTCGAGCCACTCGAAGCGACCAGGCCACACGACGCTAGAAAAACCAGCCTTCGCGTAGGACTCGAGGCCCAGGACGCGGCACGCGAGGAGCGCGACCTCCACGTTCGCACGTTGGTACTCTCCGGCCGGGCTCGGGAGCGCCCGTGCATCGCTTTCGATTCGGGGTTCTTCGTCGACGTGACGAAGCTTGGCCCCGGCGGCGCTCGCGACGCGAACGAGGCTCGCGCGCGCTTCTTGGTCCAGGCGACCCACGACCATCGGCGCGCCGCTTTTGGCGATGCCGGCCTTTTCCAAGGCAATTTGCGCGAGCGTGTTGCCGAGACGATCTTCATGATCGAAGGCGATCCGCGTGACCACGCTGCAGAGGGGCGCCTCGATGACGTTGGTCGCGTCGAACCGTCCACCGAGCCCGACTTCGAGCACCGCCAAGCTCACGCCCGCGGCGCGAAACGCGAAGAAAGCGGCCAGAGTGGCGGTTTCGAAAAACGACAGATCGTGGCCCACGTCGAGCGCCTCTTCGAGCACGTTGGCGAGGGTCGTGTCGTCGATCGGAACGCCGTCGATTCGGATGCGCTCGGCGAACCGCGCCAAGTGCGGCGAGGTGTAAAGGCCCGTCTTTTTCCCTGCTGCCCGCGCGGCGCCTTCGATGAGCGCCGAGACCGAGCCCTTTCCGTTCGTTCCCGCGACGTGCACGCACGGAAAGCTGCGTTCCGGATGGCCGGCACGTGCACACGCCTCTTGCATCGGTCCGAGCCCGAGCCTCATTCCGAGCGGAACGCGCTCGTAGAGGCGTGCGAGAGCCCGCCCGAGCGTAGGCACCCCTTCGTTAGCGCGTGCGGCCATCGAGCTTGCGCTGGCTCTTCCGCGGGGCCGGAATTTGCGGTGCCACCTCGCGCTTCTGGGTCCGGTAGCCGAGGTGAGTGAGGATGGTCACGATCTCGCTCTTCATGGCGAGGCGGCTCGTGATGCGGTCCACCATGCCGTGGTCGAGCAAAAACTCGCTCGTCTGGAAACCCTCCGGCAGCTTCTGCCGAATGGTGTTCTCGATGACACGAGGGCCCGCGAATCCGATGAGCGCGCCCGGCTCGGCGATGTTCACATCGCCCAAGAAGGCGAAGCTTGCCGCGACGCCGCCGGTGGTGGGGTGCAGGAGCACCGAGACGAACGGGAGGCCTTTGTCGCGCAGTCGCTCGCGTGCAGCCACGGTCTTGGCCATTTGCATGAGGCTCAAGATGCCTTCCTGCATGCGCGCGCCGCCCGAAGCCTGGAGAAGGACGACCGGCAGGTTTTCGTCGGTCGCGCGCTCGAAGAGGCGTGCGATCTTCTCGCCAACCACCGAGCCCATGCTGCCGCCCATGAACGCAAAAACGAACGCGCCATAGGCGACGGGAAGACCGCCCATGTGGCCCAAGCCCGTCTCGATGCCTTCTTTGGACTGCGTGTTCTTCTGCGAAGCGGCAACCCGGTCGGGGTAGGGCTTGCCGTCCGAGAAGCGAAGGGGGTCCTTGGGCACGAGGCCTTGGTCCCACGCTTCGATGCGGCCGCCGTCGAGGAACAGCTCACGGAACCCACGCGCCGACAGCTTGTGGTGCTTTCCACAGAGGGGACAAACCTCGAAGCTCTCGCTGAAGCGTTCGGAGACGAGGGTCTCGCCGCACCCGTCGCACTTGCGAAATACGCCTTTTCCAAAGCTCTGTTTTTCGCTCGCGTCGAGACCGCTTGCCGTCTTTTTCGACCAGGACATCGCGTTCGGTCCTAGCACGGTGTCCGCGCGGGCGCACATATCGCCTGGAGCCGCCGTTCGGTGCGATGCGCCATTCGCAACCGGGGACGGGCGTCAAATTCGCGACGCGCTCGGGGCAAGGGCAGCCAGGCGAGCGAGAGGCTCGCCCTCGAGCCGGACGGGCAACCAAGCTCGCATCACGTCGCTGCCGAGCTTCTCGTAGAAATCGATGGCACCGACGTTCCAATCGAGGACTTGCCACTCGAACCTGCGGCACTTCGTACGGACTGCTTCGTGGGCGAGCTCGGCCATGAGCGCCGTGGCGATACCGCCCTTGCGATGGGCTTCCTGGACGAACAGGTCTTCGAGGTGAAGCGTGGGACGTCCCGTCCAGGTCGAATACTTGAAAAAGTAGAACGCGAGGCCACGGACGGTCCCGTCGATCTCCGCCACGAGCACTTCGAAAAGCGGACGTTCCCCGAACCCATCGCGAAGGAAATCGTCACGGGTGGCCGTAGCTTGCTCGGGCTCCCGCTCGAACGTGGCTAGCTCCTTCACGAGCTCTACGATGGCGTCGACGTCGTGTCGTGTGGCTTTGCGAATGCGAAATTCGAGGCTCGGCATGTTCGTGGCTCCCTCCCTTCGATCGCTCGCATGCACGGGTCGGTCGCCAGGGCTGCTCGCATGTTCGCGCACGTCGCGTGATGGAAGGAAGGAAATGGCTTTCTCGCCCGCCCGAAGAGGCATGCCTAGTGCAGCGAAAGCGAGCCACCGTTCGTTCGAAAACACGAAAGCCGGAGCGTGGGCTCCGGCTTTCGGCAAGAAGGTCCGACGTGGCCTACTTGGTGGCCGGAGGGAAGTTCCGGCAGGCCGCATCGAACGTGGCGAGTGCGGCCGAGAGGCCCTTCGTGAGGTCGCCTTCGCAGATGGATGAGAACGTGCCGTTCTTGCCGGCCTTGGAGATGAAGTCCTTCAGGCGAACGGCATCTCCCGCGTTGCCGAACCCCGGAGAATTGCACACTTTTTCGCCAGCGATGACCGCGGCGGCCCAACGCGCACGCTGGTCCTTCAAGACGTCGAGGTGGGAGAGGTACTTGTCGACCGTGGCCTTCGGCTGGTTCTCGAGACCACCTTCGTCTTCGTCCGTGATGATGACGAAGCCATAGAGAGCGTCTTTGCGAATGAAGCCAGCGTTGGCCGGAGCGGTCGCGCTCAGTTTGATGGCTTCGAGTCCACACTCGATGTTGGACCCGTTGATGCCGAACGAAGCACGCTTCGTGAATACGCTCGAAAGGTTTTGATCCCCGCGCTCGAGCCACGCACGCGTCACGCCCTGGCCGCCTGCGAAGGCGCCCTTGAGGCCCGTGTTCTCGGTGTCGGTGCTGGTGACTGCAAGGCGGTAGTCGAGTTGAGCGCCGCTCTTCGTTTTGTACGCGTTGAGAACGTCGACGAACTTGGGAAAGTTCGCTTGGAGGTTCGTCTGCTCCTGCTGCATCGAGCCGGAATTGTCGACGACGAACACGATGTCCATCTGGCGACACTCGTTCGACTCGGCCGCATCGCCCGTGGCCGCGTCGGCGAAACCGAACCCGCCTCCGTTGCCGTTGCCGTTGCCGTTGCCATTGCCATTGCCATTGCCCGTCCCGTTGCCGACTCCACCGTCGGCGAACTCGGCTCCGGCGTCCGTGCCACCACAGGCCGCGGCGAACACCGCAGCAACGGTCAACGAACCAACGGCGAGGAGGGTCACGAAGCTCTTGCGCATTCCGTAGGCGTAGCACCCACCAGCGGAGTTGCTTCCAAAAAATGCCTGCTTTTTCCGGGGAATATGGTTCATTTTGGATCCGGTCCGCCGACGATCCACATGGAAACCGAGGCGCTGCGTAGGTTTACGGCTTCCCGCTCCAAACCTTCCCGAATCGCTGATCCAGGTCGAATTCGGAGCGGGTCCGGGCCCGCACGGTTGGGGGCCAATCGTTCCGAGCTCAGTCGATCTTCATCACCGCGAGATCGGAGGGAACCTTGAGCGTGGGCTCGGTCCGCGCTTGCACGTCCTTTGCGGAGAAGCCCGGCGCCACTTCGCGCAAAATGAGCCCCTCGCTGGTCACGTCGATCGTGGCAAGCTCGGTGATGATGCGGTGAACGACCTTGCGCCCCGTGAGAGGCAGATTGCACTCCTTCAGGATCTTCGGAGCGCCGTCTTTCGCCGCGTGCTCCATCACCACGACGACGCGACGCGCGCTGGCCACGAGGTCCATCGCTCCCCCCATGCCCTTGACCATTTTTCCGGGGATCATCCAGTTGGCCAAATCGCCGTTTTCGGACACCTGCATCGCGCCCAAAATGGCGAGATCGATGTGGCCGCCGCGGATCATCTCGAAGCTCTCGGCGCTCGAGAAGATCGCGGAGCCTTTCTGCATGGTGACGGTCTCCTTGCCCGCGTTGATGAGGTCGGCGTCGACCTCGTTTTCGCGCGGGTAAGGGCCAATGCCGAGGAGACCGTTCTCGCTCTGGAGAATGACCTCGATGCCCTTGGGAATGTAGTTCGCGACGAGCGTCGGAATGCCGATGCCGAGGTTCACGTAGTACCCGTCGCGAAGCTCTTGGGCTGCGCGTTTGGCGAGGTCCGTGCGGGAGAGTCCCTGGCTCATGTCGACACCGTCCTTCGCTCGATGCGCTTCTCGTACGATTCGCCCTTGAAGATATGGGACACGTAAATTCCAGGGGTATGAACGTGGTTCGGGTCGAGCGCGCCGACCTCCACGATCTCTTCCACTTCCGCGATGGTCACCTTGGCCGCCATGGCCATCATCGGGTTGAAGTTCATCGCGGTGTGCCGGTAGACGAGGTTGCCGAAGCGGTCGCCTTTCCACGCCTTGATGATCGCGAAGTCGCCGCGGATGGCCGGCTCCAGCACGTGGAGCTTCCCATCGAACTCGCGGGTCTCCTTCTTGTCGCTGTATTTCACGACCTTGCCGCCTTCGCCATACTTCAGCGGTAGCCCGCCGTCGCTTACCGCCGTGCCCGCCCCCGTCGGCGTGAAGAACGCTGGAATCCCAGCTCCGCCCGCGCGAATGCGCTCGGCGAGAGTGCCTTGCGGAACGAGCTCGACCTCGAGCTCGCCGGAGAGGTACTGGCGCTCGAACTCCTTGTTCTCGCCGACGTAGCTCGACACCATCTTCACGATTTGCTTGTTGCGAAGCAAAATGCCCAGGCCGAAGTCGTCGACTCCGCAGTTGTTCGACACCACGCGGAGTCCGGTCGGACCAAGCTCGCGCAGGGCACGGATCGCGTTTTCGGGGATCCCACACAGACCGAAGCCACCGGCGAGCAACGTGACCCCGGACGGGATCGCTTTGCAGGCGTCGAGGGCGGATTTCATGACCTTGTCCAACGTGCCTCCTTCGTGCGGCGCTGGCAGGTGCCGCGCCGCGCCGCTCAAAACGTGACGCGGGAGGCTATTCGATCGGCTGCTTTCCGTGCAGGATTTCGCGCGTACGGAACTTGGCCCGGGGCCGAGGGGCATGGTGGGCTCAGCTGGCCTTGCCGCACCTCCGCACAACCCGGTCCGTCTTTCCAGCCCTCGTCTTGACCCTCGTGGCCGCGATTTCGCTGCCGCGGGAGGCCCTCGCCAAGGAGCCCGCTCGGAAGGCACCTGTCAGCCATCCTGGGGCTGCGAAGACGGCGCGCGCGGACGGAGCCTCCCGTGAGCATGGGGCCCACCCTCGGGAAGCCCTCGGGAAGAGCATGGGCTCGCCGACGGAAGGGCACCTCGTCGACGGCGTTCGGCTCGACGAAGGTCCGGCGATTCGTATCGCGCCGGTCTACGCATCGGGGGACGTGCGCTACGGGACCCGCCACCTCGTGCACCTCATCGACCGCGCGTCGCGGCAAGTGCGCCACAAGTTTCCGGACGCGGTTCTTTCGGTCGGTCACCTGTCGCGGCGCGGAGGGGGCGAGCTCGATCGACACGCTTCCCACGAAAGCGGCCGAGACGCCGACCTTGGATTTTACGTGGCTTCGACGGGCGGAAAGCCTCTTTATGCCCCCGCGTTCGTGCCTTTCGTCGGCGATGGCAAAGCGAAAGCTTGGCCGGGCGCACACTTCGACGACGCGAAAAACTGGGCCCTCGTCGAGGCGCTGCTTACCGATCCCGAAGCGCACGTGACCCATATCTTCGTCGCACAGCCCCTGCGAGAGCGCCTCTTGGCCTATGCACAGCGCATGGGTGTACGCGATGCGGTGCGCGTCCGTGCTTCCGAAACGATGGCCCAGCCAAAAGGAGCGCTTCCGCACGACGACCACTTCCACGTGCGGATCGCTTGTCCGAAAAACGCAGAAGGATGCGTGGAGAATCCGTCGCGGAGAGTCGCCCATATCGGGAAAGGTCATGGCCACGAGGCACATGGGCGTGACGCTCACGCATCCAAAAGCGCACCGGCACGCAAGGCGCCCGCGAGTGGGCATCCGCCCCAGCCTGCCCGAGCCCCGCACGAAACGACCAAAGCGAAGCCGGCTCCGGCACAAGCTCCCGCTCGTGAGGAGACGTCAAAAAAGACCTCCGATGATCACGCCGACGTTCCGCACCTCGGACCGTTCGTCCCAGGGCTCGACTCGGTGGTCATTCCGGCACCGATGGATGACGTCGACGGTACCTGAGGCGACGGCGGGGCGACGGGACGAGGGGTCGCGTCGTCGTCGCGCCTAGTGCCTCGCTGGCGCCGCGAAACCCTCGTTTCTTCAGCCGAATCGGTGTTTCAGCGGCAGTTCCAGACGAGGCGCGCGGGCTTCGCCGGAGGAATCGCGGCGTCCGGATCCGGAGGGGTAGCGTCGGGGAGTGGCGGAATGGGAGACGCGTCGACGACTGCGCCATCGGTCTCGGCGTCCGAGCTCGCATCCGGGTCTCCCGCATCCGAAGCTGCGCTGTCCGGAATGGCGGAGTCGGCGACCGCAGAATCGACCGGGGGTGGCGCCGCATCGACGGCGTCCTCGACGCGGACGCAGGTGCATACGGCGGCGAGTCCGCAGACCTCCTCGACGAGTGGATCGCGGCGAACGAAGTTGGCCACGCACCCTTCTGCGAAGCTCTTGTCGGCCGGAAGCTTCTTGAGGAACGCGTCGGCCGAGTCCGCCGTGCCCGTGCACCCGGGAGCGCCGGTAGCGACCGGGTTGCAGAAAATCACGGGCTCGGACGTGCACTCGAAGGTCGGCTTCGCGTCTCCGGCCTCCTTCACTTCTCCCGTGCTGCAGCCCGCAGGAACGTGTGCTGCCAGAACCCCGACGGCAAGGAACAGAACCGCGCGGCCGAAGAGCTTGACCCGACCTGGACGGGGGAGCTTATCGAAGTAAGTCATGAGGGAAAGCATACACGCGTTCGATGCGTGATGGTCAAAGCCAGGAGAGGCCCATGTGGGTTATGCTCCGCCGGCGATGAGCCTTACCCGTAGTCTCGGGCCCGAACGCCGTACCACCTTCGTCGGTCGCCAGGTCGAGCTGCGAGAGCTCGAAACGGCGTTTTCCACCGTCCGGGACAAGCACGAGAAGCGAGTTCTGACGATTGTGGGGGCGCCCGGAGTGGGCAAGACGCGTCTTGTCCGAGACTTCTTGTCGAAGCCCCTCCGGGACGGAACGTTGCCGCGCGTTTTCCGCGGCTCGGCGAGTGACGGAGGGGCAGCCTTCGGCATTTTTGCGAGGGTTCTCCGGTCGCGCTTCGGCATCGTCGAAGGGATGTCGGCGGACGACGCAAAAGCGCGCGTGCGCGAAGAGGTGGCGGACGTCCTGGGCGATCGCAAAGTGAACGACGTCTGTGTCTTCCTCGGCGAGCTTCTCGAGCTGCGGTTCGAGCAATCCCCGCTGCTCGAGGCCGTTCGTGACGATGCGGTTCAGATGCGCCTCTTGCGCCGGGCGGTCCTGAAGCGCTTCTTCGAGCTCGATGCCCGCCGAGGCGAGACGAACGGGGAGGGCTCGATCGTCCTCGTGTTCGACGACCTGCACCACGCCGATGCCGACTCGCTCGATCTGCTCGCGTACCTCGTCGATTCTCTGGACGCACCGGCGCTGCTCGTGTGCATCGGTCGTCCCGAGCTTTTCGCCAAGAAGGACGGTTTTCGCGCGCTCGCGCCCGGCAAGCACGTGGTGATCGAGCTTGCTCCTCTTTCGGACGTCCACGCGGCCGCCGTCATGGGTGACCTCCTTGCTCCCTGTGGGGACGACGAAACCGTCGAGGACCTCATCGATGCGGCGGCGACCCTAGCCGGTGGAAACCCGGCGCTCCTTGAGCAAATGGTGCGTATTTTCAAGGACATAGGCGTCCTGGAAGTGCCCGACGCGTTCGCCGAAGAGGACAAGTGGGTCGTTCACGCGGACAAGCTCGCGGACGTACGTCTGCCGCTCACGGTCGAGGACGCGATCTCCGCGCGCATCGCGTCGCTGTCGCCGAAAGAGCGAACCCTCCTCGAGCACGCAGCGACGATGGGCGGAGTCTTTTGGGTGGGCGGTTTGCTCGCCATCGGCCGAACGTCCGCGAAGGGACCCGAGCTCTGGACGCCGACGGAAGGCACGACCGCGGAGGACTTCTCCGACATCGTGGCGACCTTGAAGGAGCTTCGTGAGCGGGACTACGTGCTGAAGCTCCCGGACAGCACGTTTTCGGACGACGAAGAGCTCGTCTTCAAACACAACCTGGAGCGCGAGGCGCTGCTCAAGCTGATTCCTCGGGAAGATGCCACCCGCTGCCATCGGGCCATCGCGGACTGGCTCTCGTTCAAGGAGTCGGTGCGGTCGCACGAAGAATACATGGGGATGCTCGCGCGCCACCGTGAGCTCGGTGGGCTCCCGGCCCAAGCGGCCCTGACGTATCTCGCCGCGGCGGACATCGCTCGCGACCGCTACGCGAACGGCAAGGCCGCAGAGCTCTACAAAAAGGGCCTCGAGCTCCTTCGCGAAGGCGTCGACATCGAGATGGACGCGTACGTCACGGCTCTTCATCACTATGGCGACGTGCTGCAGGTGCTCGGAAAGAACGATGAAGCGCGCGAAGCGTTTCGCGGCATGCTCGAACGTGCTTTTCGACTCGATCTCCGCGGAAAGGGTGGCGCGGCCCACAGCCGTATCGGGCGTCTCTACCGGGACACCGGGCGCCTCGACGACGCAGGGAAGCACTTCGATGCCGCGCTCGCACTCTTCGAATCAGCGAAGGACGAGCGAGGCATTGCGAGCACGGTGGACGACATCGGCAAGCTCTGTTGGCTTCGTGGCGACTACGCTGCTGCTCTCGAAGCGACAAAAAAGGCCCTCGCCGCACGGCGTCGTATCGGCGATCGGCGCAGCATCGCGCTCAGCTTGAACAACCTCGGCCTCGTCTACCAGGACTCCGGAAAATTCAATCTGGCGCTCGACTCGTTCGAACAAGCGCTGCGCATCCGCCGCGAGATCGGAGACCTCGTCGGCGTGACCATCTCGCTCAACAATCTCGGGACCGTGGCCCAGGACCAGCGCGACGACATGCGCGCGCAGGCACTCTTTCTCGAAGCGCACGAAGTCGCGAAAGAGACCGGAGACCGCAACCGGATCGCGCTCGTGCTCACGAACCTCGGAGAGACCGAGACTCGCCTCGGATCGCCCGAGCGAGCCATCAAATACCTCAAGGAAGCCGAAGAGATCGCCGACGAGCTCGGCGACAAGCTCGGCCTTGCGGAGGCGGTCCGAGGCCTCGGGAAAGCGTACCTTGCCCAGCGCGAGTACACGAAAGCACGCGAAGCCATCGCGAAAGCGGTCGAGCTTTTCCGCGAGATTCAGAGCCGCGTTCAGCTCGGCGTCGCGCTCCGTTCTCTCGGCGAGGTCATGGCCGCGGCCTCCGCTGGCGGCGAAGAGCTCGTCCAAGCGCGGGGACACCTGCTCCAGTCGATTTGGATCTTCGAGGAGATTGGCAACGACGTAGAGCTCGCGCGAAGCTGTAGGGTCTACGCGGACCTTTTGCGGGCCTCTCCGGAGTACGTTACGGACGAAGAGACGCGCAAAGAGGAGGACGAGGTTCGCAAGCGCTCGGACGGGCTTTTCGCGAAGCAGATCGCCCAGAGCGAAGGTCGCATACCGACCACGCCACCTCCTCCCGTCAAGAACGCTACCTGAACGGCAGAGTGAACGTGTTCACCCAACTCCCCACTCCGTAGCGAGCTGGAACGTTCGCGCGTTCTCGTCGACCCGCTCGAGGAAGCTCGTGCGCCACTCGTTCGAGCTGATGAGCTCGGCACGTTCGAGGATGCGCGCCCTCGCCGCGCCGATGGCCCGTTTGGCGCGGACTGTGTCGCCGCTCGCGTGAAGCACCTCGGCATACGTGAGACGGACGAAGCTCTCGCCCGCTTCGACGCCGCCGAGACCGTCGAGCTCGAGCATGGCTTCGTCGATGGGCTCCCGTGCGTCGTCGGTGTCACCGAGGTCGAGCAACGCTTTGGCAAGCACCGCGAGGCCGTAAACGTTCACGTGTGGCGCGCTTTGACCGAGGGAGAGCGCTCGACGGGCCTCCTGGACGGCTTCCTCGGGACGCCCAGCCGTGTGCCAAATGCGTGCGTAGTACACGCGAGCGGCGCCCTCCATTCGCCGATCGCCTTGAGCTGCAAACGCCCTCACGGCGGCGGTCTCTTCGACGATGGCTTCGTCGAATCTCCGCCCCTTCGCGAGGGCGAGGCCGAGCACGTGGCGGGCTCCTGCGGTGACGGCCGCGAGCCCGAGCCGCTCCGAAGACACCAGGGCTTGGCGAAGAAGGCGCTCGGCATCTTCCCACGCCCCGATTTCGACGCACACGGCGCTCGAGTCGACGAGCGTTCGTGCCGCACCGCGGACGTTCCCAGCTTCCTCGAAGCGCGCGATGGTCGCGTCGTAGAGCGAGAGCGCCAGGGCCGAATCTCCGTGCACGAGCGCGCGATAACCCCTTGCCGCGTGCACCGTGCCCGACGCGTTCGGATCGGAGGCGGTGAGCGCGTGGCTCGCGTCGTCGACGTAAGCGAGGAGGCCATCGGCGGATCGGTAGTCGCCCGTTCGCAACAGGGCGACGGCGGCGCGGCAAAGTGCGACGAGGTGAGCGACCGTGCTCACTCCGTTTTGACTCCGCTGCGAGAGCAGCGTCACGAGGTCGCGTAGCCTCGGCTCGTCTCCCAAGGCGGAGGCGGCTTCGACGGCCTCGGCGAGAGCGCGGAAGTGGCGCGTCGACGCCCGACCGAGCAAGGCCATGGCCTCACGGGCGTGGCGCTCGGCTTCTGCGTACTCGCCCCGCCAGCGTCGTGCTTCGGCTTTTCGCAGCAAGAGGCGTCCGCGGACTTCGCCGTCGGCGCCACACGCGATTCCACGGTCGGCGTAGTGGATCACGGCTTCGAGGTCGCTGCCTTCGAGCGCTTGAGCCGCCGCGCGTCGCCAAAACACGACCGCTCGTTTGGGCTCGGTTCCGGCCTGGAAATGGGACGCCATGGTCACCGGATCGCTCTCGCCCATGGCCTCGAGCCACTCCGCCGCGCGGTGGTGCGCCGTCTTTTTGTCCTTCTCCGTGAGCATGCCGGAGGCCGCTTCGGCGAGAAGTCCGTGACGAAACGACCACTCTTGCTCACCGCGGAACCGGCTTCCCTCATGACGGGTAAGAATCTCGCGCTCGGCCAGCTCGTCGAGCCATGCCCCGACCTCGGTGACGTGCGTCTCCCGCTCGAAAAGCGAAGCGACGGCGCTCGTCCAGAAGGTCTTTCCAAAGACGCTGGCCGCGCGGAGCACTCGTCTCGCCTCGACTTCCAAAGCCTCGATGCGTCCTTGCGCCATCGCGATGACGGTCTCGGGAAGCTTGTCGCCGTGCCCTTCGGCCACGCTTCGAATGAGCTCCTCGAGGTAGAACGCGTTGCCGCCAGCCGTGGTAACGATCCGACGCACGGTCCCTTCGTCGGTGTCGTCGCCGAGGACCTGCTTGACGAGCTTCTCGCTCGCGCGCTTCGAGAGCTCGCCGAGTAGGACGGTTCGCGGGGAGTGTTCCGCCCACAAGTTTGGGAAAGTATTGTCGATTTCGGGGCGGGCGAGGGCGAGTGCCAAAATCGGCCGGTCGCGCATGCGCAGACTTGCACCGACGAGATTCACGCTCGGAAGGTCTCCCCAATGGAGATCCTCGAGCACCAACACGACCGGCTTTTGGGACGCTACGGCGGACAGAAAATCTTCCCATGCACGGGTGATCTGATCGCCCATGAGCTGGGCGTCGCCGCGGGCCGCCCGAAGCTGCACGTCGTCGCCATCGGCGCTCGTCGCTCCGATGAGCTCTGCTAGAAACTGCGCGACCCGCGCGACTTCGGTCCGAGGAAGGTGGCGACCGACCCGCGCTCGGATCTTCTCTTTCTGGACGCTTGGGGGCTCACCATCGAGCACGCCGGCCGCACCACGCACCATCTGGGCGATCATGCCGAACGACGAGCGTGCGCGCATCGGATCGCCCGCGGCGAGCCATACCTCGACCGACTCGCTGCGTGCCTTGATGGCTCGGATGGTCTCGTAGCGCACCCGGGATTTCCCGACGCCCGCCGCACCCTTGACGATCACGGCGCGGGCGACTTCGTCGGCTACGCATTCGGCGAACACGCTCTCCACTTCGACGAGCTCGCGCTCGCGGCTCACGCACGGCGTGGGCCTTCCGAGGAGCATGCGCGCGGCATCTTGGGTATTGCGCTCGCCCATGAGCGACAGCCCGTCGCCATCGCGCCTCACGACGAAACGGCCGTCCAGGAGTCCCGCCGTCACTTCGTCGACGCGCACGGGCAGACTCTGTCCCGAGGCCGACCCGCTCTCCCGTCCTTCGCGTTCGCTCGGTCCGCGAAGCATATCGACGGCGCGGTCGACGGCGTCGCCCATCGGCATTCCGTCCTCGAGGACGGCGCGCCCGGTCACGAGCACCATGGGGACACGCGGCGCGGAGAGGCGCATGGCGAACGCGCACCGAGCTGCTCGGACGGCTTGGTCCGTGGCGCTCGCTCGACCTGCGAGTGTCGATACGATCATCCCATTCGGGAGTGTCTCGAGCTGTGCTCCGAAGGGCGCTACGGCGAGGCGCAGGCGTCGCCCGATCGACTTGAAGCCTTGCCATTGGCCATCGACGATGGTGGGTTCCTCTTCGGCTCCGCCCGGTGCTGCCACTGCGATGAGGCTGACGAGGCGCTGCTCGCCGTGCATGAGAGCTTCGATCTTCGAGGTCACGCCGACGATGGTGTGGCCCGGCTCGACCGCCCCGAGCACCGAGAGCTCCGCCGCCACGACGCCGGCGTCCGCGGGGCGATCGTCCGGAGACTGCGACAGCATGCGCGCGATGAGGTCGTCGAGCTCTTGTGGAATGTCGGCGCGCACGTCTCGAATGCGAGGCGCCTTTTGGTAAAGCAGCTTTCCGAGCACGGCGATCGGATCGTCGGCGTCGAAGGGCGGCGAGCCCGTGAGGCATTTGTACAGCAAGGCGCCGAGCGCAAAGACGTCGGTGCGTGCGTCCATCTTTCCGACGCCGCGCGCTTGCTCCGGTGCCATGTAGCCGAGCGTGCCGATGACCGCGCCGACCTGCGTGATGGACGAAACCCCGGCGGCTCCTTTGGCGATTCCGAAGTCGATCACCACGACGCGATCGAGCTCTTTGTCGCGCAAAATGAGGTTCGCGGGCTTGATGTCGCGGTGAACGATGCCACGCGCGTGGGCGTAGGCCAGGGTCTCCGCGATTTTCTTCACGAGGTCGATGCTCTCGCGCATCGTGAGACCGACCCGCGTGAGCCGCTGTCCGAGGGTCTCGCCTTCGACCCATTCCATTGCCAGGTACGAGGCCCCGGAGGTGAGCTCGCCGTGAGCGACGTAGCGCACGATGCCCGGATGGGAGAGCTCCTCCAAGAGCTCGGCTTCGCGTTCGAGCCGCTCGGACTGGTCGTCCGCGACCTCGCCGTAGAGGACCTTGAGACCGACGGCGGCACCATTGGTTAGGTCGGTCGCTCGGTATACCTTCGCCGTACCGCCGACGCTGGCGCGGTGCTCGATTCGGAAGCGACCTTCGACGACGTACCCGGTGTCCAAGGCAGTCTCCAGACCGTAGCGGGAAATCGGCCCGACCGGGAAGCGCGACCGGCGGCCAGTGACGAAAAAGCGAGCCTACTCGACGTCCGACGAGCTCAACGCGTGCGCACGCGGGCTCGTGCCGCCTCGCGAAGGTCCCGCGACCAAGGGACCTTGGCCGCTTCGTCGTCGTCGTATGCGAACCCGTAGAGCTTCTTCGGGCCTCGCGGGTTTCCCTCGAGCACGAGGCAAAGATCGAACGGCGGTTTGTCGTCGCAATCGGAGACCGTGTACTTCACGGTAGCCCGCTTTTTGTCGTGCAGAAGCACAAAGTCGAGCTCGGTGGCCTTGCGTTCGAACTCGAACATCTCGAAGCTTGCGCGGTACGCCGAGCCCGTGTCGAAAACGCCAATCCCACCGCCGAAAAAGAGCGCGATGGTGACCTCGTCGGAGCGTTTCTCGGGGAGCTTGTCGAACCAGATTCGGTTCAGGAGATCGCGAGGAGCGGCGAGGCTCTCCGCGCTCTTGTCGATAGGCTGGGCTTGGGTGCGGTCTTTCGGCTTGGCAAGGCAGAGCCCAACGAGCACGCCGACAGCGAGCAACGTCACGACGAGGAGCTTCGAGCGCGTGTCACCTCTCATGGTCGAGACCGTAGCACGGTCGCGCTTCCGCCAGTGCGGCTCGGAAACAGCTCCCACCGAGCCGCCACATGCCCTTCTCGGTGGTAAGGTGGCCCGATGGCGAAGGTGGAAAAGACCGAAGAAGAGTGGAAAAACGAGCTCGAGCCGGAGAAGTTCGCGATCTGCCGTTTGGGCGGCACCGAGCGCGCGTTCACTGGAAAATACTGGGATACCAAGACCCCGGGCACGTACGTGTGCGCGGCGTGCAAGTGCCCTCTCTTCGATTCGAAAACGAAGTACGATTCGGGTTCGGGCTGGCCGAGCTTCTACGCGCCGATCGCCGCCGAAGCGGTGAGCGAGCACGAGGACCACAAGTACGGCATGCGTCGGGTCGAGGTGACCTGCCACGACTGCAGCTCGCACCTCGGCCACGTCTTCGAGGACGGTCCGGCGCCGACGGGGCTTCGCTACTGCATCAACTCGGCGTCCATCGACCTACTGCCGACGGGCGACGTCGGATGAAGCCAAGTCAAGATCGCGCTCTATCTCGCTCCGCCGGCATTTCTCGCGCCTTCGGACGGTCCGTGGCCGCTGCCGCGTTCTTCCTTTTGGCGTGTACTCCTCCTGCGCCAGGCGTGGAGCCGCTACCCGCACTGCCCGCGACGGCCACGGCCAAGCCTGCTCCCGTCGCATCCGTCGCTTCCGCCAAGCCCTCGGACGACGCGGGGGCGCCCGCCGCTTGGCCCTACACGACGCCCCTCGTGGCCCGCAGCGCGAAGGGCATGGTCGTCACGGACAACGCTCCTGCGACCCGCGTCGGAAAAGCGATTCTGGCTTCGGGGGGAAACGCTGCCGATGCCGCGGTGGCCACGGCGTTCGCGCTTGCCGTGACCTACCCCACGGCGGGAAACGTCGGAGGCGGTGGTTTTGCCGTGGCTCGTGTCGGAGGCAAGCTCCGCGCGCTCGATTTCCGCGAGACTGCGCCCCGCGCTGCAACACGCGACATGTATCTCGACGCGACCGGCAAGCCCTCGCGAGACTCGGCCGACGGCATTCGGTCGGTCGGGGTGCCCGGGGCCGTGGCGGGCCTCTACGAAATCTACCGGGAGCTCGGATCCAAGAAGAAGACCTGGAAAGAGCTCCTCGCGCCGGCCATCGCGCTGGCGAAAGACGGGTTCCCGGTGGACGCGGCGTTTCTCGATACGCTCGAGCACGGCGGAGAACGCCTCAAGAAACACGCGGTGTCGTCGGCGTTGTTTTTTCCGGATGGAAAGCCGCCCGCGCTCGGCACGAGCTTCAAGAACCCCGACCTCGCGCGGACGCTCGAGCGAATCGCCAAAGACGGCCCCAAAGGCTTTTACGAAGGCGAAACCGCGAAGGCCATCGTCGCGCAAATGGCCGCGGACAAGGGAATCGTCACGATGGGCGATCTCGCCGGGTACAAGGCCAAGTGGCGGGCTCCGCTGGAGTTTTCGTACCGCGGGCACAAGGTCGTGTCCATGCCACCGCCGTCCTCGGGTGGCGTCACGCTCGCCATGATTTGCCACATCCTCGAAGGCTACGATCTTGGCAAGCTCGGGTTCCAAAGCGCCGACGAGCTCCACGTGGTCTTCGAGGCCATGCGACGCGCTTACGCCGCGCGAAACGCCAAGCTCGGCGATCCCGATTTTGCAAAGCTCCCGCTCGAGAGGCTCCTCTCCGAAACGTGGGCGACGGAGCAACGTGCGGGAATCCAAAAGGACCGAGCGACGCCCTCTTCGGCCATCGCGGTGGACGGAGCGGCTTCGGGTACCGGCCCCCACACGACCCACTTTTCGGTCGCCGACGCCGAAGGAAACACGGTCGCCCTCACCACGACCGTCAACTATTGGTACGGATCCGGCGTCACCGTCAAAGGCGGCGGATTCGTGCTCAACAACGAGATGGACGACTTCGCGTCGGTGCCAGGCACGGCCAACGGATTCGGCCTCGTTCAAGGCGAAGCGAACGCGATCGCACCGGGCAAGCGCATGCTCTCGTCCATGGCACCGACGCTCGTGCTCGGCGCGGATGGCACGCCCGACTTGGTGCTCGGCGGGGCGGGGGGCCCAACGATCATCACGGCGGTCCTTCAAGAGCTCTCCAACGTGCTCGATTTCGGGAAGGACCCAGGCGCCGCCGCGTCGGCACCGCGGTTTCACATGCAGCACTTGCCCGACGTCGTGACCTTCGAAACGGGAGGGCTCGATGCGTCCACGAAGGCACGCCTGGAAGGAATGGGGTACGCGTTCAAAGAGCGCGGGCACCTCGCGGATGCACCCTTGCTCGGACGCGTGTCCGGCGAGTGGATGGGTGTGGCCGAGCCGCGACGGCTGGGCGGCCTCGCCGAGGGGCTCTAGAGCGACAAACAGGATGACTCCCGTTGGCCTACGCACGTTTAGCGGCGCTGCGCGTCGTTGCTCCTCCTAAGATAGAAGACTATCCGTCGTCGTCGCGCGTACACAGGAGCGCCAGCTTGCTAACCGTGCGAAATCCACGGTCCGTCATCCTGCTTGTCGCTCTAAGGCAGACAAACACGGTGATCCCTTCGACTTTCGCGCGTTGGGCGGCGCTGCGTCGTCGCTCGAGAGCACTCGGGTTTGGGACGGTGTCGACGTGCGATCCGTTCCAACTCCCTGGAATGCTTCTATTTTCCGTTGCCGCCGCCCACCGGCAGGTGAGCGCGTGTGAGGTTCTCGGCCGGTTCGCCGTCGCGAATGTAGAGGTCGTCCTCGATGCGCACGCCGCCGAGGGCCGCAAGTGCGTCGACGAGCGCAAAATCCACGTCTCCCGCGTGCGAGCTGCTTCGTAGCTCGTCGAGCTTCTGGTCGATGAAGTAGAGGCCCGGCTCGATCGTGAACGTCTGGCCGGGCTCGATGGTGGCGGTGTTGCGCAAGAACGGATTGTCTTCGCGCGGACGCAAGAGCGCACAGCCGACGTCGTGGCACTGGAGACCCAGCGAGTGCCCGAGCCCGTGCGGATAGAACATGCGGCTTATTCCGCGCGCGCAGATTTCTTCGGCGGAGAGCTTCACGATCTTCGCGTCCGCCAAGACCTGCGACACACGCCGGTGCGACTCGTCGTGGAGCGCTTCGTACTTGTTACCGACCTTCACGGCCGCGCACAGGTCTTGTTGCATGCGTTCGAAGGCTTCGACCACGCCGAGGAACGTCGAAGCAGCGGCGCTCGAGCCCTTTACCCACGTGCGGGTGATGTCCGAGCAATACCCTTGGAACGTTGCTCCCGCGTCGAGCAGCAGCGACTCTTCGCCTCGGCCTTCTCGGAGGTACGCGATGTGATGCAGGATCGCGCCGTTTTCCCCTTTGGCGACGATGTTCTTGTACGGCGTCTCGGAGTCGTCCTGACGCGTGGCGCGCAGGAACTCGAGGTGCAAATCGAGCTCGGACGCGTCGCCCGAGAGGAAGATCCGTCGCACGGCGTCGTGTCCGCGCGCGGCGATGCGATTGGCCTCCGCGAGGCACTCCCGTTCGTACGTCGACTTCGACACTCGGAGGGCATCGAGCTCACGCAAGAGCTCGGGATTATTCATGTTTTCTAGCGGGATATCGAGCTCGGCGGCGGCCTCGGCGTCCTCTCCGACGAAGGCAATCTTGCCCTGGGGAAGAAGCTCTTTCGTGGTCGCATAGAGCGAAGGGCGCTCGACCTTCAAAGCACGGGTCTGCGCGAAGGACGTCGTGGTCGGTACCCGCGGGCGCTCCCAGAAGTCGCGGGCCGTGGGCCACACGAGCATGGGGGTCTTGCCGGGGCACACGACGATGGCGCAGTCGTGCTCGGAAAGGGCCACCCAATGCTGGAAGTGCGGCGTGGACCGGAGCGCGAAGTACTGGTCATCGAAGCGTGAGCGCTTCTTGGCGCGTCCGCCGTGAACCACGATGGCGGCGAGCCCGTGGGCTTCCGCGATGCGCCCATAGGCTGCGCCGAGCGCGAGCAGGTGCTCTTCGTGGAGGGCGGCGAGGGCCTCCCACCCGTGGCGAGGCGCGAGCGAAATGCCGGAAGATTCGAGGGACTTCGAGGTTTCCACGCGTGCATGGTACCACTTGTCCGTGCTCGTCGTTTGCGCGGAGTGCAAGACCGTGGCCGAGGCCGCCGCTCCCGGCGCGACGCCTCGCTGCGAAGCGTGTGGGCGCGCTTTGGCCAATGCTCCCGAGGGGTCGTCCGAGGGCCTCGTGTTTCGCGAAGAGCGCCGTGACCTCGCGGCCGGACGGACGCACGTGTTGATCCTGTCCGTACCCCGCTCCTCGGCGGTGGGCACGATACTCGTTGGGCTCGGTTGGACGATGGGCCTGGCTCGCGTTGCGGCGCTCGTGTGGTCGAACGGAGTGGGCGGAGGCCTCCGCTTCTTCGGCCTCTTCTTCGTGGTCGCGGTGCTTGCGTGCATGGGGCTCCCGCTCGTGCGCCGCGGAGGTCTCGACCTCGTGAATCGACTCGAGCTTTCGGTCTCCAAGGCCGAGCTTTTGGTCACCACGACGCCGGTCTCCGAAGATGGGAAAACCGTAGCCCCGATTGCGATCTCCGAGATTCTCGGCTTTTCGGTCGAGCCGGACGACTTCGCTCGGTCCGCCGTCTATGCGCTCCTGCGTAACGGACAAGGCAAACGGTTGCCGTACGTCTTCGCGCACAGAGCCCATGCCGTCTTCATCGCCGACAAGCTCGGAGAGATGGTGGCCGAGCACTCGGGCGAGACGCCGTACCGAGGCCCGTGTTTCTAGAGCACCGAACAGGTTGAATCCCTTCGGCTTTCGACGGTTTAGCGTCGGTCGCAGCGTCACGGAGCTCTCTGTGCCTTCCACTCCAGGTCAGCGGCACCTTGGGCTTGGCTCAGGTCCGTGTGGCTTCGGCGCCAAGGTTGAACTTCGGCAGCGAGCTTGAACCCTCGGCGCGCGCACCGAGGCCAGGCAAAATTCGAGGCTCGCGTGCGCTTCGCATTCTCGGCGCGCTCTCCGGGGGCAGAACCCCCCGCGAAATCGTGCGAAATTTCGCTGCCAAACCGTTCCCGCCCGGCGCCGAAGGTTCGAGGTGAGCGCCGGGGCCTCGTCGGCCCGCGCCGAACCTCGCCCCGCACGCGATGAACGCGCGGAACGGCGGATTCAGCGCTTCCCGTGGGCGCGACGTCCGGGTTGGGCGGCTGCGATGAAGTTGAGCCCCGCGAGCTTCTCTTGCGTGCGGTGCATGACCCACTCCGTATCGAAGAGGAGCATCGGGCGCTTCTCGACGTCGTACACGCACGCGATCGAGCCGCGGCGCACGATGTCCTCGGGGACGAGCTTCTTCTCTTCGCTCTCTTCGACCCACCGGGCGTGGTTGTATGGCAGCCGATCGAACAACGCTGCGACTCCGTACTCCGCCTTCAGCCGGTACTGCACGACGTCGAACTGGAGCGGACCGACGGTTCCGAGGATGGGCTCGGCGTCGTTCTCGTCGCGATCGAAGAGGAGCAACACGGCGCCCTCGTCGGACAGCTCTTCGAGGCCCTTTTTGAGCTGCTTTCGCTTCATGGGGTCGGCGGACCGCACGCGCACGAAATGTTCCGGAGAGAACCGCGGGATGCCGTCGAACTCGATGTCCGGGCCCGTGGTGAGCGCGTCGCCAATGCGCAAGACCCCCGGGTCCCACACTCCGACAATGTCGCCCGAGTAGGCCTCGTCGACCGTGACACGCTCCTGGGCCAAGAAGTTTAGCGAGCGCGACAGAGTGAGCTTCTTTTTCGAACGGACGTGGCGAACATCCATGCCACGCACGAACTTGCCGGAGCAGATGCGGACGAACGCGATGCGGTCGCGGTGCTGCGGATCCATGTTCGCCTGGATCTTGAAGACGAAGCCCGTGAAGTAGTCGGCGTCCGCGGGAATCTCGACGCCGTTCGTAATGCGGGTGCGTGGGGACGGACAGAGGCCCATGAACCGCGCGAGGAACGGCTCGACCCCGAAGTTGTTCATCGCGCTTCCGAAGAACACCGGCGTCACTTTTCCGTCGAGGAAGGCATCGCGATCGTAGGCATTTCCAGCAGCGTCCAAGAGCTCGAGCTCCTCGCGCAGCTGTTCGAGCTGGGCCTCGCCCATCTCCTCGGCGAGCGCCGGATCGGCAAGGCTACCGACCTCCATCGCCGCCTTGTGACCGATGTTTTCGCCCGTCTCGAAGCGGTAAAACGTCTTCGTTTCGCGATCGAACACACCGCGGAACCTCGGGCCCATTCCAACCGGCCAGGTCATCGGTGTGCAAGGAATGCCGAGGACTTGTTCGATCTCGTCGAGCAAATCGAGTGGCTGTTTGCCCGGGCGGTCCACCTTGTTGATGAACGTGACGATCGGAATACCGCGCATGCGGCACACCTCGAAGAGCTTGATCGTCTGAGGCTCGACGCCCTTCACGCAGTCGATGAGCATGACGGCGCAGTCGGCCGCGGCGAGCGTTCGGTAGGTGTCCTCGCTGAAGTCGTTGTGGCCCGGTGTGTCGAGCAAGTTGAAGTGCACGCCCGAATAGTCGAACTGGAGCACGCTCGTGCTGATCGAGATTCCACGTTCCTTTTCGAGCGCCATCCAGTCGCTCGTGGCATGCCGCGCGGCGCGCCGCGACTTGACCGACCCGGCCAAATGAATGGCTCCGCCATACAAAAGAAGCTTCTCGGTCAGCGTCGTCTTGCCGGCGTCGGGGTGCGAGATGATGGCGAACGTGCGGCGCTTCGCAATGTGCGATCGGAGGAGGGCTAGGTCGGACATGGCGTAAGGCGGGGGCTCGGGAAGGCGAAAAGTGCTCCGGGGCGCGCGTGCGTGCTCTCACGGAGGCTCGATGGGTGTCAATCAGAAGCGCGCATCCCGCCAAGACCGGCCGAGACTATCCTGTTCCGTATCCTCCCGGTGGAAAGCTCGTTTTGGGGAACGGGAGGGTGGCGTCCCCCAATTGACTCTCGCGGAAAGCCGCTGGTACCGTTCTATGTGGGAGTCTTCGTTAAAGCTTACGGGAGGGAGATCCATGCGCCAATCACTCGTCATGTTCTCGTTGGTCACGCTCGGCGGCATCGCGTCGTTCGCGGCTTGCAGCTCGTCCACCACGCCGGAGGCGGTCGATTCGGGAACGAATCCATCCGACGCGGCACCGCAAGAGACCATCACTATCGGCGTCAACCTGGCTCTCACCGGCACGCTCGCGGCGTTTGGCAAGGGAGAGCAGGAAGCCACTCGTGTGGCTCAGACGCAAATCAACTCTCTCGGCGGCGTACTCAACAGGCAGGTCAAGTTCGAGATTCTCGACGACCGCACCGACACGGCCGTCAGCAAAGCGAACTTCGAAGGCTTCTTCGCACGAAAGCTTCCGGTGGTCCTCGGACCCACGGGAAGCGGTCAAGCCCCCGAAGGCCAGAAGCAAGCGGCCGCCGCTTTTTTCCCGCTCATCTCGCCGTCGGCCAGTACTCCCGTGACCACGAACGTAGAGCCGGCGAGAGAGCGCTTCTTCTTTCGCACCGCTCCGTCCCACGGCCTCCAGGCCAAGGCCATCGCCATTCGACTCTTCAAAGGGATCGGAAAGGCCGCCCCTCCGACGGATGCGGGAGCGGGCGACGGCGGCACCCCCAGCGGCTCGGCGACGTGCCGGAAGGTTGCCATCATCAACCAAGACGACGCCTACGGGAATCCGATCGCCGCCGGAATCACCGAGACCATGAAGGCCCTCGGCGGTGAGAGCGTCCTTACGATCAAGGTGCCCATCGAGCCTGCCGCCAACTACGACGCCGAGGCCGC
>JAYUKI010000963.1:0-10185 GCA_043764595.1 Myxococcales bacterium | reverse complement strand
GCACGAAAGTCCGAGGTTCGCGACGTCTCGTTCGTCCGAAGCGACGCCAACCGCCCGTTCGCCGTGGCCGCGCTCCACTACAACGACCGCGCGGGCGTAGACGCGATGATCTCGTTCAAAGAGCGCCAAGGACGCACCTTCCGCGAGCTTCCCACGGCCAACGGCATGATCTCGGTCTCCCTTCGTGATGGCTCGGGAGACCCACTCGAGGCGATTCGGTTCGGCGAACGAACACTCGTTATTGGTCAAGCCGGTGACCGCTACACCATCGTCCTGCAGAACCGCTCGGCTCACAGATTCGAGGCAGTTGGCACCGTCGACGGGCTCGATGTCGTGAATGGGCAGCCCGGCGCGCTCGATCATCGCGGGTACGTGCTCAATCCTCACGCTACCCTGGAAATCGAAGGGTTTCGTCAGACCGCGAGCCAGGTGGCGACCTTCCGTTTCGGTCGTGTTGCCGACTCGTATGCCGCGCAGACCGGCACCGCGCGCAACGTGGGCGTGATCGGTGTGGCCTTCTTCTCCGAGCGTGGCGACTCGTTCGTGGACGACCGCGAGCTTCGCCTACGTGACTCTGCGAATCCGTTCCCCGCTGCGGACCCCCGCTTCGCCAAGCCGCCGCCCGGGCGTTGAACCCGAGGCTGACGCACGCACAGGCGGCCGAGCCACGATTTCCGTGGCACGCGCCGCTTTGGTGCATTTGTCGACGCCGGCAGCGTCCTCGTGACCCGCAGGGCTGGATGAGGGCTAGGGCCTTTCGAGGTCGGCGAGGACGACCTTTGGCCCCTTGAAGGTCCTTCGAACGCGTATCCTCCACACGACGGTCAGGACGGCGCCCAGGGTCATGAGCACGATGCCTGCCGAGACGTTCGGTGGAAGGCTGCACACGACCAGGACACCTATGCACCACACCACCGCCACGGCGCTGACGACCGTGCTGAACCTTCCGAGGTGGAACGGGCCGCGCCGAGTCAGCCTTCCGGCGAGGCGTTCCCGAAGTGCGAGGGCAATCGGCAGCCCGTAGCTCACATAGAGCCCCATCGTCGCGACCTGGACGGCGAGAAGGAACACTCGCTCGTGGACGAGCGACGACACCAGCACGAACACGAGGGACGTTCCCGCGGCCGTGACGATCGCGCCCACGGGCGTCATTCGTGCCGACACCTTCGAGACGAAGCCGGAGTAGGGGACACCGCCGTCTCGTGCGAACGCATACAGCGTGCGCGACGCGCTCGTGAGGCTCGATAGACCACAGAACCACATGGCGACGAGCGCAACCCCCATTCCCAAGGCCCCGCCGCGTGGTCCGAGGGCTGCCCGCAGCACGTGGAGCGCCGCGTGGTCGTCGGCTTGGGCTGCCGCGAGGTCCTTCACCGAGAGTGTGAGAGTGGCCGCGAGCGCGTAGCCGAAGACCGCGCTCACGAGCACTGCGAGCAAGATGCCCATGGGCGATCGTCGCGCGGGGTCTTTCGTCTCCTCGGCCATGTGCGCCGAAGCGTCGTAGCCCGTGAACGTGAAAAGACTGAGAATCAGACCATTCGCGAAGCCAAGGCTCGTGTTTCCGTCCGGACGCGTGGTGGTTGCGTCGAGAAGAAACGAGGGTGGGCGTTTTTCGGCAAAAGCGAGGAGCGCACCGACGATCGCGATGACACCTACGATATGAACGATTGCGGAGAGGTCGTTCAGCTTCGCGACCGCGTTCGTCGACGCCGCATTGATGAACGCGTGCATGCCGAGCACGACCACGAAAATCGCCAGAGGCGGGGCTCCCGTCAGGGCTCCGAGCTCCCGCGCGAAACCGAAATCGATGGCGGCGACGATGGCGAACTGACCCACGAGGTTCATTTGGGCAGTGAGCCAGCCTGGAAATGGGCCGCCAAAGAGCGAAGCCCAATGGTAGAGCGCGCCCGCGGTGGGGAACGCGCTGGACAGCTCGGCGAGCGCCAGGGCGACCACGAAGGTGCCGGTGGCAACAAGCGGCCAACCGAGACCGAGCCCTCGAGGCCCTCCGGGACCGAGCGCGTCGCTGAACGTGGTCAAGATGCCCGTCAGGATGCTGATAATTGAAAACGACAGGGCAAAGGTCGAAAAGCCGCCCATGGCGCGAAGGAGCTCTTGGCCGTATCCGAGCTTGGCGAGCTCTGCGGCGTCGTCCGTCTCGGGTCCTCGGGCGTCTCGCGTCGGGCCTTCCCCCATGGCCGCAAGGTACGGGCTCGGCCGAAAGAGGTGGCAACTTTCCCAAGTGTTGGCTTAAGTCGACCCGTGGCCGAAGAAAAAACGCCCGCGAAAAAGGCTGCACCCACCCTATCCAAGGGCTCGTCTTCGCTCGGAAAGAAGGCGAACGGTGCGGTGGTGGCCGTGCGTTGGGCACGCGGACTGTCGTTGTTCGGCGCGTTTCTCACGGCACTTTTGGGTCTCTCGGCGTCGTTCGGCGTCGTGACCGACATCTTGGTGCTTCGTGCGATCGTCGCTCTTGTCCTCTTGGTGGGGCTGCCGCTCTTCGTTTCGGACAAGATCCTTTCACGCATGAAGTCGCCGAACGACAAGCTTGCCGTCGTGCTCGACGTCTTTGGCCTTTTCTGGATGACGCTCGCGTGGCTCTTCGTCGCAGCGCTGCCGAAGGTGTTCGTCGCAGAGGGCGATCGGCAAACGCGCGCGGGCTCCATCACGCTCGCGAAAACCGTCTATTTTCTCGGGGGAGTATCCCCGACGTTCCGTACCGAGCGGTCGCTCGTACCGGCGCCGTCCGCAAGCGCGCCTGGCGTGGGGGCGAGCGCGCCTGCTGTTGCGCCGTCCGCTCCACAAGGGGACCACTGATGCGCGACAAAATCCTTCCCGCCGTGCTTGGTCTCGCGTTCGTTGGCCTGGTCGCTTTCGCGGTGGCCCGGCCGAAATCGGGGCATGAAGCGCCCCTCGTCGTGATCCAGGACGAGGGAAAGGCGGACGCCGGAGCCGACGCGAGCGTGGTGTCCGTCGATGCGTCGGTCGATGCGAGCGCGACGCCCGATGCTTCGGACGGCGCCGTGCCCATCGTGAAAATCTTGGATCGTCCGCTGCGGGTGACCACGTTGGGCCTTGCTCTTGCCGCACCGGGAACGATGGTCAAAGAGGCGCTCGAGGCGTCCCGGGATGGTCGCGCACCGAGACCTTCGGTCGATCTCGAGCTGACCACCGTGTCCACTCCGCAGAAGCTCGAGGCACGCCTGATCCACGGCGGAGCAGATGCCGACGGGGCCGATGTTGCGATCCTCTCGCTGCCCGATTTGGTGGCGTCGTCCGAACGTCTTCGCGCTCTCGAGCCTCAGGCGTTCATGCTCGTCGGCTTCTCGCAGAGCACCGAGCGCCTTCACCCCCTTGGTACGTCGCCTCGCGTCCCTCTGCAGGGCGTCGACGTGAAAGTCTTCGTCCCCGCGGGCGAGAGGCTCGCGTCGCGCGAGTGGATGGCGCTTTTCGGCATGGATGCCGTTCAAGTGCCTCTTGCCAAAGTGAAGCTTCTCGTGGCCGACGAGCGGCCGAAAGACGCCACGTATGTGGCCACGACGTTCCTCGAGAAGAACGAGGGCGAGCACGTCCTCTCGACGGTCGAAGCTCCGGGGCTGGTTCCGTACGTCGCCGTGATGACGAAGGGGATGCTCGCTGCGAAGGAGCCCGTGGCCCGTGCGTTCGCAGAGGCTTGGCTTCTCGGAATGCAGCGATCCTACGTGGACGCCGGAGCCGCCGCGAAACGCGTGATCGGCAAAGAGGGCGCCGTGTTCTCGACGGCGTCGGAAGGGGCGGGGGATCTCGCCACGTTGGTCGACCACCTCGGCCGAATTTCCAAGGTGTCGCTCGCAGACAACGCGCGCTTCTTCGGTCTCCCCGTCAAGGAGGGCCGACGGGCTCCGCTCCAAGCTCTCGCTTCGTCGATGGTGGAAGGGTTCGGGGAGGCTGGCCTCTTGGCCACGCCGCCCTCGTGGGAGCTTGTCGACACGAAGGTGATGGCCGCCCTCGCGAAAGACGTGGCCCCGTCGGTCGAAAAGCTCGAGTGCGTGCGTGCGCGGAAGGCGCCCATCATGGCCCGCCGCGAAACGGGCCAAACGCTGGACGAAGCGGCCCTCGGTCGAAGAATCGAAGCCGCCGCCATCGCGTTCGAGGGGTGCTCGATTCGGGTATCCATGCGCGGGGGCGAAAAGCCTGCAACGACGTTCGTCGAGGCCACGCGTGCGAAGCTCGGCCTCTCGGCGGAGAAGCTCGCAGTCGGCAAGACGGCCACGCAAGGGGCCGCCGCACTGGTCGAGGTCGTTCCTCCGGCCCCCTGAGGATCGTCTCGACGTTCGCGAACTGGCCGAAAGCGCCTTGACATCGCGGCCCTAAACGATTCGTCTCTCGCGCCCAATGGCGACGAAAACGACGGGGCATCCGCGCGGCCTCTACATTCTCTTTTTCACCGAGATGTGGGAGCGCTTCAGCTACTACGGAATGCGCGCGCTGCTCGTTCCGTACATGGTTTCGGCTTCGTTCGGCTATCAGCCGAAGGACGCGTCGGGGGTGTACAAGTGGTACACGAGCCTCGTCTACCTGGCGCCGCTCGCGGGTGGTCTCATCGCGGACCGTTTTCTCGGGCTCCGGAACGCCGTCTTGATTGGCGCGGTGCTGATGGCGATTGGCCACTTCTTGATGGCCTTCCCGTCGCACACGCTCTTCTTCCTCGCGCTCGGGTTCTTGATCTTCGGCAACGGCTTCTTCAAGCCGAACATCTCGACCATGGTCGGCAAGATGTACACGCCGAACGACGACCGTCGCGATCGCGCGTTCACGATCTTCTACATGGGGATCAACATCGGCGCGTTCCTGTCGAGCATCGTGTGCCCACTCCTCCAGGAGAAAGTGGGCTTCCACTACGGATTTGCTGCGGCAGGCTTCGGCATGTTGATTGGCCTCTTGGTATTCTTGTTCGGACAAAAACAGGTCGTTGCCGACGTCGAGGCGGTCGGAAATACGACCGGCACGGCGAAGCAAGCAAAGGCCAAGCACGATGCCGAAGCGGATCACGGTACGGCGAAGGAAGAGCCGAAGGACGACGCGGACGTGCCCGGCGTGACCGGAATTGCCGCGATGGTCGGCAAGATCTACCCGTTCGTGATGCTCGCGGCGGGGCCGACCATCGTCGCGCTCTACGTGTCGAAGGTGCTGAACCACGAAGCGAAGCCGATCGTGCTCATCATGCCGGTCGCCTTCGGGGCAATCTTCATCGCGATGGGCATCTTGCTCATGAGGCTTCGAGGCGCCCAGCGCGACAAGAGCGTCTCGATCTTCATCATGTTCCTCTTCCCGGTGCTCTTCTGGATGGCCTTCGAGCAGGCGGGAAACGCGCTGAACCTCTGGGCGGTCGACCACACGAATCGTGTCATCGGAACGTGGTCGTACCCGGCCGGGTGGTGGCAGTCCGCGAATGCACTCATGATTTTCGCCCTGGCTCCGCTCTTCGCGCTCATGTGGAGCGCTCTCGCGAAGAAGGGGAAAGAGCCCTCCACACCAGGCAAGATGTTCTTCGCAATGGTGATGATGGTCGTCTCTTTCGTCATCATGGTCGCCGGCTCCGCTTCGGAGAACTCGACCGAGACGCGCGTCGCCCTCGCCGCCGCCCCGACCTATGATCTCTCGAAGCTCAGCGCCGGACGCCTCAAGTACGACACGGGTTCCAAGGAGCTCTCGATGCACGGAGTGATGCCGCCGTTCGCGGCTCGCGAGGCCATCGAGAAGACCTCGAACCCGAAGCTCCTCGAGCACGTCGCGGCCTTCGCCGAAGCGTCCGAGAAGGCGACGAAAGAGGCTCCCGTGGAGAAGACGTTCGAGGTCGAGCGTTTCGCCTTCACCACCGATCCCGCGACCTTGAAGGAGCTCGACCTCGCGCTCGAGAGCCCTGGCGCTCCCGTGGATGGTCGTCCGGCCAAGTCGGTTTGGGCAGGGGAGAAGCTCAAGATCGTGGCGAGCACCATCGCCAGTGGAAAAGTGGAGCTCACACTCCGCGCCACGACGGCCCTCGACGCCCAGCCGAAGTCGGAGATCTTCGAGGCGGCTTCCGAGCCCGAGTGGAAAAAGGCTCTTCGGGAGCTGGAGAAGAACAGCCACAAGGCGCGCGTTTCGGGGATCTGGCTCTTCATGAGCTACCTCTTCGCGACCCTCGGTGAGCTTTGCCTCTCGCCCGTGGGGCTCTCGATGGTGACCAAGCTCGCTCCTGCGCGGTTCGCCTCGCTCTTCATGGGCGTGTGGCTCCTCTCGAGCTCGGTGGCGCAGTACGTGGGCGGTTCGATTGGCGAGTCGTGGGGGCAAATCCCGCCGGCCAGCTACTTCACCATCTTCGTCGGCACGAGCCTTGGTGGCATCGTCTTGGTGCTGCTCTTCCTGCAGCCGCTCAAAAAGCTGATGCACGAAGTGAAGTAGCGTGTCGAAAGCCTTCACCAAAGAGCCCGACGGCGAATCGGAGGACGACGACGTCGAAGCCGAGGCGCCCAAGCCGAAGGGCCCTCAGTACATCACGCGCGCAGGTCACGAGCGCCTGCGCGCGGAGCTCGATTCGCTTTGGCGGGGCGAGAGGCCCAAAGTCACCGCGGACGTCCAGGCGGCGGCTGCCCAGGGCGATCGCTCGGAGAATGCAGAATACATCTATGGCAAGAAGCGCCTCCGCGAGATCGATCGTCGGATTCGGTTCTTGTCCAAGCGGCTCGACGTCCTGATCATCGTCGAGCCGACCGACGAACAAAAGGGGCGGGTGTTCTTCGGAGCCTGGGTGACGATCGAGGACGAAGAGGGCGTCGAAGCAACGTACCGCATCGTCGGCGCGGACGAGATCGACCTCGCAAAACGCCACATCTCGGTCGCGTCTCCTGTCGCAAAGGCGCTCCTTGGAAAGCGCGTCGGCGACACGACGACCGTTCTTCGTCCGAAGGGGCCGGTCGAAGTGACCGTGCTCTCCATACGCTACGAGAGCGCCACGTGACCGACCTCGGCGCTGGTCGTGCGCCGGGCGATCTCGCGTTCCTCGAGCTCCGACGGTGATCCTTCACACCGACACAGCTACTTGCACGTGTAGTTGTTGGTCGATTCGGGCACGCAAATCTTGAAGTCGTACGGGCCGGGGATGCACATGAAGGCGCCGGGACAGTCGACGGCTTTCTGGCATGCTTGGCCGCAGATGTAGGGGTTCGACGAAGGGCCGAAGGCCTCGCAGCGGCCTCCCTCGCATTCGAGCCCTGCCCGCGCGTCGTGGGTGGCCGTGCAACACTCGCCGAGCTTCTTTGCTCCGCGACGGAAGTCCGCGGCAGGGACGCACTTCACGGTAGCTGCAGGGACACATTGTTTGTCGCGGAGCGCCCCTTGGCACGTGAAAGGGCCCGCCATGTCCAGGCAACCGTCGTCGTCGGAGCACCGGTCGATGCACATGCCGCCGCTGCACGTGCGGTTTCGGCAATCGGTGTCCGCGCTGCAGCAATAGCCGTTGGGTAGTGCGCCGTAGGGACCCGGTCCCGTCGTCGAGGGAGGCGCTGTTACGGTCGTCCCGCCGTCCGGGGCCAGTGGCAGCGCGGGAGAGGGGCTGGACGCGGACGTGGTTGGGCCGGGCAGGGATGCACGCGCCTCGTCGGTATCGCCGCCCTCCTTCAAGCCGCTGCAGGCCACCGCGGTGAAGGCGAGGGCGAAAGCGAAGGCGGCTTGAACGGCGTGGCGTGAGGCGGCGGGACGCATGGGCACGGGGTGGACGAAGGGAATCGTCCTACATTCACCCGACGGGCCCATTTTTCGCTTCGAACGGTTTTCTCAGGGACCTAAGAAAGTCAGCGTACGAGCGAGAGTCGTGCGCCGGCCCCGAAAGCAGCGAGGTGTCCGCTCTCCTCGGCCACGTAGACGTCGCATTTTTCGTCCACCCGCAGAAGGTCCGGAATCGCGTCACAGGGGCCCACGGTTCCGAGGCGGAAGCCGTCTTGGGGTCGGAACACGTGCACGTCGACGTGCGGAACGAAGAGCGCCCCCGAGCGCAGGATCGGCTCGAGACGACGGGGCGTGTCCGATTCGTTCGCGCGGCCCAAATCGTGCCGGTATCGGACGACGCCCGTCTCGCCCGAGACGGCGAGGAGCTGGCCATCTGGCGTGTTGCCGACGAGAAGGTCGTCGACCGGGAGCCACGACGTGCCGACGGGAGCGACCGAGACCTTGGTGTCGAAGCGTGTTTCGGCCGTCGTGCGGTCGAGCCCGAGAAGGCGTAGACCATCGCGCTCGCGCAGGGTGAGGACGACGCTCTCGTTCGTGACGAGTGGGCTGCCTTCGACCGTGACCGCCCCGGAGAGCGCCCGCTGTGCGCGAACCTCGCCGGAGAATGGGTCCACGATCGAGAGCTGCCCAGCGCCATGGACCGCGCCCGAGATCGCGTAGAGGCCATGCGTGTCCACGGTCGGGGAAGTTCGGAAGCGGAGTCGGTCTCGGACGCGCCAGACGACCGAGCCCGTGGCGACGTCGAGCGCAGTGAGCGCCGTGTCGCCCGTGGCGACGTAGAGGAGCTTGCCGGCGCGCTTCAAGCGGAGCGCACCCGCGTTTTTTCCCCATGCGTAGCGCCAGCGCGGCTCGCCGCTCAAGAGGTCGAGGGCGACGAGGTGGCGCTCTCCCTCGGTGACGATGAGGAGGCGGGGCAGGCCGGGAGCGCTGACCACACATCCGGCTTGGGGCCCGGACGTACGCGGCGCGACCCACGTGCGAAGGGTCACTTCGCCGGTGCCGAAGTCGTGCACGCTGACCTCGCCGTCGGGAGCCACCCGAGCGACGCCAGCAGGCGTCACGACACTCGTCGCGCGGCTCGCGGGGGTCTTCCAGAGCATTTCGCCGGTCGAGCGATCGAGGCACGCCATTTCGAGCGCGGAGGAGACGACGATGCGGTCGCCGCAGAGGAATGTGGCTCGGAGATCGATTCCCGGCACCATCGCGCGCCACTTGGGCGTGTAGCGGAGGCGGGAAGGGGGCTGGGCGTCGCCTTTGGGCGTTTGTGAACCTTCGGCGAACGCGCGGTAGGACTCGGGCGAAGGGTTCACGAACGAGTCGGTCTTGCGAGCTTCGCGGAGTGTTCCCTCGGTCTCGCGGAGCTGCCGACGGAACGCGGAGAGGCGCAAGTTCATGCCTTGGGCGCGATCGCGCCGCAGAAGTGCGCGCACGAGCGAACGGCCGAACGCGAGCGCCGCTTCGACCACGTCCGAAAGGCCGAGTGCCGGAAATGTGTAAAGTGCACGTTCTCCGGCCCGCTCGAGCTGCGCCGAGCCGAGTACGAGGGCTACGCTCTCTTCGCCGGAGGGATCGGCCGAGAGCCGGAGGCCGAGCAGCAGGCCTCCGCCGTTCGAGCGAACGTGGAAAGCCTGACCACGCTCCCAGGCGGCGAGGGCATTCTTGCAGAGCTCGAGGAGCCGTTCGGCGACCAAGAACGGCGACGCTTCGCCGAGCTCGACGGCGCGTCCACGAATCTCGGCGCGCAAGCGTCCTCGAAAGAGAAGGGCATGCAGATCGGCGCGCTCGACGCTCGATTCGACGGGTACGCTCGACCGCGGTCCCTCGTCTTGGCCGCGGGGACGGGTCTTCGGTCCTTGGCGAAGGAAAAACTCGGCAGCGAGCGAGATCGGCGCGTCCTTGTCGATCTCGACCGCGACGTTCTCGGCGCGCGGGAGGGCGACGTCGATGCCGGCGCCACGATCCACGGTGTCCAGCAGCAGTCGCTCGACCGTCTTCAGCTCGGACTTGCGCGATGCGGGGCCGTCCGGGCTCGCGATGGCCGCGCCGAGCGCCTCGACGACGCTCTGGCGGACTTCGTCGAACACGACGGGCCGCTCGTGCACGAGCACTTTGGGCTCACCGCCCGCTCGGTACACGCTGAGGAGCGCCGTGGCTCCAAAACGTTCGACGGCGAGCTCCCACGACTCGTCGTAGAAGCGCACGATGGCTTTTCCACGAGGGCCGGCGAGCAACGTCGAGAGCGCCGAGCCGAGATCGCGGAGGACGCACGTGGCGTGGCGCTCGTCGACGGTGGCGGTGACGTTCGTGCCCTGGATGAAGATGTCGAGGACCTCGCGAGGCGGGGTCGTCGCATCGTTGCGGAGAGGCGCGCCGGTACGCTTTTTCCCCGTGTTTTCCGCCTTCTTCGCGATGGAGGTCGCTCCGTTGACGGGCTCGGCC
>JAYUKI010000962.1:0-2975 GCA_043764595.1 Myxococcales bacterium | reverse complement strand
GCCTCGTGCGGGGAAAGAGCCCGCGCATCGAGCTCGAGCGCCTCGAAGCCGAGCTCGAGGAGGTGCTCACGCGCGGCGCACGAGGCGAGCTCGTCGCGAACGGGCACGACGGCGCCGCGATGAAAGACGTGGCCTTCTCCGGCAACGGCGAGCCCACCACGTCGCCCGACTTCCCGTTCGCCGTCGAGCGCGTAGGTCGTGTGCTCGAGCGCATGAAGCTCGCGCTGCCGGTGATCCTCATCACGAACGGCTCGATGTTCGGGAAGAAGCCCGTGCAGGCGGCCGTGCAGCAGCTCGGCGATCGTGGAGGTCGCGTATGGTTCAAGCTGGACCGCGCCACGGCGGAGGGGATCCTCGACGTGAACGGGACGCCCGTCCTGCCTTCGCGTCACCTCGCGCGCCTGCGCGTCGCGGCCGCGCTCTGCCCGACCTGGGTCCAGTCGTGCTTCTTCGCGCGGCGGGGCGAGGCGCCGCACGCGGCCGAGGTCGACGCCTACGTCGCGGCGGTCGGCGGCCTCGTGCGTGAGGGCGTCCCCATCCGCGGCGCCCTCCTCTACACGCTGGCGCGCAAGTCGGAGCAGCCCTGCGGAGGAGAGCTCGGTGCGCTCGACGCCCAATGGCTCGACGCCCTCGTCACGCGCCTACGTGCGGCGGGTCTCCCGGACGTCCAGATCGCGCTCGGCACCTGACGCCATGTTCGTCCGGCGTTGACCATCCCCGAACGCGACGATCACTCGAAGGTCGCCGTGCACCTTTGCGCCTCAATGAAGATCGGATTCCTCGTTCCCCGCCAGGAGACATTGGGGCCGCTCGGCGGGAGACCGCACCGGCGCGCCCGGTTTCCGACGTACGAAAACGAGAGCTTGCTGCCATTCACCGCGAGACGATCCATCGAGACCATATCCCCGTTGTTGGCCGTCCCGCATGCCGGGGCATCCGTCCCATTGATGGCGCACGCGCTGTCCCAGTTTCCGCTTGCTGCCACGTACGTTCGCGCGAAGTGCGTCGGCACCAATGCCGTGGGCGCGGCCGGCTGTCCGGGCTGGGAGAGCGGGTGGTTCTGTGGGCAGGCGCAGTTCGCCATACAGTTGGGTCCATACACCGCAGTGCACGTCGACGTGCCCGTCGCCACTGTGCAGTTGCCGGACACCGTGAGCTGCGCATCGGGCCCGACCATGTCGATCTGGGCGTCGCAGACGTACGTGTACGACGAGCGGAACGTGTTGCAGTGGAGTGACGCGTAGGCGGTCTTTCTTCGCTCGCACGTGAGCGTGAAGGTGCCAGGACGCCCCAGAAGCGCGGCAGGAATCGGCGTGGGTGGCGCGGGCGGAGGCGCGTCTGCGGCGTCTGCGGCGTCCGTGCTCGCGTCGCCGGGATCGGCATCGGCGAACGCGTCAGCCTCTGCGTCGGCGGGCACCTCCGCATCGGACACCTCCGCATCGTCGGGTACCTCGGCATCGTCGGCCGAGGGTGGGCGAGGCACGGTGGGTACCGGGTTCGGCACGGGATCCGGTGGGCGAGACGGGGCCAGTCCTCCGTCTGGTCCGGCCTCGGGAATCGAGGGTACCGACTCGGTACACGCGACGAGCAGCACCACCACGCCAAGGGCTGTCCCAGCGCAAAGTTTCCCCAAACGGGCGTGCGAGCTTCGCGTCAAGGTCGTCCTCATTGGACAGGATACGCGCGGCTCCACCCGTGGTCGCGCTTCGGATCCAAATTCCCACGTAGGCAAACCTCGTTGCGAGCGCGGTCGGCGTGGTTGGTTCAGGAGGTGCCCCGGAGAACGGCCTGCTGACATCAGAGCTCGGGGACGAGCACGATCTTTCCTTCGAGGCCCCCGCGCTCGAGCCGGACGTGCGCGTCCGCCACGGCGTCGAGACCGATGCGCTCGGCGACACGCGGCTTGATCTCACCGCGTGCGAGCATGCCGAGCAACGTGCCGAGATCCGCCACGAACCATTCGGGGTGCTTCTTGCGCAACGCGGTGATGGAGACGAAGCTCGCCGTGCGCGAGCGCGCGCGCGCTCCAGAAAACGTGTTCCACCACCACAGCTTCGCGAGCCAAAAGCCGAGGAGCGCGAGTGGGGCATTTTCCTTCACGCCCGCGGAGAATCCGTACGCGGACAGACGACCTTGCTCGCCGACGGCGCGCCACGCACGCGAAAAGCCTTCCTCACCAATGCCGTCGAAGACGACGTCGAAGCCCTCGGGCAAGACCTTCGCGAAATCGGCCTGGTCGCTGTCGACGTGGGTTGCCCCCAACGTGCCGACGAGCTCGGCGTGTCGGGCGCGAGCCGCTCCCCACACCTCGCAGCCCGCGAGCCTTCCAAGCACCACGAGCGCTTGCCCGACGGCACCGCCTGCGCCGATAACGAGCAGCTTCTGACCTTTCCGAACGCGCGCATCGCGGTGAAGAAGCTGGTAGGCAATCATCCAGCTCAGCACCAACGTGGTCGCCTCGGCCGCGTCTAGCGCAGCATCGACGACGGTGACACGCTTGGCTTCGAGCGTCCGGTACTGCGCGTACGAACCGGTCATCGTTAGATCGGCAACACGCTGCCCGATCGACACCGCATGAACGCCGGGCCCTACGCGGACGACCTCGCCCACGAGGTCGTAGCCGAGCACGAGCGGCGGCTTGTCTTTGAGATCGGGATAGCGGCCTTTGCGCAATATCACATCGGTATATTGAACGCTTGCCGCGAGCACTTTCACCAGCACTTCACCGCCCCCGGGAGTGGGCACGGGTCGCTCGACCACGGCAAACCCATCGGGGCCGCCGAACTTCCGGAGAAGGAGTACGCGTTGCATGGAAGGCAGTGTCATTTGGCAAACTCTCGGAGGCGGTGGCGTTCAACCGAATCGGTTCTTAGCTAGCTAGAGCGCATCCGACAACTTGACGAACTGCAAGTGATCGAAATCGCTCCATAATCTGCGAGGGGCTTTCCATCTACGAAGAACGATGATGGAAAGTT
>JAYUKI010000961.1:0-10192 GCA_043764595.1 Myxococcales bacterium | reverse complement strand
CCATGTCGGCGCTCCACGCTTCTTTGGCGGAGCCGACGATCTGCGCGCCTTGCGCGACGTACTCTTCGTCCTTCAGGCCGGAGCCGATGCCCGCGTTGGCTTCGACCAGCACCTTGTGGCCACGCTGGGTGAGGCTCCGCACGCCGGCAGGGGTCATGCCGACTCGGTACTCGCGGGTCTTGATCTCTTTGGGGACTCCGATGATCACGGGACGCTCCTCTGGCTTGTCGTCCGCTTGGGATTCCTCTCGCGCGACAATCGCGCGGCGAGGGCGGACGAATGGGGCGGAGCATAGTCCGGCCGCGGTCCGCGCCCAGGTCAATTTCGGGCGATTTTGCGCAATTTCGCGATGCATTGCGCCATTCGAATCGGACGAACGCACGTCGACTCGCGTCAACGCGAACCGCCTAACCGCGTAGAGAAGCACGCACGTCGAGGATCCGCGGGGGCCTCAGACGAGGATGTGATCGAGCACCATCTGGACGATGGCCGCTTTGCGCTTGGCGATGAGCTCGTCGGCGCCCAGACCCGCCGGCCACAGGGCCTTCACGAAGCCTTCTTGTTGGAACACGAAGGAGGACATCGCGATGCACGAGAGGACGAGATTCGGAGCGTCGATGTCCCGACGAATATCGCCGTTTTCGCCCATCTCGCGGATGCGCCGAACGATGGCGTCGAAGAGCGGACGCACGTTCTCCTCGAGGACGCGGTGGGCTTGCTCGCGGTTCGTTTGCGACTCGTGGCCGACCATCGCCAAGAAGACGCTGTTGTGCGAATAGAAGCCAAAAAGAACGTCGATGAAGGCTTGGCAGAGCGTGCGGATGTCTTCGGGGGTGACGTGCTTCTTTCGCTCCGATTGGCCTCGCATGCCGAGCTGCTCGAGCAGCTCCCAGACGCCCTTGGTCATCGCGTCGAGACCGTTTTGGAGGACGGCATCGAAGAGGCGGGCCTTGTCCTCGAAGTAGTGGTGGATGAGAGCCTGCTGGGCTCCGGCTTGACGCGCGATGTTGCCGAGCCGCGCTCCGTCGTAGCCTTTGGCCGCGAACTCGGCCCCGGCGGCCTCGAGGATGCGCTTTTTGGTCTCGACGGCGTTGCGCTCGCGACGCGGGGCGAGCGCGCTGCCACGGCCCTCGAGCGACGCGAGGGTACCCTCGGTCGGTTCGAGCCTTGCCGTGGGGCGAGGGTGCGCCATGGCGGCCAGACTACCTCGGAAATTTCCGAAGCGCGCAGACGAGCGCCACGAAACGCAACAAAAGCCCACCCCACCAGCGTCCGGCGCGAGCGGTTCGTGCCTCGTCGTGGGGGAAGCGTTTTCCAAACCTCACGAATCCGGCTCGCCGTATGGGCTCGGTTTCGCTGCGTCCATGCGAACGACCGCGCAGTGGACGGACGGACGGACGGACAGACGGACGGACGGACGGACGGACGGACGGACGGACGGACGGACGGACGGCACGGCCGACGGAGGCCCTTTGAGCCACGCTACTCGCGGCGCACGAAGAGGTTTCGGGCCCCCGACGAGTCGACGCCCGACGAACCACGCAAACCAACGGAAATGCGGGCAATTGCATCGACTCCACGCGGGCAGTCCCGGGTCTCTCCGCCGTCTGCGGCGTACGACACACGCGGTCCGTCGCGGGTGACGACGAGGGACTCTTTTGCCGTACCGGCGAGCGCGCAGAACGGGCCGCCGACCTCGAGCTCGGCACCGGCTTCGTCGCGAAGGACGACGAGCGGTGTGGCCGCGGTCACGCGAAGCTCGATCCGCACCTTTGCGAACGTCACGTCGGGCAGGAACGCGCTCGCACCAGGACCGAGCAAGAGCCCACGTTCGAGCTCGAAGCGGTAGGCGTCGCGAGAAGGCAAACGATCGGGCGCGAGGAACGTTTCGTCTTTGACGAGGAGAGGACGCGGCACGGGCGCGAACGGGCCTCGGACTCCGTGGCGAAAGGCCCGCAGGAACGAGCCGTCCGTGCGGTCTTCGAGCCATAGGGCGAGCCCAGGATCGGGCGCAGCCAGGGAACCGTTGGCAGGCCCTCCTGCACCCGGCACCGGCTCGGGCGCATCGAGGAGCTGTTGGAAAGCTCCGAACCAGGGCTGCCACCGCAGCCACCTCCGGCCCGTGAACAGGAGTGGAGCACCATCCGAGGCTGGAAAAAGTCGAACAAATTCGAGATCTTGCACCGGTATTCCCGGTTCGAGCGCGCCGTCGGCGCTGATGACCCAAACGCTCTTGAACGTGGCATCGGGAGTGTCCGGGGCGATGACGGCGAGGGCCCCCCCGGTCGCGAGCGCCACGAATGCGCGGCGCTTGCTGGCCACGAGATCGCGCCTTCGTTTGGTCGACCGCGTGGCGTCGGCGGAGAACCACTCGAGCGTCGGCAGCGGCTTTCCGGCCTCGTCTTCGCCGCCGGCGACGAGGATCTCGCCGGACGCGAGACGAAGAACCGTGGGTCTCAAGCGAGGCACTTCGAGAGAGGCAAAGCCTCCGGGGAAGGCCCTTCGTGCGGGATCGATGACCTCCATCGAACGAAGGAGGCCCGTGGGGCCACGACCGCCGACGAGCAGAGTGCCACCGGCAGAAGGTCCCGACGACAAGACCACCGCGCCGTGATCCGCGCGGGCGTCGTTGAGCTCTATCTTTTCGCGGACGAAATCGCCGACCGAGCCGTCGACGTTCGGCGCGTAGACTTCCACCGTTCGAAGCGGTGCCAAGCTGTCCGGATCGGCACCGCCGGCGACGAGCGCTCCGGAGGCGAGGCCCACACGCGTGGCCTCGAACGCAGTTATCGTCGGCGCGACCCTTCGCGCGCCGAGACCGAATGGCAGCGCGGTCAGCAGCCCAGTGGCAAGGTCCGCCATGTAGGTACGGGGGACCTGGCCGAGTGCCGTGGTTCCCCCGGCGACGAGCACGTGGGTAGGATCGATCGCGGCGATGGCCGCAGAGGTGCGCCTCTCGAGGGGTGTGGAAATCGGGCACGCCATTCCTCTGGGGAGGAGTAGGACGTCGACGGGACCGGCCTCGGGCACCCTTCCGGCGCCAAGAAATCCCGAACCGGCCCCGGGCTGCGAGACGTCGGCGACGATGGCTCGCGTCGCGGACGGGAGCCCCTCGAGCTCGGTCAGCGATTCGCGCAAGAAGAGACTCTCGACGTGAGGCGTCTCGGTCGAGGCCTCGAAGTCTCCGTAGGCGTAGAGCACACCGTAGCCGCGGTCGCTCGACACGGGGCACGCGGCGAGGGTGTTGAGGCGCACCGGACGGTCGATGACGACGATCGACCGCTGGCAACCCGTGACCGAAAAACACGACGCGACGACGGCCGCAAGGAGGGCCGTAGGCGAGAGAATCGACAGGGCACGGGGGAAACGCATCGGCCTTCGGAACGCTACCACCGCGGGCCCTCGCGGCCGCAGGAACAAGCACTGGAGCGGACATGAGGAACACGAAGCAACCCGCGCCTGGCGGCCTGTTGACGTGCGGACCATGGGTCCGGGCGCCAGCCGCGAACGCACGGAAGTGGCTGAAGCATGTTCGGGAGGCAGCGCCTATGGCGGCCTTGCCGAGCCAAGGGGGTCGCGCAACACCTCTTACGCGCCGTGCGTCACCGCGAGCGATTCGACCGGCGAAACCGGCGCTGCACCCGCTCGACACACGCGTGAGGGCGCCAGAGGCAAAGGACCAAGAAGAGACTTCAGACCGCGCGGCGGCGGAGCGGAAGCTTGAACGTCGCGACGAGGGCATACGCCGCCACGCTCGCCATGACGGCTCCGAACAAGGCTCCCGAGACATGGCCGAGGCCGACGCTCGAGCCGTAGACCTGAACCAACGCGAGCCCGACCGTGATGACGCTGGCGAAGACGACGAAGGCCCACAACGCGAGCGGGAGCCACGAGCTCAACCGGCGTGTCAGTGTCGCGAAAGAGGGGCCCACGACCGCGCCCAGGGCTCCGGCGCCCACGTACGCGACGCCGTACGCCATGACCGGACCCACCAGAAGCGAGCGACCGAGCCAACCGACCGAGCCGGCCGAGCCCGCGGGCACGAGAAAGTTCAGCGTGGATACCGCGGCGAACGCTCCGAGTATTCCCGTAAGCGCCGCAGTCGACGGGCGCATGCGGTCACCGGGGACGGTCGACCGTTGAACCGTATCTTGGGCGTCCGCGTCTGCCTGGACGGTGTCGGGACGGCTCCGAAAGATGGGCGTCGCGCCCGCCTCCGAGGAAGTCCTGGTGATGAACCGAACGGAACCGTTTTCTCGGGTGTGCATAATGGGCTGTTACGCAATACGTAGGCCAGCGCCCGTTTGCGCTAAAACGCCCTCATCATGGTGAGGGCACTTCGTCAAGGAGCTTGGCGACACCATCAGTTCGAGGCTCCGCTCCACCAAAGGGAGGGGACGGCCAAGCCGATGTGGCCCCCGAGGAGCGGCCGCTCTGCCGGGCTGTGAGCACGAGAGCGTACGCGAAGCCTTACGAGGTCGTCGGTGCGACGTGGCGACCCTCGTCGGTACGAGCGACTCGGCCCACGAGAAACGACCCTTTTTCGGAAAGGAAAGGCTGGCGTTTTGCGAGCGGTGAACCGCGCGCAGGTCAGGCAGATTACAGCGTGAACCCATGAGCCGAGGATGTCACCTGCTCGAACTAGGGGCGCAGAGCACTCATTCGGGGAAATCTGGGGGTTTGGTTCTGAGGTAAGGTACCTTTACGAAAACGCGGCGCTGTCGCGAAACGCCCATGTACCCGAGGCCCTTCGGCAAATACGTTCTCGAGCGCGAGCTTTCCCGTGGGGGAATGGCGCGCGTTTTGTTGGCGACGCTGAAGGGTGCGGGGGGCTTCGAGAAGAAGCTCGTCGTGAAACAAATCCGCGACGAGCTCTCCACCGACGGCGAGTTCGTGCGGCGGTTCGTGGACGAAGCCAAGACCACGGTCGCGCTCAGCCACCCGAACATCGTGCCCGTGTACGAGCTCGGCGTCGAACAGGGAGTGTACTTCCTCGCGATGGAGCTCGTCGCCGGTGTGAGCGTGGCCGAGCTCATGAAGGCCGACCGCGAAGCCGCGGGCAAGCGCGTGGGGCTCTCGCCGGAAGAAGGCGCGTACCTCGGCGCCGAAGTCTGCCGCGCTCTCGACTACGCGCACCGGCGAATGAGGGTCGTTCACCGGGACATCACCCCGCGCAACGTGATGGTGGACGAAGAGGGCCAGGTTAAGCTCATCGATTTCGGCATTGCGGCGCCCGCCCGAGTGTCCGGACACGAGGTTTTTGGCTCTCCGGGCCACATGCCGCCCGAGCAAATGGAGGGACTCGAGCTTGGCCCTCCGACCGACGTTTTTGCGCTCGCCGTGCTGCTCATGGAAGCGTGGGCGGGGCGCGCGCCATTCCGCCGAGGGTCGCTCGAAGAGTGCGAAAAAGCGATGGCCGCTCCCCACCCCAAGCCAAGCGATGCTCACCCGGATCTTGCGCCGCTCGACGAAGCTTTCGCCCGGGCAATGAGCCTCGATCCGAAAGAGCGTCAGCAAGAGGCGGACGAGTTGGGCCGTGCGCTCCGTAGCTTCTTGAAGGGCCGCGAGACCGAGGACGTCGCACGGAAGCTCGGCGAGCGCGTTCGAGCCGTCCGCGAGGCCAGCGAGCCGGGCTCGGGCGTTCCCGAGTCTTCGTTCCCAGGTACCCGAAGGCTCACCGAAGAGCCGGGCGAAGAGCCTACGTTCACGAAGACGTTTGCCGCGCGGACTGGAAGCGATCTCGCCAAGGAAGCCGCGCGAGAAGCGGCGTTGGACGCGGGACCAAGCACCCGCCGTCTCGCGAGCGTGCCGCCGCAGGCCTTGCCTCCGGAAGAGGCGCCCGAGCGCACCGAGACCATTGCCACGCGGCCCATCGAGACCCCTGCCCGACCCGCGGAGCCAGGCCCCAAAGACGCCGTAAAACCGAGTGGAAACAAGCTCCTAGCGGTCGTGGCGCTCGTCGCTGTGGCGGCCGTGGCCGTGGTCTTCTTGCGGGTGAACGAGCGCGTCAACGACAACCGTGACGGCGCTTCGAGCCAGCGCGCCGACGCTTCTGCGGGCGCGGTCGAGGCCCACGAGGCTGACGCGGCGATCGCACCGACCATGGTTCCGTCGGCACCGATGGCTTCGGTGGTGGTGGCCACTTCGTCTTCGGCGACCGCCGCGAGCGCCGCGACCGCCGCGACCGCCGCACCGCGTGTGAGCGCCACGCCCCAAGTGGTGCCAGCGGTGGCTCGCGCCCAGCTCGTGCTTCTCGGAGAGCTCGGTACGAGAGTGACGGTCGACGGCGTCGCCCGAGGAAAGACCCCGACGCGCGTCGCCCTCGATCCGGGCCCTCACGACGTCCGGTTCATGTTCGACCCCACCGGCGAGTCGCGTGGAGAGCGAATCGTGACGAAGTCGGGAGAACAGATCACGATGCGTGCGGAGTTCACGGGAGCAAGCCCGACCATTCGCATCCAACGTTGACGCCGTTGACGCGTCGCGACCTCAGGCTCGGCTGAGAAGCTCGTTTGCGGCGCTCGAGGGCCCGCTCGAGGCTTGCCTACGACGAGGCGTGGTATTACGCCGTCACCATGCCCGACTTTTTCGAGCTCTCCCGCCACCTCACGGACGAAGAACGCGCCATCAAGACCAGCGTGCGAAAATTCGTCGATGCTCGAGTCCTTCCGATCATCGGGGACCATTTCGAGCACGGCACGTTTCCGAAGGAGCTCATCCCAGAGATTGCAGAGCTCGGGCTCCTTGGCTGCAACCTGCAGGGATATGGCTGCGCGGGTCTTTCGGACGTGGGCTACGGCATCGCGATGCAAGAGCTCGAGCGCGGGGACTCCGGCATTCGAAGCTTCGCGAGCGTGCAAGGAAGCCTCGCCATGTATCCGATCCATACGTTCGGGTCGGAGGAGCAGAAACAGAAGTATCTCCCCGAAATGGCCAAAGGGAAGATCATTGGCTGTTTCGGGCTGACCGAGCCGGACTGGGGCTCGAACCCCGGTGGAATGATCACCACCGCCATCGACGACGGAGACAGTTTCGTCCTGAATGGCACGAAACGGTGGATCACGAATGGCAACCTCGCCCAGCTCGCCATCGTCTGGGCGAAGGTCGGCGGGACGACCGGCGAAGTCCGCGGTTTCATCGTGCCGACGGACACCAAAGGGTTCGAGGCGCGTCTGATTCACAAGAAAATGAGCCTCCGCGCGAGCGTGACGAGCGAGCTTATTTTGGAGGACGTGCGCATTCCGAAGAGCGCGATGTTGCCGAACGTCCGGGGCATGAAGGGCCCATTGTCCACACTCACGTCGGCACGGTTCGGCATTGCTTGGGGCGTCATCGGAGCGGCCGAAGCCTGCTTCGATTGTGCCGTGGACTATGCGAAGAACCGCGTGCAGTTTGCCGGGAAGCCCATTGCGGCCCACCAGCTCGTGCAGGCCAAGCTCGCCGAGATGTTCACCCAAATCTCGCTGGCGCAGCTCCTCGTAGTGGAGACGAGCCGCTTGAAGGCGGAAAAGAAGGTGCTTCCGCAGCACGTGAGCATGATGAAGCGGAACAACGTGCGAATGGCCCTCGACGTGGCGCGCATGTGCCGAGACATCTTGGGTGGAAACGGGATTACGCTCGAGTATCCCGTCATGCGTCACTTGTGCAATCTTGAGACGGTCTACACCTACGAAGGCACCCACGACATTCACACGTTGGTGCTCGGTCAGCACATCACGGGGATTGCCGCGTTCGAGTGACGGAACGGAGGGGCGAAGGTCGCGGCCTGCCGGTCCATTGGGCGCTTACATTCGACCACATTTCCAAGTCTCGAGGGACCTCAACGCTGCGCGGAACCGAGAGCCGGAGGCGCAAAAGATTCGTCTCGCCCATTCGGAGTCGGGGCGACTCCGTGGTGCGGTCAATGGGTGCGCCTCTCCCTCCGAAGGCCATGTAGAGTCGTTGGATCATGGTCCCGACGTACGACGACGAGCACGCGCCCAAAGGGAGCGTCGTCGCTCTCACCATCGGCGCGATGGGGGTGGTCTATGGTGACATTGGCACGTCCCCCCTCTATGCGATAAACGAGATCTTCTTCGGGCACGGGGCCATTCCGACCACGCACGAAAACGTCCTCGGATGCATTTCGCTCGTCCTCTGGACCATCACGCTCGTGGTGCTTTTCAAGTATCTGACCTTCGTGTTGCGCGCGGGCAACGACGGAGAAGGAGGCACGTTTGCCCTCTATGGGCTCGTCCACAAGCACAAGCGGCGGGGCCTGGGCTTTCTTCTTTGGCTCCTCATTCTTGCAGCAGGCCTTCTTTTCGGCGAGGGCATCATCACGCCCGCCATCAGCGTTCTGTCGGCCGTGGAAGGGTTGAAGATCGTCACTCCGACGTTCGACAGGTTCGTCGTTCCAATCACCATCGGAATACTCTCCGGGCTCTTCCTCATCCAACGCCAAGGGACCACGAAAGTGGGCAGGGTCTTCGGCCCAATCATCCTTTGTTGGTTTTCTTCGATTGGAGTGCTCGGTCTCGTCCAGGTGACGAAACATCCGGAGATTCTCGGCGCTCTGAACCCGCTCCTCGGGCTCAGTGTTCTCCGTGCGCTCGGGTTCGGTGGCTCGCTCAAGCTGCTCGGCGGCGTCGTCCTCGCCATCACGGGCGGCGAGGCTCTCTACGCCGACATGGGGCATTTCGGGCCGAAGCCCATTCGACTGAGCTGGGTCACGCTGGTGTATCCGGCTCTCGTCGCGAGCTATCTAGGTCAGGGCGCCTACCTGCTCGGCGGCGCCCCCATCGCCCATTCGAACGTGTTCTACAGCATGGTGCCGGCGACGATTCTGGTGCCCATGGTCGTGCTGGCCACATGTGCGACCGTGATCGCTTCCCAAGCCCTCATTTCGGGCGCCTTTTCGCTCGCGACTCAGGGGATGGCGCTGGGGCTCTTCCCTCGCCTCCACGTGGTGCACACCCACCACGCGCACGCCGGTCAGATCTACGTGCCCTTCATCAATTGGGCACTCTACGTGGGGTGCATTTCGCTCGTATTGAAGTTCGGATCGAGCACAAACCTCGCTTCTGCCTACGGACTCTCGGTGTCGGGGGTGATGCTCTCCACGTCGATTGCCATGACGGCCGTGGCTCGCCTCTATTGGAAGTGGAGCTGGCCTGTCATTCTTTTGGTCTTCTTGCCACTCGGGGTCATCGACGCGTCGTTCCTCACGGCGAATTCGCTCAAATTCTTCGAGGGCGGGTACATCCCACTCGCGCTCGGAATGCTTCTTTTTGGCGTGATGACGACGTGGCGCTGGGGACGCAAAGCTACGTTCGCGGCGTACTCCGGCAAGCAGACCATGACCATGAACGAGCTCGTGGCGCTGAAGGACACGGCGACTCTCTTCGACCGGAATTCCATCGTCATGGTTCCGAAGCCGCTGAAGTCGGCGAGCGACAATTCGCCCGCACTGATGCAGCTCTTGTGGGATCGACTCGGCCTCCTTCCGAAGAATCTCATCTTCGTCGAAGTGATCCACCGCAAAATTCCGTACGTCCACGACGAACGATGCCACGTGACCGTCTTTCAGAAGTCGAAGGAGCGCGGATTCATCGTCAGCGTGACCATTCAGTTCGGCTTCATGGAAGAGCCGAATGTCGAGAAGGTGCTCGAGCAACTCGCAAGCCACCACGAGATCGACCTACCGGTCGATCCGCACAAATGGATTGTTCATGTGTCCCAGGAGAACGCGATGCTCGCGAAAGACGCGGGGTTCTTCGCCCAGGTGCGACTCAGGCTCTTCTCGCTTTTGCGCCAGATCTCGACTCCGGCGTATTACTACTATGGCCTTGGGAACGAAGTTCAGCTCTCGACCGAGATCATGCCCGTGCGCGTGAAGTGAGCTGGGACTTGCCCTGGCTCAACCAACGAACGTGTCGTCGAACGTGCCGACTTGGCGGAGCGCCTCGAACAGGGCTATTCCGGTGGCGTTGGCCAAGTTGAGGGACCGTACGGCGCCGATCGTGGGGATGGCGACGGTCCGATCGCGGTAGGCTTCAAGGAGCTCTTCCGAGAGCCCCACGCTCTCTTTTCCGAAGACCAGCGCGTCTCCGGCCGTGTAGCGCGGGCGGGTGTAGCTCTCGGTCGCCGTTCCCGAAAAAAGGTGCAGCTTGCCGTCGGGGGACTCCATCCGGAACGAGGCGAAGAAGGCCTC
>JAYUKI010000960.1:0-2976 GCA_043764595.1 Myxococcales bacterium | reverse complement strand
GCAGTCATGGCCGTCGAACGCACCCTTTGCATCATCAAGCCGGACGCCGTCGAGAACAAGAAGGCGGGCGCCATCCTCGCCCTCCTCGAGGACAAAGGCTTCAACCTCGTCGCCGTGAAGAAGACCCACCTCTCTCTCTCCGCCGCCGAGGGCTTCTACGCCATCCACAAGGCTCGCCCGTTCTTCGGTGAGCTCTGCGAGTTCATGACACGCGGCCCGGTGGTCATCGCCGTTCTCGAGAAGGAAAACGCGGTCGCCGACTACCGCGCGACCATGGGCGCGACCGATCCGGCGAAATCCGAAGCGGGCACCATCCGCAAGCTCTACGCCGCCAGCATTGGCGAAAACGCCGTTCACGGCTCGGACTCGCTCGACAACGCGAAGGGCGAAATCGCCTACTACTTCGCGGCTTCCGAAGTCGCGCCCACGGCCTGAATCGGTCGAAGCTCGGCAATTCGCCGACGTAGTGCAGGCCTCGGCAAAAGAAAGCGGCACGACCGCCGGAAAGCGCTAGGCTGGACGCAGTAAACGGGCCGTGTCGCGTGGGGGGCCACGAGACGCGGCCTTCGTTTGTTCGGTGACCCAATGACCCAGCGACAATCCGTGGCATGTGGGCACGTCGGGCCAAGCGCCGCGCGCGACGCGCTCGTGGCCCTTCGCAACACCGAGCACCTCGTGAAAAGCCCGAGGGTCGGCCAAAAAGTGGTCGTCGACCTTTTGCCCGAGCTTCTGTCCGGGCTCGAGTCGCTGGAAGCCTACTTTCACCTGCATGCCGCCGAATGCCCCGACTCGGCGGTCTGCACGCTCGCGTTTTCGACCCTCGATAGCGTGCGTACGGCAGTCGTGGCGGCTTCTACGGGGAAGGGGGTCTCCTCGCGCCTCGCCCTCGAGCGAACTCTTGGACACGACGTCCCCGATTTGGAGGGATGCGTCGAAGTGTGCGAGCTCTGGTCGCGCGCAGGCCTCGGCCAGACCACCGAGCTTACGATTCGTGACGTTGTTGCGTCGGTGTTCGAACCTTCGCTCAAGGACGACGCCTACTTGGTCGCCGTGCCCCCCGAGGATCTCGCCTTCGTGGCCGATCCGGCCGTCGCGGTTTGGCTCATCCGAGCCGCACTCGCGGGTGCCCCGAAGGGGACGGCTTTCGTCGCACTTCCTGGCGCGCTTGGACCCGAGATCACTCTTCGTCCGAGTGCACCAGTGGGCAAGCGGATGGCCCTCCGAATACCGAGCCCACGCGTGGTCTTCGGTGCCGTAGCCAAGGTCGCCGAACGAGCCGGCGTCGGGTACCAAGCGGGTGCCGTGCCGAAGCTCGCGTTCAGGGCGCCCGTATCCAGTGTCCGCTCGATTGTCGCGGCGGACGTGCCCGAGTAGGCTTCGCGCCATGACCGAATCCGATTTCGCAGCCCGGGCGGAGAGTCTCCAGAAGCTAGTCGACGCCGCGTTCGAGGACCGCTCCCTACTCGCCCAAGTACCCTACGAGCACGCCGTGCTCAGTGCGTTGGCCGGCCTCGATGCGGGCGCGTACCGCGTGGCCGAGCCCCCGGCGGACGGAGACGACGACTGGAAGGTCAATGAGTGGCTGAAGAAGGCCATCTTGCTCTATTTCGCCGTGCGCAAGATGGAAACGTCCGAAGTGGGGCCGTTCGAGTTCCACGACAAAATCCCTCTGAAAAAGCACCTGGCTCGCGCGAACGTCCGCGTCGTTCCGCCAGGCGTCGTGCGGTACGGCGCATTCTGCGAGCCAGGTGTCATCGTCATGCCAGGCTACGTGAACATCGGCGCCCGTGTGGGGGCAGGCACCATGGTGGACACGTGGGCTACCGTCGGCTCGTGCGCGCAAATCGGCAAAGACGTGCACCTCTCGGGCGGTGTCGGAATCGGAGGCGTTCTCGAGCCGCCCTCGGCGCGTCCGGTCATCGTCGAAGACGGCGTCTTCGTGGGCTCGCGAGTCGTGGTGGTCGAAGGCGTTCGTGTCGGTCGCGAGGCCGTGCTTGGCACCGGAGTCGTGCTCACATCGTCGACGGCGATCCTGGACGTGACGGGGAGCGAGCCCGTGGAGCACCGCGGGGTCGTTCCTCCTCGCTCCGTGGTCATCCCCGGCGTGCGGACGAAGCGCTTTGCTGCCGGAGAGTTTGGCGTTCCGTGCGCACTCATCATTGGGCAGCGCAAAGAGAGCACCGACAAGAAGACGAGCCTGAACCAAGCTCTTCGCGACTTCGCGGTGCCCGTATGAGCGTTCCTCCATCCATCGACGCGCACCTCGACGACGTTCTCTTTTGGCTCGTTTCGGTCGATTCGCCCATCGGCGAAGAGCGGGTCCTCTGCGACGCTTTGCAGGAGCGGCTCGCGAGGCTTCCGCTTGCGGGGCCCATTCGTCGCACCAGAGACTCGATAGTCGTTCCTCTCGTGAAGAAAGGCGGACGTCCGCACGTGGCTCTCTGCGGCCATACGGACACCGTGCGCACCGAAAATGGACCCGCGCGGCGCGAGCCAGGTCGCATTTTCGGAGCGGGCGTGAGCGACATGAAGAGTGGCCTTGCCGTGATGGTGGTGCTCGCGGAGCGGGCGGCCTCGCGTCTCGACGTCGACGTTACGCTCGTCTTTTACGCACGCGAAGAGGGGCCCTATGCCGAGAACGAGCTCGGACCGGTGCTCGACGGAGATCCCGAGCTGCGCGCGGTCGACCTCGCCGTGTGCCTCGAGCCCTCGGACAACCGCATGCAGCTCGGGTGCAACGGATCCATCCACGCGACCATTACGTTCGAGGGAAAGACCGGGCATTCGTCGCGTCCTTGGGAGGGCGTGAGCGCGATCTCGAAAGCCGCGCCCTTCCTTGCCGAGCTCGCGCAGCGCGAGCCCATCGAGTCCACCCTCGACGGCCTGATCTTTCGGACGGTAACGACTGTGACGTCGGCGAAGGATGGTGGTCGGGGCCGGAACGTGGTGCCTGACCAGTTCGTGCTCAACCTCAAT
>JAYUKI010000959.1:0-2976 GCA_043764595.1 Myxococcales bacterium | reverse complement strand
CACGCCCCAAACGTGGCGAGGGTGGCGAGCGTGGCGAGGAAAAACGTGGATCCTGCGACTGTGCGAGTGCGGATGGGATTCATCCGGCGCACATTCCCCCATTCTCACCCCGACGCAAGTGTCAATTGGCGGACATCTTGGCGAGCGTGGCGCGGGCCATGGCGAGCTCGCCTCGGAGGGCGATGAGCATGCTTGGTCGGCCCGATTCGCTCCTCTTGAGGAAGGCCTCGAGGTGGGCTTTTGCACCGTCCCAGTCGCCGTTGGCGAACGACAAGTGACCTAGGACGAATCGGCCGTAGCCTTGGCCGCACGGAGCCTCGGCGAGCTCGCGAACGAGGTCGTCCAGATTGGGCACGAGCTCTTTGGCGCCGAGCTTGGCCAAGGCGAGGTGACCGCGGAAAAGAGGCTTGTCCGTCGTGCCCCAGCGGGTTGCGCGCTCGAGGGCCGAGATAGCCTCGCGGTACCGTCCTGCCAAGTAGAGAATGCTTCCCAACGTCCAGTGGTGGAATGGCCTTCGCGACGCGGGACCCCTTCGCGCAGCCGCACGGAGGTGCTCGAGACCTTCGTCCAGATGGCCCGCAAGGACCGCTGCCCTAGCCGCATCTTGGGAGAGCACGTCGGGAAGGACATCGAGCGTGAGGGCCTGCTTGGCGATGTCGAGGGCTTCTTCGAAGCGTTCGGCCTCGAAATGCGCCAGGTAGAGCTGGCGGAGGAGCATCGTGTGGGTGGTCTTGTCGATGCGAGAGCGAGCCGCCAAACCGCGTCGTGCAAAGAGACTGCGAGACCGCGCGGTCTTGGCCGCGATCGCCTTCTGCAAATACTCTTCTGGAGTGGCCACACGCAGCATCTCTTTTCATGTGTAGCATTCATGCATTCCTTTGCCACCGGAATGCCTCCCATTTTTCCAGTGGATCGTGGGACCGCCATGCCTTTGGCGTGAGCTGGCTGCGTCACGGGCAAAGACGCGGTAGGAGTTGGGGCGCATGTCTTCCTTGAAAGCGCCATTCGCGGTCTTTGCCATCGTTTTGGGCCTCGGTTTGCCAGTTTTGGGGTGTGGACACCCCGCGACGGAGAGCGAATGCCAGCTCATCGTCGACAAAAACGTCGAGCTTCAAATCAAGGCCATGAGCGCGCCACCCGCCGACGTCGAGAAGGAAAAGGCGCGTGTGCGTGCCGAAATGGACCCGCTTCTAAAGGGGTGCGTGGGGCGCCGCATCACGAACCGAATGCTCACGTGCGTCCGCGGGGCGAATACGGTCAAGGAGGTTGACCAGTGCACGCGTTGAGTCGGTGCGCTGCCCTGACCGTGCTCGGCTTCGGCCTTCTTGCCTGTCGGAAGCGGGCTACGGCGGCCGACTGCGAGGCGCTCGTGCGCCACTTCGCCGAGCTCTCGGCGAAAGAAAGCGATGCCTCGGCAGGTGAGGTAGCGGCAGCGCTTCGCTCGGCGAAGTCCGACCCCGAGGCGCTTGCCTGTTCGGACGAGGTGGAGGCGCGACAGGCCAAATGCGCGCTCGCCGCCACTACGTCCGAGGCCATCCTCGATTGCCTCGAGAAGTAACGGCAGAGGCTCGCCCGTAAGGGCTACTTCTTCGCGGGGTCCGCGGTGTGGGCGGCGCGCCCATTGAGGCGCTTCTTGCCATCCTTCAAGGTGGGCTTGTCCGGGACTCCCCAGGCCACGTCACCGCCGACCTTGCACACTTCGTCTTTGAGCTGACGAACGCACTCGTCGTCGGACAGAGATTCGTCGCAGACGGCCACGACCGTCCCGATGTTCTCGGTCTGGAGCCTGGGCGCGTCTTTGAAGACCTTCACCTCGCACCCTTCCGCTCGCGGAGGAAACTTGGAAGGCGCGCCACCGCCGCCACACGCTGCGAGCAGGACGGTCGCGAGGATTGCGGGGACGAGGGACGCACGAGCGCCGCGATGGAGAGCGTTTGGCATGGCCACGAGCCTACCTCGGATTCCTGGCGAACGCGTGGGGCCTCGAACCGCGAGGTGGCAGCGAAATCCAGGCCCGCCGTCTCGTCCGCGTTACGGAGGCACATTTGCTCTCCCCTGGCGTGCGAAGCGCTACTCTGACGATCCATGCGCCGTTTCGCCCTTCGCTCGTTTGTCTTCGTGTGTTTGCCGTTCGTCGTCGTCGCCTGTTCGACAGCCGCACCGGTCACACCCGAACCGCCGGCCGAGGTCGAGCCCCCGGCCATCTGCAAACCACCGACGCCCCTCCCGGCGAGTGGGCACTTCGTGGACGCGACGGCCGAAATGGGCCTCACCGACGTGACCGGTGGACGCGTCACGACCGCGGACCTCGATGGCGACGGTCTCGCGGATCTCGTGATTCACGACTTCGGAGGAAAGCGGGCCGGGCTGGTCAAAGTCCTCATGAACCGGGGCGGGAAGTTCGTCGACGAAACGGCGAAGAGCGGACTTCTCGACTCCAGGGAGGCTTCGGGCTCGGGGCGCCTCGCCCACTTCACCGTTTTCGGGGACGTGGACAACGACGGAGATCTCGATGCGTTCGAGGGAACGTACCTCGATGGAAAAGAAGAAGCCGCAGCGAAAAACGACCGCAGCGAGGTTCGGCTGAACGACGGAAAAGGGCACTTCACGTTCGGCCCCGAGGGCGACCTCCAAGCCGAGCGATTGCCCACGACCTCGGCGTCGTTTTTGGACGCCGACCTGGACGGAAACCTCGACGTCTACGTCGGAACCTTCTATTCGACGGGAATCCAAGGAGCCGGAAACTACCTCTACAAAGGCACTGGCGACGGAACGTTCACGGACGTCGGGAAGGCTTCTGGGCTCTTGCGGGATCGCGTGCAAGCCGGTGGACCCGACAAAGACGCGTTCCTCGCAGGCAAAATTCGCCGCGCCACATATGGCGTGACCGCGTGCGACATCGACGGCGACGGCGACACCGACCTCATGGTGAGCGCCTATGGCCGCCAATGGAACGAGCTCTGGCAAAACCAGGGC
>JAYUKI010000958.1:0-2976 GCA_043764595.1 Myxococcales bacterium | reverse complement strand
TCGAAGCGCCACGGGACTTGTTACGAAGGGTGATCTTTTTCATGATGGTGACTCCGAGGCGGTTGGGTTGGTTGCGTAGTTGACGTTGGGTGATGGCGGGGCCACTAAGGCGTGGGTGCCAGAATCTGGGCGCGCGAGGCGCGGTAGCTGGCGAGCATCCGAATGCCGCCGGTCGTGATGCCGAGCATGGTGGGAACGGCCACGAAGGTCAGCAGCAGTGCGTACTCGACGAGTACTGCAGCGCGGCGACGGTTCAGAGTGGTCATTCGAGGTTTGCGCTTCGACATGGGAGCCCTCCTTCCGGTGAGCTTGGTGGTGGAGGAGTGAGGCGAGGCCGCCTGCACGGATTCTCTATATCCACGTCTTGTGCCAACTCGATTTTCGGCCGGCGCGGTCAGGAGCGGGAAGAGAGCTGATGGAATCATTGGAGATTTCGCGAACATTGGCTACTTTTGTGGCAAAATGTAGGTGCGAATCGCAGGATCCACATGGATTCACCCATGGTCTTTTCCTGATCCGGTGGCAATGGATCCGTACCGTGATTGTGGAAAACGGCCCTGCGCGGAACCTGGCTCCAGCGACCACAAACGGAAAAAGACCGCCCAACCATGGGGCAGCCTTTTCGATGAAAACGCAACGATTCTCAGAGCTTGTTGAGCCCGATCGGCTTCGGTCCGGTTGGTTTGGCGACCCCGTGGTAGACGACCTTCTTTTTCTCCAGCGCGAACGCCTGGTTGAAGACGACGACCTCGTCCCTCGGGGGCATGACGAAGCTGCGGCTCGGATTCTTGGGCGAAAGCTTCGGTTGATCGTCGGTTTTTAGGTGGACCTCGAACTGCTCACCCGGTTTTACGTCGAGAGCGAAATGGGCGGCACCCGAGGCGTCCGTCCGAGCGACTGTGGCCCCGAGGAAGACGACGGGCAGATTTGGGCCATTGTCGGCCCGCACTCCAACGACCACTCGCCTCACGAGCGGTGGGCACTGGATGGAGTATTCGGCCATTTTTTGGTCGGCGAGGCGGCGTAGAGCCACCGTGATGGGCGGGGGCTGCTGGTTGGTGTCCGGGCACTTTATGACCAGCTGCGCGATGTCTCCTTCGTTGCCTTTGAGCTGAACGAGGGCGCGACCATCGGGTAGCGTCAGCCCAACCTCCTTTTCCTGATGAAGGACGCGGGCGCCAGCGAGGGGGTGGTTCGGGTCCGAGTCGACTTTGATCGAGACTTTAAAGGGCGGTGCGGGTGGCGCATCGAGCTGTTTTCCGCAGCCCGAGCCCATCAGCGCCAGCGCGCCGAGAATCACGAAAGCGGTAGTCGGGACGGATCTCACCTTCATAGAACAAGCGTTACTGTTCGCGGCGTTCCCGTCAAGTCGACCGCATGGACAAGACTTGGCCTCTGGTCCATCGAGATCCATCCGCGCCTCGCTGCAGCGACGACGGTTCAGCGACCAACGAACCGAGGGCGGCGCTTCTCCGCGAACGCGGTGAGGGCCTCCCGCCGATCCTCGCTCACGAGCACCTTGTCGTAGCTCACCTTTTCGAGCTCCAGCCCGAGCTCGAGGGTGGTGTCGAACGAGCGGTCAATCGCTTCGAGGGCGGCGGCTTGGGCAATGGGAGCACCTTCGGCGATGGGGGCGATGTAGGCAACGGCGTCGTCCACGACCGAGACGCCTTCTGGCGAAATCCGGTTCACGAGCCCCCACGCGAGCGCTTCGACGGCACCAAGGCGGCGCCCGAGGAGAATCATCTCTTTCGCGCGGGCCTCACCGATGACGCGCGGAAGGCGCTGAGTGCCACCGGCGCCCGGAATGATGCCTAGTGTCGTTTCGGGAAGGGCCACCTCGACGTGCGGCGCAGCCACGCGAAGATCGCACATGAGTGCGAGCTCGAGGCCTCCGCCAAAGGCAACGCCGTTCAGCGCGGCCACCACGGGCTTGGGCGAGCGATCGAGAATTCCGAGCTCGGAGCGGTACAGCTCGACCTGGGCGCGGACGTCGTTTTCGGTCATGCCTTGGCGCTCTTTGAGGTCTGCACCTGCACAGAAGGCCTTCGTGCCCGCGCCGGTGATGACGATGGCCTTCACCGACGGGTTCGCGATGGCTTCGCGCGTGAGCTTGCCGAGGGCACGCAGGGTGGCGCGCGAGAGGCTGTTCATGCGCTCGGGACGGGCGATCGTGAAGACCGAAACCGTGCCGCGTTGATCGACCTCGACCGGGAATTCGTCTGCCATGAGGCCCGTATAGCCGAAACGACGACCGGCGCGGAGCCTCTACTTGGGCTCGCGGAGAATGCGGGGGGTTCCCTTCTCGAGCGCGAGGACCTCGATTGGGCCGCCGTAGTAGCGCGCCAACCCCGTGTCGATGCGGAAGACGTGGTCTTCGCAGGCGGTGGAGATGCCTGCACGTTGCACGGTATGGCCGACGACCATGCGCTTCGCTCCCAGGGCGCGCAGGGCTTCGTCGAGCAAGACGCACTCTTCCCGTCCAGGAGCCGCCGAGTACATGCGCGTCCACACGGGACCGTCCTCGGCGACGAGCATCTTCGGGGGGGACGGCAAGGTGCCGGTGAAGAACGCCGCAACCTCGCCGTTCAGGCGATCGAGCCCGTAGGTCACGTGCTTCGGAAGGATGCCACCGTGCACGAACACGGTGTCCCCGATGGCCACGACGACGGGACGCGCAGCGAGCTTTTTCGCGTAGGGCCCGCCCGGGGCAAAGGCCTTCGTGCGGCCCTGCTCGTTCGCGGGTTTGGCGTCCGAGTCGTCGAACGCCGCAAAAGCGCCCGGCGTGACGTATCGGAAGTCCGCCATGGCGTTCATGATTTCGTGGTTTCCGGACATCGCGATCACCTCGCCACCGGCTTTCTTGGCCTTGTCGCGGAGGGTGTCGAAGAGGTCCAAAATGGCGCGATCGTCGTCGCCGCGATCGATCTGATCGCCGGTTTGGACCACGACGAGGGAGCCTCCTCTCCACTCGTC
>JAYUKI010000957.1:0-2980 GCA_043764595.1 Myxococcales bacterium | reverse complement strand
CCCGGCCGCGGCCGTCGCGTTTGGCGCGGTAAAGCTCGGCGTCGGCGGCGCGGAAGAGGTCGGCGGGGGATTCGCAGCCCGAGGGCCAACTGGCCACTCCGATGCTCAGCGATATTCCGGAGTCTTGCGCGGTGCGACCGATGCGCGCGGCGGCCGCGGCGGCTTGTTCGGGGCCGCAATCGGGCAATACGGCCACGAGCTCGTCGCCGCCATACCGCGCGACCATGTCGTGGACGCGGGTTCCGCCGCGCAAGATGGTCCCGAGGGTGCGCAAGATGGCGTCGCCTTCTTCGTGGCCGCGCTCGTCGTTCACGCGCTTGAAGTGGTCCACGTCGAACACCAAGAGGGAAAGCTCGGTTTTGGCGCGCTCGGCGCGGGAACGCTCGCGCTCGAAACGGGCGTCGAGCTCGCGACGGTTCAAGAGCCCAGTGAGACCGTCGATCATGGCCAAATCGGCGATGCGACGCAAAAGGGAGAGGTTTTCCCAGACGAGCGCGGCTTGGTCCACGAAGAGGGCCATATGCTCGGCGACCTCGGGGCGAATGGGCTCGCCCGAATAGAGGTTGTCTGCAAACACGAGCCCGAGCACGCCTTCGCGCGAGACGAGCTTGGCCAAGAGAAAGTCGCGTGTGGCTCCGAGGGAGCGTAGGCCTTCGTTTTTCGCCGGCCCCGCGAACACGATGCCCTCGCCGAGGCGCGTCTCACTGGCAAGAACGGAGGCCACTTCGTCGCCCGGCGACTCGGAGGGCGAGAGCGCGAGGGACGTGACGCGGCCTTCGAGGCGGCTATCGAAGTGGCCTTGATCGTAATTGGCAATCAGGCTCTCGATCGTCAAGTCCTCGAGCTCGATGGCCTCCCAAACGCGGTGGGCTTCGGCGTCGTCGTGGGGCCCAATCGCCTTTTTCCCCTTGAACGCGCCGGTCTCCGGATCCCGAACGAAGAGGGCCGCGCGGTTCAGTCCGAGCCCGTACCCCGAGGTGAGCCCGGCGAGCAAAAGGTAAAGCGCCTTGTCCAAGTCGGACGACGCGAGCATGTGGGTCGTGAGGCTGCGCAGGGTGGCGAGGCTCGACGACTGGAAGGCGAGCTTCTCCAGGACATGCGCCGTGTCGCCGCCATCGAAGAGCCCCGCGAGCAGCGTGGGCACGAGGCTACGAAGGTCGCGCGCGAGCTCGGCGGGCCCAAGTGCCAGAGACCGTTCCCCGACCGACAAGAGGAGCGACGTGGGCCCCGCCTCGTTCGACAATCGAAGCTCCCCGAGACGCATTTGGCAACCCAAAAGCCCAAGCTTCACGATCTGCCGAGCCGCCAAAGGAAGCCGCTCCACGTCGCCGACGAGCACCCCGTCGATGCGCACGGTCTGAGGAAGCAGGCCGAACATACGGCGTAAGTGCGGCGCCACCGAGACCACGCGAGCCGCACGCTCGAGAGACTCGGGAATGGAAGGGGAAGAGGGAGCGAGCATAGGACCACGTACGAGCCGCGGCCCATCAGCGTACCGACAGGAAGCCCCCGAGGCTACGCCGCGCTGCGGCGTAGGCTCTCGCGGAAGAACCCTCGTCCCATTACATCCAAACGCGGGCCAGAAACCCTTCGTGTTGATCCCTGGGTCCCGCGGGGGTTTGTGAGTAGGAAATGGAACCAAGGACGTAGACCTTGTCCCCGAACGCAAGCACCCTTCGGACGTCGGTAACCGCTTGGGACTTAACCAAACGGCGGACTGTGGAAAACCCACTCGTCCCAAACCCTGGGACAAGGTCACCCGCCGTACCAAATCGTACGAGAGTCACTACGCCAGCGGCTGTAGAGGGATTGCCCTGGCCTTCAGCGAAGGCCACGACGCCTCCTTGTGACACTCCAATGGCGGTCCGACCACTGGGGGACGGGAGGACCTCGCTGAACGGAACTCTGGTCGTCTTCGTTCCCGACGCAAGATGAACAGAGAAGGATGGAGGGTCGATTGCCCGAATGCTGACCGGCGCAAACTCGCCATTGGCGACGATGCCTCCCGCGAAGGAACCCTGGTTCCGAACACCCTGGCCGACGAGAAAGCCTTCTTTCGAAATCGACTGAAGCGCAAAATCGTCGGACCCGTCGGCGGTAATGAGCAAATCCTTGCTTGGTCCTTCAATTAGGCCATGGACGCCGCCACGCGGCGTTCCACTCGCGTATCCGCTCGCACCCCAGGATGCGTTTGGGACCAGGACGTTGGCTTCGAAACCAGAGAGTCTTGTCAAGGTCCAAGACGATTCACTGTAGCCGCCTACAATTGGCGTTCCTGTTCCAAATAGGCCCGTGATGTTTGTAAGTTTTGCCGCGGGCGCGACATACTGTCTCGTGACGGCGCAAGGTATATCAATCCGATAGAGTGAGGCTCCGGTCGAGTTCAAGCCCGAGCCCTCTCCGGCAACGTACGTTTCTTGGCCGATTCTGGCGATAGTGCTTAGTCCAAGCCCCGCGCCTACAACTGGGCATCTTCCGTTTGGCCCAAATGCCGTATCGATGGCGCCGGCGGCCAATACTCGCTGTATGTACGAAATGGTAGAGCCAAAGTTGCGCGCTACGAGGATGTCGCCCGAGGGCAACACTGCAGCGTCGACCAGGTCGTTTGCTCCGCCCAAATCGAGGATACCCCCAACTCCCCAGCCCTCGTCCAATTCGCCGGGGGCTCCGCGGACTTCGAGGTCGAGGGTGGCTTCTCCTCGGCTGACTCCGTCCACTCCTTCGACGACGATGCGGACCTTTTGAGCTTTGGTCTCGGCTTTGTCGCTGGCCTTGATCTCCAATACGGCCGCACCAGTGCCATTGGCCACTTGAGGGGCCGCCGTGAGGCCGGAGCCTGGGGGCGCTTCGAGGCGAACGGCCGCGCTGGTTCCTCCGACCGCGATGGCCACCTTGATCAGCGTGGCTCCCTTGCGGGCGACCGTGGCTTTGGCGGGGTCGAGCTGCACGTTGAGCTTTTGGGCCGGGAGGGTGCCGTCCA
>JAYUKI010000956.1:0-2984 GCA_043764595.1 Myxococcales bacterium | reverse complement strand
GGTCCGATGTCCGGTGCCGCCGCTCGCCCCTCGTGGTTCGCCTCGTTTGGGAGCTTGCCCCATCTTCACTTCCGTCGGGACAAGAACTTCTACCGTCGCTACGACACGAAGTGGTTCGTCTTCGGCTTGGCGCTCATCGCGCTCCTCCATTTCGGCAAGGTCGCCCCCATCACTCCGGAGTTCAAATTCTGGTATTTGGCGGCGTTTCCCTTCGTTCTTTACTTCCACATCGTCTGCAACCTGTTCGTCCACAACGCGTGCCACGGCAGCTTCCCTCGGTCCATCAACCGGATCATGGGCGAGCTCTGCGGCTTCATCGTGCTGTCGCGCTTTGCTTCGTGGCAAATCGTCCACGAGCGTCACCACAAGTACTCGGACGACCAGGAACGCGACCCGCATCCCCTGCTCCCCGGCTACTTCGAGTTCTTCTGGCGCGGCGTCACGAACGTGGAAAAGCAGCTCCAGACCGCCTACCTCGAGATCTACGGCGACAACGAAGAGAACCGGAAGCGCGAGCGAACGCGCTCGATGATAAGCTTCGGCACGAACTTCGTGCTCATCGCCTTCTTCTACCGGCTGCTCGGCCCCGGTGGCTTCTTGGTGCTGTTCGTCCCCATCCAGATCTTGGGTTGGATGTTCGTCATGCACTTCAACTGGGTGACGCACAACGCCCTGGCCAAAGACGGTCGCTACTACCCGGTCAACATGGACAGCGGGAAGTACTGGCTCGGCAACCGGATCTTCTTCGGCATCTACATGCACGGCAACCATCACCAGCGCGCGAACGTCTTCAACCCCCTCTTTTGGGACGACGCCAAGTTCGGCAAGGCGGCTCCGCTCGTGAAGCCGTATCCCGTCCCCCACACCGAAGAGAGCTCGGCTCCCGCCGAGTGAGCTGCGCCAAGCCGAGCGCGCTCGAACGAGTCACTTGGGGGTCGTGCCGGGCGCACGGCCCCTCACCATTTCGCCGATCGGACGAGACTGCTTGCATTGCCCTGCGGCCTGCCGATAGCCTCGAGATTTGAGGCGTGGGAACCGGGACGATGGCTAAAATTCAATCGCCGCTCCTCGGCTACAACAACAACGTCAGGCACAAAAACCGCGTCTTCCATATTCAAACGGAAGACTCTGGCGTGAAGCATCCTCACGTCATCACGCACCTTTTCATGGATGGCGGTCGCATCCTGAAGAGCGTGAAGCGCAGCTACGCCGAGCACGTGGGCTCGGACAATCTGAGCGATACCGTGCGCCAGATGATGAAGGAACAGCACAAGGCGATGTTCATCGCCCTGCGCGACGGGGAGTACGACCCGCTGCTCGACGGTGGTGCCGTTCCGAGCTCCGGGCAGACCGTCACGCAACCTTCCATCGCCCCGAAGTCGGAAGAATCCGGCCGACGCGACGTGCGCGAGGTCCAAGCGGCGCGGGAAGCCCGCGAGAAGGCCGACGCGGCGGCAGCGGCGGCGAAAGCTCCCGAGACCTCACGCGAAGCTCCGCCGCCTGCCCTGCCTGGCTTGCCTGGCTTGCCTGGCAACGCTGACTCGCCTGCCATCGACCTCCAAGCGCTCGAGGCCGCATCGCTCAACACCGGCGAACGTGCGGCGCTGCTATCCGCAGCACCAAACGATCTTCCCCCACCGCCCAAGAACCTCTTCCAGAAGGAGCTCACGGGCAACATCGGCTACCGCAGCACCCACGTCGAAGACGAAGGCTCGCGGCCAGGCTCGGCTCCGCCCAAGCGCCCGGCATCCTCGCCTCCTTTGCAGCGGCCTCGCGTTCAATCTCAGCCCGCCCCCGATCCAAAACGCGGGCACGCCCGAACGCAGCCCTCGGTCGCTCCGGCCGCCGCCCCCGTCCGGCCGTCCATCGCTCCAATCGGCGCCGCCAAGCCAGCGGTTCCACCGGCGCCCAGTCCGAGCATTCCGCCGCCTACCCAAAAAGAGGACCCAAAGTCGCGGCGTTACGCCCCGGCGAGGCCCGCAGCCATCTTCGGACAAACCCAAGCCCCGAGCTCCTCCATTTTTGGGGACGACCTCGTGGGCGACAAATCCCTCGATGAAGTGATCTTGAGCTACCTCGTCGACGATCTCTCGCCACCGAAAAAGAAGTAAGGCGCGCGGGGCATGCTCTGCGCGGAATTTGCCCCCCAGGCCAACTAGGCCGTACATTTTCAGGCGATGCTCGTTCATCGCGTCGTTCATTGCCTCGTTCATCGCCTTTCGCCTTTGGTTCGCGCGCGTTTTTTGGCGAGTCGAGCGAGGCGCGCGGCTCGCACGGGGTGCGTCCTGAGCGCGCTCGCGGTCCTTGGAGGCTGTGCCCACGAATCGGCGCAAGAAAGGCAGCTTGCGCACCTTCAGGAGGACATGGGCCGCCTGACGAGCGAACGCGATGCGGTCGAAAGAAGGCTCGCCGCGCTCGAGGTTCGAAACGAGACGCCCACCAAAGTATCCCCAAACGAGGCCATCGAGCCCGGGGCGGTGCGCGAGCCGGAAAAACCAGCGCCCTCGGACGATCCCGACGATGGCGCCCCTCGACCGAACATCAAGGTCGCCGGCAGTCCCTCGTATGGCCGGACGCCCCGTAGCCGTCGAGACGAGCCCGAAGCAGCGCTCGCTACGAGCGATGGCCCGCGCCCGAGCGCGCTCGATCCCGACGCCCGAAAGGCCTACGACCAGGCCCTCGAAAAGGCACGCGCCGGACGGCACCGCGAAGGGCTGGATCTGATGAGCGCCTTCTTGGTCAAATGGCCGGACCATCCCTATGCCGACAACGCCATGTATTGGCGAGCCGAATGCATGACGGGGCTCGGCGAGCCGCAGAAGGCCATCGCCGAGCTCGAGAGTCTCGTGTCCCGCTTCCCCCTCGGCAACAAGGTCCCGGACGCGCTCGCCAAGCTCGCCGTGCTCTACGAAAAACAAGGCGACGCCGCCAAGGCCAAGGCCGCAGGCGATCGGCTCGAACGCGATTTCCCGAAGAGCGACGCG
>JAYUKI010000955.1:0-2984 GCA_043764595.1 Myxococcales bacterium | reverse complement strand
TACGATGCCGGCACCGGCGCACCCACGGGCGAGCCTCTGCGGCACGTGTACACGACCGACGTGCTCGAGGCCGAGGCGCGCCTCGCGCGAAGGTTCGTTGCCCTCGTGAAGAGCCCTCCGGCGCGCACGATCCACGTGACGGCCGACGAGCGCGCCGAGGTCGAACGAGGGGCCGGCGTGCCGCTCTCCGAAGAGCAGAGGCTCGCCTTGGATGCGGCCATCGCGTCCCCCGTCCTCGTGATCACGGGCGGTCCGGGCGTGGGCAAAACGACGCTTTTGCGCGCTATTTTGGCCATGTTTCGCAAGGCCAAGCTCATGGTGCGTCTGTGCGCTCCCACGGGGCGCGCGGCCAAGCGCATGAGCGAATCTTCGGGCGGCGAGGCGCTCACGATCCATCGCCTCCTCGAGGTGGACCCGAAGTCGCTCACGTTCAAACGCAACGAAGAGAACCCCCTCGAAGGCGACGCGTTCGTGGTCGACGAGACCAGCATGGTGGACGTACGCCTCGCCGACTCGCTCTTGCGCGCCATCCCCGACGGCAAGAGGCTCGTGCTCGTCGGAGACGTCGATCAGCTCCCGAGCGTGGGGCCCGGCAACGTGCTCTTCGACGTCATCGCGTCGCAGGTCGTCCCGGTCGTGCGCCTTACACGCATTTTTCGCCAGGGCGACGCGAGCCGCATCGTCCTTGCCGCCCACGCCATCAACCGCGGCGAGTTTCCCGAGTCCGGCGAGCGCGGCGAGGACGCCGACTTTTTTGTCGTGCCTTCCAAGGACGCGCAGACCACGGCCAAGCTCGTGGAAGAGCTCGTGGTGACGCGCATTCCTCGGAAATTTGGCTTCGATCCGGTTCGGGACGTGCAAGTGCTCACCCCCATGAACAAGGGGCCGCTCGGCGCGCTGGCCCTGAACGACACTCTGCAAGCCGTGCTCAATCCGGGCTCCGGTGGCCTTACACGAAGGACCCGCACGTTCCGCGTCCGCGACAAGGTCATGCAGATTCGGAACAACTACGACACGCAGGTCTACAACGGCGACGTGGGCGTCGTGACGCAGCTCCTCGCGGACGAAGCCGGCCTCGTGGTCTCGTTCGGCGAACGGGACGTCACCTACGAACGCGGCGCCCTCGACGATCTCGTGCTCGCGTATGCGTGCACCATACATAAGTCACAAGGCAGCGAGTATCCTGCGGTGGTCATCCCGCTCTCTTCGTCGCACTTCGTGATGCTCGCGAAGAACCTCGTCTACACGGCGGTCACCCGCGGACGAAAGCTCGTGGTCCTCGTGTGCGAGCCGCGTGCGCTCCAGCTCGCGCTCTCCCCGGACCGGTGGCGCGAAGATCGGCGCACGGGGCTCGCGTGGAGGCTCGTCTACGAGGTCACGCGGCCACGCTCGGCCGACGCCTGATTGGGCCTCGGCTTCACGGAAGCCCGGGGAATACGGCCGTCGCGTCGCGGCTTTCGGAGGGGCGCGTTTCGTCTCGCGCGAAGGGAGAGACCTTTTCCGCCGTTTCGCTATGCTCCGAGGAGCGTCAAGACGCCTCTGGTCCCGGAACCCTTCGATCGCACCGCCATCACTCCCTTCGGTCGCTCGCCATTGACAAGCCTTCCTCCTTGGCGCGGTCCGCTCAGGCAAGCCCTCCGGCTCCTCTGCACGTTCGAGCGAAAGCCCCCATGTTCTTGAAACGTCTCTTCATCGGTCTCGTTGTTGGCATGATCCTCGGCGGGGTCGTGGCGGCCATCCTGGTCCAAGGCCTCGGGCTCGCGGTCACCTCCGGTGCCGGCGCCGTCATCGCTTACCTCGCCGCAGGCGGCACGGGGCTCCTCACGGGGCTCGTGGCAGGCAAGCCCGTCTGGGCCGCCGAAGGACGCATCGAAGCGGGGCTCAAGGCCTTCTTCGGCTTGCTGCTCGCGCTCGGCGGCCTGTTCGTGCTGCGCACGTGGGTCCACGTGAACCTCGACCTCACCGCCCTGAAGGCCGGAACGGGCTCCATCGGCGAGCTTCCCGCCGCGTACCTCCCCATCATCGCGGGCATCCTTGGCGGCTTCTTCGAGCTCGACAACAACGACGCAAAAGAAGGCGAAAAGAAGGACGACTCGAAGGTGCGCGTGGCCACGAAGGCCGACGAAGACGCCGAAGCTGAAGCCGAGGACGTCGAAGACGAGCCCGCCGCCGCGGGCAAGAAACGCCGCTAAACGGTTTTCCGAGCGAACATCGTGTCTCCTGCGCGTGCTCTCTATTTTGCGGCGACCGTCGGAGTGCTCGGCGTTCCCGTGTGGAGCGTCTTGCGCGAGCCGCTGCCCATTCCGCTGATTGGCGGGATCCTGTTGGGGTACATGGCCTTCACGTGCCTGGGCGTGTTCTTCCTCGGCCTTCGCATGTACACCGATGCCCTCCTGCGTGGCCCTTCGGGAGCGCGCGGAGTGGCCCTCACGTTCGACGACGGACCCCACCCGACGCACACGCGCAAAGTGCTCGATACGCTGGACGAAGCGGGCGCCAAAGGGACCTTCTTCGTCATTGGGCGGAAGGCCGAAGAACATCCTGAAATTGTGAAAGAAATCGTCGCTCGTGGGCACTCGGTGGGGCTCCACTCGTATGGCCACGATAGGCTCTTTTCGCTTCGCTCTACGGCGTACGTACGGCGCGATCTGAAGAAGGGCATGGCCACGCTCGAGGCGCTCTTGGGCAAAAAGCCGCGCCTTTTCCGGCCACCCATCGGGCACACGAATCCCATCATCGCGCGCGTGGTGGAGGAGCTCGATCTCGAGGTCATCGGCTGGAGCGTGGGCGCGCGGGACGGGCTCGCGGGTACTACGGTCTCGGACGTGCTCGCGCGGGTGATGCCCAAAGCCAAAGACGGAGCCATCGTGCTCTTGCACGACGCACCGGAGCACGGAGAGCGCGAGCCCGCCGGAGTGAAGGCCCTCGCCGAGCTCCTGGGAAGGCTCGACGCCGAGCGCATGCCCGTGGTGCCCCTAGCGACG
>JAYUKI010000954.1:0-10256 GCA_043764595.1 Myxococcales bacterium | reverse complement strand
ACCCCTTTGGCGCGGCCGGAACGAGCGCTCTCGCCTTGGTCGCGCTCGGAACACTCGGCTTCTTCGGTGTGGAGGCCCGAGCCAAGGGATACATTTCGTCCGTGGCGGCGGCCATGCACGAGCCGAGCTACCCCGTCACCCTCCCCTCGGTGAAGAACGCAGACACGGTTGGACCGGCACGTGGTGACGCCATCGTCGTGGACAAATACGGCAAGAAGGGCCCCGGCCGCGCCACGCTCGACAACGAGTACATCGACACGCACATCTTCGCCGCAGACAAGGACGCCCTCGCAGCCACGGTGTTCGCGTTCACGGTGGGCAGTGCCAAACCCTCGTACATTTCCGCCGGGGAAACGCGCGTCGATCTGCTCGTCGTTCCGGAAACCCACGCGGAGCTGCCGCTCGAGATCGACCCCGAGATACGCGCGATGATCGCCCCCGAGAGCTCGGCCGTGTCGATCAAAGTCGACCTCGAAAAAACCGACCGTCCGGAAGACCGCGACCAGCGCATGCCCACGGTCACGTTCGTCGACGAGCAAACCGTGCTCGTGCGAACGCGAGGGGATCGAGACGCCGAAGTTCGCTTTGGCCCGGACTTCGGCAAACGGCTGCGGGCGGCACTTGGCAGTCCGGACGGCGTCGGTGTCGAGACCGCATACCTCACCCTCTTGCCCACGACGAAAGTGGGTGCGCTCGTGACCGTCGCTTCTTCCTTGGGCGTCTATCGGGCCGCGGAAGTGCACGTGCGCTTCGCGCGAAACACCGGGCCCGCGACTCGCGACTCGCTGGAGCCCAAGCCCGCGCCAAAACTGCCACCTGGCGCCGGGCGAAAAGGCAACTAGGAACGGTTCGGCTGGTTGGTGGGACGGGGAGTGAGCCTCTTCAAGGCTTCGTTCCTCTTTCGCCGAAGAAGGGGAACACCTGCTCGCACCGCGCGCGGCAGATTTGTCCCTTTTCCACGCAGCCGAGAAACGCGTCGCGGTCGCCGATGGCGCTCGTGCGATGGCATCGTGTGTCGACGATCGAACACGCCTCCAAGCAGGACATGTGGTCGTGTGGGGCAGGAATGTCCGTCGGAAACTCGAGCTTCGCCACACTCCCCGAAGGAGCTGGAGAAGGAGCGGAAGGCGGTGTACTGGGCGTCGTGGTTGGCCCAGAAGCGTCTCGCGCTTCGCCCACCGGGGCCTTTGCTTCGGGGGGTAGGCCGTCCAGCATGACCCATCGGCCGGAATAGGGCAGGCACGCGCCAGCCGCGACCACGATGACGGTATTCTGCACCTTGTCGAACGAACCCGAACAAGCCTCTTGGTCCTTGTCGGCGGCGAGCTCGAAGCGGCAGGACGTTCCGTCGCACGCGAGGCTTTGGAACGTTCGCGCCGACACGACCGTACGTGCCAATCCGGCCTGTGCGCCCGCCGTCCCGGAGGCCACTCCGCTGGCCGCGCCCGCACCTTTGAACAGAGTCGAAAAGACGCCCATGTCCATCGACGCGGAAAGGCGCACGACGGTGAGCACCATGCCCCCGCGGGCCACGCTGAGCTCCGCTCGCAGGTTTGCCGGGGTGTCCCCCGACCGGGCATAAGAGCCCACGAAGTCGCTCGGCATCTCGCGCTTTTTGCAGGCCCCGAGAACGAGCGTAGAGAGCGCGAACGCAACGGCCACGACGGAACGACTTCGCGGGAGCATGGCGCACACGATACGTCGTCCCGGACGAGCTTGGTGGATCGGACCAAAGGAAAAGTCCCTCCCGGAGCCGATTTCGAAGGCTTCCTCATGGAGGGACAGAAGAGGTTGGACGGTGTCCCGCACCGGCCATCGTCAGAATGCCAGCCTGGATCGTCGACGGCGTTCCGATTCGGTCACGCTTCCGCAACGGGCCGCCGGCGGTGAGAGCGCAGATCCGGAAGTTCGTGTAGCTTCAGGCCCACACGACCCTGTTCATGCCCTCGCCATCGGTCGCCCAAGGCCAGCCAGTCGTCTGTTCGTGTCCCGATCCATGAAGCCGAGCTCCAGCGCGACGACCACCTTCATCCTCATCACGCTCTTCCTCGATTCACTCGGCATCGGCCTCATCATCCCGGTGGGCCCGAGGCTCGTGGCAGGCTTCGTGGGAGGAGACGTCGCGGCGGCCTCGCGTGCTTTTGGCGTTCTCATGGCGCTCTATTCGACGATGCAGCTCGGATTTGCGCCGGTGCTGGGAGGCCTCAGCGATCGCTTCGGGCGCAGGGCGGTCATCCTGCCTTCCCTCTTGGGAGCGGCTGCAAGCTACGTTCTCAGTGCGCTCGCTCCAGCCCTTTCTTGGCTGTTCGTCGGGCGCATCATCGCGGGGATGACCGGAGCCAGCTTCTCGGCGGCCACTGCGGCCATCGCCGACACGACCCCACCCGAGCGGCGCACGCAGAGCTTCGGGCTCGCGGGCGCTGCGTTCGGCATGGGATTCGTCGTTGGTCCCGTGGTCGGCGGTGCCCTCGGTGGAATCGACCTTCGCCTCCCCTACGTCGTGGCCGCCGGATTGAACCTTGCCAATTTTCTATTCGGTTTGATTGTCCTTCCCGAGACGCTAAAGCCCGAGGCGCGACGTCCCTTTTCCTTTCGGCGGTCCAATCCGATTGGCTCTTTGGCCACCCTCACGAAGCCGGCGCTGCGCGGCCTCGTGGGCACGGTCGCGTGCGGCTTCATGGCGCAATCGGTCCTGCAAAGCGTCTGGGCCCTTTCGAATCAGGCGCGCTTTGGCTGGTCCACGGCACAAGTGGGCGCGTCGCTCGGATTGGTCGGCATCTCCATGGCGATCGTACAGGGCGGTCTCGTGCGCGTTCTCCTGCGGCGCTTCACCGAGCAAAAGCTTGTTTCGTTCGGCCTCTTCGTCGGAGCCATTGCCTTTTTGGCCATCGGGCTCGCCACTCGATCATGGATGATCTTCGCGCTCATCGCCCTGCTCGCGACGGGCGGTCTCGCCGGCCCCACGATGCAATCGCTGCTCACGCGGTCGGTCCCCGCTTCGGAGCAGGGAGAGCTTCAGGGTTCGCTCGCAGCCCTTCAAAGCCTCATGTCGATCCTCGGGCCACTCCTCGGCACGACGCTGATGGCGCACTTCGGAGCGGCAAGCGCACATCCCCACGTGCCAGGGGCTCCCTTCTTTGCCGCGGCTTGCCTCAATTTGCTCGGCCTCGGCCTCGCGCTTCGCCAGTTCGCACGCATGTCGGCCAACGCCCCTGGATGAGGCGGATTCCGTGCATGGGCGCGCTCGGCGTTCTCTCCCGCGCGCACTAGTGCTCAACGGGGGTCGTCCGAGCGTCACTCCTCACGGGAAGCTCGATCCGAAAGCCGCCTCGACGAGCCTCGCCTGACCTTCGGAGATCTTCTTCCGCGCGCTGGGAAGGTCGAACCACCCCGCGCGATCTACCTCCGGAATGCGGAGCTTCTTTCCGGAGCGAGGTGGCCAGTCGATCTCGATTTCGTTCGACCGAATGGCCTCTGCGTCAAGATCGCCTCGCACCACGAAGGCGTGGACGGTCTTGCCGGACTTGAGACGCGCGGTCCCGAGGTCGACGTACGGACCTTCTGGAGCGACCGAGCCGACTTCTTCGAAAAACTCTCGCTTTGCCGCCTCGAGCAAATCCTCCGCGGGGTCGACGAGCCCCTTCGGAAGGCTCCACGCGCCATCGTCCTTTTTCGACCAGAACGGTCCACCGGGGTGCACGAGGAGAATCTCCCGAGCGTCGCCGTCTCCACGCACGAGAGCAAGAGCCGCCGACGTCTGCGCCATGTCGTCATCGCACCCGAATGGGCACGTCGTGTAAAGGCTTAGGCTCGGGCGAAGGAAGACCTGGAGGATCTCGAGGGCGCATTCGTTGCACCTGGCCGCACTCCCAGCGCGCTCGAGCCCACGGAAAGCCTTGCTTTTGGCCCGTGCGCTTCGCATGAGCTTTGCTAATCTGGATTATGAGGTCGTCGCAAGGCCGCCCCTTTCCTTTCCAATAGGCATTTTCGTTCCAGTTGGAGCGCGCGGAGATCGTCATGAGCTTTCATCGCTTGGTTCTTGGTTTGACGGCCGTGCTCGGCACTGCGGCCTTCGCGGCGTGTGGCGCCACGACTGTCATCGACGATCCAGGAACCGACGCCGCGGCCGACGTGAGCCCCACGCTGGACTCGGGCGATCCCTGCCAGGGGCGCGTCCTCCCCGACTGTCCGCGCAGGTGCGAGACGTTCCCGATGTCCGGGACGTGCACTACAGGCGATGCGTGCGCGGCGAGCGAAATCGGGGACGAGTGCTCATGCGCCGGGGGAACGTGGACGTGCGCGATTCATCCGCCGCTCGGCATGGGATGCAACAAGACGTGCAAGGGACTCGCCGAGCCCTTCGACGCCGGCAAAGACACGAGCACGACGGATGCGAGCGACGCCGGAAAGCCATGCGACGCGACCGTCAAAGATGCGTGTGGCGCGACCGATTATTGCCTGTCGGCCGACTGCAAAACGGGCGTGTGCGTCCCGAAGCCCGCTGAAACCCGCAATGTTCAAGATCCCGTGTGCGGATGCGACGGCGTGACCTATTGGAACGACAACACCGCGGCTTCGCGCGGAATGAGCGTCAAAGCCAAGGGCGAATGCGCCGATCCGCTGAAATGCGGCGGCCCTGGTCCCACACGTCCGTGCCCCGCCGGCTTCTCGTGCAGTATGGTTGCAACCACCGTCGCGCAGTGTGCTGCCCAGAGCGTTCCTGGAACGTGCTGGGGAATGCCCAAAACGTGCCCCGTCACAGTCATCGGTCCGACCACACGGGAGTGTGGAGCCGTGCGGTGCGCCTCGACCTGCGACCTCATCAAGGCCGAGGCCACCTACTACAAAGACGTGACCTGTCCGCAGTAGGGAAGCCAAAGCCCCTCGCAAGGCTCCCTTTCCGTAACCTCACATCGTCGGGACGGAGGCCTTCGCCTTGAAGTGCGACGCGTGCCCCGCATGGCCACGAGCCTCGATGCCGTCGTAGGTGAGCAAGAAGCGCGAGTCCCCACGGTAGTCGACCAGTCGACCCGAGAACTTCGTCGCGTCGGTACCAAACCCTTGAACGCGTGTTTCTCCAGCGAAGACCGTGGCGCGAGCAAAGTAGATGATCGTATCGTCGAGGTGGGGACGATTGACCGTTAGAGACGCGGTCAGATGGCCGACTCCACGCTCGTCGAGCTCGGTCTCGAGCGCCGCAGCGGTGTTGAGCATTCCTTGGACGGCGACGATTGCGGCGGCGACGGCAGCGGAGATGTCGACTCCGGTGTCCGATTTCACCCCGTGTTCGGAGAGGAAAAGGAAGTTCGCTTCGCCGAGGTCTTCGCGAATTCGGCGGTGGACGCCGTTTTCGGGATTGTAGCTCTTCAGCGTTCCAACGATGGCTCCACACGCGCTACGGGATTCCCGCCACTTCGATTCTTTCGTTTGCCCGACCAGCACCTTGCCACCGGGCAGATCGATACGACCAACGTGGGTCTTCAGGTCGATGTTGACGAGGACGAACGAGGACGGGTTCCCCCCGTAGAGTGCCGCGCGAATCGGTTCGTCGAGCTGGTGGGCCACGGTCACGTGCGCAAGCGTGCGGCCGTCGTCCGTTCCACCGCCGGTCGGCGAGAAGGCTTCGAGCTTGAACTCGCCAATTTCCGACATGCACGCGAACCGCGAGGCCACGATCTGCTGGTACGAGGAGGTGGCCTCCCCTTGGTGGATACGGTCGCCGCAGTTCGTGTGGGCGAGGGTCGTCATGACGGTCGGAAGCGAGAGATCCGCGCCACAGGCGAGGACGTCGCCACCGTGTTCGTCGGACTGGTTAAGACCGGCGAGCTGGAGCTCGTCATGAAGGAGTTGGAGGCCCTTCACGAGCACGTAGCGGTCGCTCACGATCTCACTCAAGTAGACGTGAACCGAGTTGTGTTCGAGCCCGAACTCCGCGTCGAGGGCCCAGAACTGCGACAACCGGTCTTTCACTATCTTCGAATCGAAGGCCATTGGCGAAACTCCCGAATCGTGGGCGTGTTGACATGGACGACGAGCGACCCTGGCGCCCGCGCCGAGCAAAGGAGGCTCGGACCTCCACCAAAGGTGACAGTCACGTAAGAATCTACATGGTGGGCTCCCGATACGTTTCGACAAAATGCGAAACGCCCTCCTTTCGTCCCTTGTTTTGCTGTGGCCCGCGGCGCTCTCCCTCGGGGCATGCGGTGCACCGCAGGTGCCCACGACGCCGTCGACGAGCGCCTCGAGCCCTTCGCCGACGGCCTCCACCCCGACGGCCTCCACCGCGTCGGGGACCACCTCGGAAGGTGCGAAAATGAACAAACACCATGTGGCCGAGCAAGCGGCGCACGTCGACCCGAACGAGAAGGACGGCCCCATCGACCTCGCTCCGCTCGTGAGCAATCCCGCGAAGACCACGTATCCCAAGGCCACGATTGGCGATCACGAATGCCTGAAAGGCGGGCTCTCGTTCACGGGACACCATCAAGCGGACTACCAGTCCCTGATCGCGCAGTGTGGCACCCCGACCGGGATGGTGGCCTACACCACGCCCCACGAAGGAAAGCTCCACGCGACCCACGACAAGCGCGACCACTTCGTATTCACGGTCGTGAAGGGCCAGTGCTACCGGTACTTTGCCGTCGCGGACGAGGGCATCGAGGACATCGACATTCTCGTCCTGAAGAATGGGGCGCTTCTCGCTACGGACCGAACGACCCACCCCATCGCAGTCATCGACAGCGACAAGCTTTGGTGCGTGGACGAAGACATGACCCTCGACTTCGCGATCGAGGTCGATGGTCGTGGCGCCGGCGGTTACACCTTCGGCGTCTGGACGAGACCGAAGAAATGACCGCATCGTACCGAACCACGCCCTGTCTGGGCGCCGAGTTTGCGGTTCGGCTCAGGCCGGAATTCACGTAGTCGCTCCACCGGCCGCGTAGGCGACCTCGAGGCTCGGCTCAGAGCTTGAGTAGGCGCACCGACTCCTCGCGCATTTTGTACTTCTGAATCTTGCCCGTGATCGTCATCGGGAACTCTTCGACGAAGAGGACGTACCGCGGAACTTTGTAGTGCGCGAGCTTCACTTTGCAGAAGGCGCGCACGTCGTCTTCCGCGAGCTTTGCCCCGGCGCCGAGGCGGATCCACGCGCAAAGCTCTTCTCCGTACTTCGGATCCGGCACGCCGACGACGTGTACGTCGGCCACCATCGGGTGCGCGTAGAGGAGCTCCTCGATCTCGCGCGGATAGACGTTTTCACCTCCGCGAATCACCATGTCTTTGCTTCGCCCGACGATGCTGACGAACCCTTCCGTATCCATCGTCGCGAGGTCTCCCGTGTGCATGTAGCCGGCAGCGTCGATGGCCTCGGAGGTCTTGTGGACATCGTTCCAATACCCGAGCATGACGGAATATCCGCGCGTGCAAAGCTCGCCGATTTCGCCGCGCGGCACGGTGATGCCCGTCTCGGGATCGATGATTTTTACCTCGACGTGCGGCATGACGCGCCCCACCGTGGAAACCCTTCGATCCAGCGAGTCCTCTTTTCGGGTCTGCGTGGACACCGGAGACGTCTCGGTCATTCCGTAGCAAATGGCCACTTCGCGCATGTTCATCTCGGAAACGCAGCGCTTCATGACCTCGATGGGACAGGGCGAGCCGGCCATGATTCCCGTGCGAAGAGTCGAGAGATCGAAGGTCCCTTTCCCGAGCTCCTCGAGCTCGGCGATGAACATAGTGGGCACGCCATAAAGCGACGTACATCGCTCCTTCTCGACCGCTTCCAGCGCAGCACGCGGCTCGAATGCGGCCGACGGTATCACGATGCATGCGCCGTGCGACGTTGCCGCGAGATTCCCCATGACCATCCCGAAGCAATGGTAAAAGGGCACCGGGAGGCAGATGCGGTCTTCTTCCGTATAGCTCACGAGCTCGCCCACGAAATACCCGTTGTTCAGGATCGAGTGGTGCGAGAGGGTGGCGCCCTTCGGGAAGCCCGTAGTACCCGACGTGTATTGGATGTCGATCGGATCGTCCGGTGAAAGGCTCGCCCGACGGTCCTGGAGCGTGGACATTGAAAGCGCGTCGCCCTTCGCGAAGAGCTCGGCGAATGCCGGGTCGTCGAGGTGAATGACGTGGTGCAGAGATGGGCAGTCAGGACGGGCCTCTTCGGCCATGGCGCGGTAGTCGCTGCTCTTGAACCGACTCGCGGCGACGAGCATGCGCGCCTCGGATTGTTTCAAGACATACGCGAGCTCGTGCGCGCGGTACGCAGGATTGACGTTCACCAGCACGACCCCCGCGTCGGCCGTCGCGTACTGCAGAAGGACCCATGCGGCGCAGTTGGGCGACCACAGCGCCAGGCGATCGCCACGCTCGAATCCCGAGGCGATGAGCCCACGCGCGAGCCTCGAAACCTCGTGGGCAAACGCACGGTACGTGTACCGCTTCCCCTCGTGGCACGAGACCAGCGCTTCACGCTCGGGGAAGACCGACGCGATGCGGGCCAAGTTCTGACCAATGGTCTCGCCAAGAAGCGGAGTCTCGCTCGTTCCATGCGCATACGAGGTCATGGCTGGATGCTACGCCCTTTCGAGTCGCCGTGACCGAGCCGCACGTCGTGGCGGTGCAAGCGACTTTTCCGACCATTCGGCCCATTTTCGAGGCAGAACTGCTCGCAAAACAGGGAAGCTCCTCGTCGGGGCCGCGTAGAATCGTCGCGTATGGCATCCCCACGTCTTCTGGTCACCGCGCTCGCGGCCGTCGTTCTCTCCTCGGGCGTCGGATGTGGCGCCCTCCGGCGCCTCGCGGGAAACGACACCATCAGCCTCGAGAAGGCGGAGGTGAAGTCCATGTCCGTCGACATTCGCCGCACCCAAAAGACCATTTGCCCACGCGAGCCGGTGCAGATGGCCATCTTCGCCGACGTGGTGCTCGACGGGGAAAAAGCTCCGAAGCCACTCGAGACGTGGCAGGGGCATGCGAACGTCAACAAAAACGACAAGCTCGATTTCGCCGATTTCGCGTTTCACAGCGAACAAGGCACGTTCGATGCGGAAGGCTTCTTTTCTCCGAATCCGAACCTGCTCGCCACTGCGGCCAAAGAGCTCGAGATCAAGAGCGTCTACCGGCGAAGGCCCGACAAATTCTCGTTCACGACCACGTACAAACCCGACTACGCGTGCATCAAAGGGGGTGGCGGAAGCGGCCATCCGGGATCCGAAGGCGCCCATGGCTCCGAAGGCCCGGCAGGCAAGAGTGGCCAGAGCGGCTCGTCGTCTTCTGCGGGCGGAGACGGTGGTGACGGCGCGGCGGGAACGTTTGGCGGTGCAGGGGGTGAAGGCACTCCAGGTCCGCACCTCACCGTGTACGCCACGCTCGTCAAGACTGCCTTTTACGAGCGGCTCGTGGCCCTATCCATCGAGGGCGACCAGAAGGACTTTCTGTTCGTCCCCGAAGGCCAAACGTTCACCCTACGTGCATCGGGCGGGGCGGGCGGCTCCGGTGGCCAAGGCGGCAACGGTGGCGTGGGGGGCTCTGGTGGCTCTGGCAATCCCGCGGGACGCGGCGGCAAGGGTGGACAGGGGGGCTCCGGTGGCCAGGGCGGCAACGGCGGCGCCGGTGGAACCGTGGAATACGTGTATGACGCATCTCACCCCGAGCTGGCGAACGTCCTGAAGCTCGTCGTGAGCGGCGGCGCGCCTGGCCCTGCCGGCGCTGGCGGAAGCGCTGGTTCCGGTGGAAGCGGTGGCTCGGGCCAAACGCCCTCGCACTCCGGCACCGGTCCTGCGCCTGCATCCGTAAAGAACGGAGCCTCGGGAACGGATGGCTCGAGTGGCTCGAGTGGCTCGGCGGGGCGTCCCGGAACCGAAGGCCACGCCAGCGCGAAGCCGGGTGCGGTCAAAGACAAATTCGCGGGGCATCCCGAGGTCACGGTCCTTTGAGCCACGCGCCACGCCTCTCGCGCCGCGCCTTGCTTGGCGGATTCGCCACGTTTCCTCTCATCGCGCTCGTGAGCTCGCCCACGCTCCTTGCGGCCTGTGGAAGCCGCCCACCCGAGACGCCGCTCGCCCACCTCTACGGGCAAGAATGGGTGCAAGGCGCATACAAGCTCTACTCGACGAAATACGCCGAAGTGCAAACCTCGGCGGACGAGACTAGAGCGCATCCGACAACTTGACGAACTGCAAGTGATCGAAATCGCTCCATAATCTGCGAGGAGCTTTCCATCTACGAAGAACGATGATGGAAAGTTC
>JAYUKI010000953.1:0-38026 GCA_043764595.1 Myxococcales bacterium | reverse complement strand
CGGAGCTATCCCTGCGCGCGAAGTCCCCGAATCTACGCCCGAATTCGCTTCGATCTGTCGGCGGACCTCCGGCGGCAGAGCGAAATCCAGGCTGAGCGTGACCGCGAGAGGGTACGGCGCTCCAAAGGCGCTTCGGCCCTCGAGTCTCTACTTGCCCTTGATTCCCCATTTTTTCATGAGCCTGTGCAAGACGAAGCGGTTCGCGAGGCCAAGCTCTTTGTAGGCCCGGTCTTGCACGCCGGCGTGGCGCTCGAGGGCCGCGCGGACCTCGTCCTCGGTGACCGCGTCGAACCCGCGCTTCGGGGCGCTCCCTTCGGATCTCGAGAGCTCTTCGTCGAGCTCGGGGCAGAGGTCCGCGGTGTCGCCTTTGGCGTGACCGAGGGCGATCCACAAGAGCGTGTCGAGCTCGCGTACGTGCGTGCGGTACGTGTGCCCGACGAGGGCGCGGACGAGCGCGAAGGTGAGCCTGGGCTCGCCATGCTCGTCGAAGAAGCGTCGGGCGATGTCGTCGTCCGTGCGCGCGACGCGGCGGAGGAGGTGCCGCGCGAGGTGGGGGATGTCCTCGCGGCGTTCGTCGAGCCCCGGCACTGACAGGCGCAGCCGGAACCGGGCCGCGACGTCGTGCTTGAGCGCGGAGGCCGGGCGGTTCGTCGCGGCGACGAGGCGAAGATCGGAGCGCCGCACGCGCGCCTCGCCGAGTCTCTGGTACTCGCCGCGCTCGTCGAGCACACGAAGCAGCCGCGCCTGAAGCTCCTCGGGCAGCTCTCCGAGCTCGTCGAGGAACAGGGTCGTGCCGTCGGCCTCGCCCACGAGACCTCGGCGCTCGGGGGTGCCCGGGTTCGGGTAGTTTGCGAGGTTGCCGAAGAGCTCGGCGTCGGCGATGCCCTCGGGAATGGTGATCGCGCTCCTCGATACCATGGTCTTTTTGCCGCGCTTCGAGAGAGCGTGAATGGCCTGCGCCACGACCTCTTTGCCCGCGCCGCTCGGCCCGAGCACGAGCACGTGTGCCGCTCGCCCGGCGATGAACGCCACGTGCTCGCGGAGCTGCCACGCGGAGGGGCTCTCGCCGACGATGCCGTGGTCGTCGGCCTCTCCGAACGGGTGCGAGGCGCTCGCCGTTGCCGCCTCGCGTGCCCGCGGAAGCACCTCGGGGCGGTTCGCGCAAACGAAGGCCAATTGCCCTTCGATTTCGAAGGTTTCGCCGGGGGTGAGCCGCACCTCGTCGCGCGGGCCGCCTTGCCCGTCCAAGAGCCGTCGGCGGCCTAGGTTGCGAACGACGATGCCCTCTCCTCTCGGGGCGAGCGTGATCTCGCACTGCCTGCGGGAGAGGGCGGGGAGCTCGAGCGGCGGGCGTGGCTCGTTGGCACCGGGGCGCTGGCGAACGAGCGCGGCGAGCTCTTCGGAGCCCTCGTCGCCGCGGCCGATCACCGTGGGCGAAAGGCGAGGGAAGAGCACGTCGCCGACACGGCGAGGGTCGCTCGCGTGAATGACGACGAGCGCGAGGCGAGGTCCGTCGTCGCGCGCTGGCTTGTCAGGCGACGGTTCGTCGATCGTCTCTGTCACCATACGTAGAGCGCTCCTGGCGCGCGCGCCGTGATCGAGCGTCCACCCCGGTCGGAGAAGAACAGCACGGTGGCCGTGGCGAGCGCGGCGACCCCGACGCCGAGCGACAGGGTAGAGCCCCACGCGAAGCCCACGGCGCGATCCATCGCGGCCGCGCCGCCTTGGGTGCAGGTCGTGGCGGTGGGGCAGCCCGCGTCGCTCGCGGCCTTCTCGGCGAACGCGACACCTCCGCTCACACCGCCGAGCACGACCAGCGCTCCGCCCAAGGCTCCGAGGGCGATCGTGAGCGTCCGCGGGCCCCGGTCGGGTGGGCGGCTCGCGTATGGCCTTTGCCCTTCGGTGGCGCGTGGAGCCGCTCGGGGCTCGGGCTCGAGGCGCACGTCCAGAGCAAGGGTCTCACCGGGTGGCAGCGCCTCGAACCTGCGCTCGTACGGCAGGAATGCCGTGGCCCGCGCGGAGAGCACATGAGGCCCCGGATCGACCGGGAGGGCTACACCGAGGGCCGCGTCGCCGATGCGTGTATCGTCCAACGTGATCTCGACGCCTTCGCTCCGGCCGATCGAGACGCGCACGTACGACATCCTCGGACGGAGCTCGGCGAGCTTCTTGCGGGCCACGTCTTCGCGGTCATGGCGCCCGTCTTTGACGGCCACCGACGCGGCCTCGTTGTAGGTGGCATAGGCCGACGCGAAGCGCCCGAGGCCCTCCCAGCACGCGCCGAGGTTGAGCAGCGTGCCTCCTCCCGGGTCGATGCGCTGGCTCTCGGCGAGCTTCGGACAGGCCTCGGCGAGCCTGTGCTCTTCCATGAGCGCCACGCCCTCTTCGAACAGCACCTGCGCCACCGCCGCGGCGCTTGGCTGAGCGATCGCCGTGCGTGTGAGGGTGAGGCTCGTCGCGATGGCCACGACGACGAGGAGCCTACTTCCGATCATGGGACAGGATGATGCCAGAGTCGTGCCCAGTCGGTCGCGACCCATCGTCGACCGCCGCGGCCGAGACATGAACGGGGCGCGCCGACGGCGGGGGGCTCATGGCGATGACGTGGGAGGGGACCGTCGCGAGGGGTACGGTCGCCAACGGCTCTGGCAGAGCGGGCGTGGGTGCGAGGCCTCTCGGGCTCTCGCTCACGGCGGTAGGCGGAGGTGGAGGTGCGGGAGTCGAGCTCGGCGTGCGCGTCTCGCGGGACGTCGCGAGCACCACTACGACCGCGAAAACGGCCAGGGTCGACGCCGCGATCGCCGCGCGCAGGGGAAGCGCCTTGCGCCCCTGCGAACCGGAAGTCGTGCTCACCTCGGCCGCCATGCCCTCGGTCGCGGCCGAGCCTTGCTCCCCTTCGAGGGCACGCCGCACCTCGGTGAGCGAGGGGCGCGCGTCTCGCTCCTGCGAGAGCATGCGCGTGACAAGGCTGGCGAGCTCCGCTGGTGCGTTGGGCGCGACCTCGGACAGCGGCCGGATGGGTTCGCGGGTGATCGCCTTCAGGGTGAGCCCCACCGTCGCGGCCGACGTGGGTGCGGTGCCGGCGAAGGCCTCGTACAGCATCACCCCGAGCGCCCACACGTCCGCGCGCCCGTCGACGTCGAGCTCTCCGAACACCACCTCGGGGGCCATGTACATGGGCGTCCCGACGAGGTCGCCCGTGTCGGTGACGTTGGGGGAGTCGGCGAGCGAGCCGAGCTTCGCGATGCCGAAATCGACCACCTTCACCTGGGTCGCTCCGTCGGAGCCACGCGCGAGGAATACGTTCTCGGGTTTGAGGTCACGGTGCACGACGCCCACCGCGTGTGCGGCGCGGAGCGCTTCGACCACGGGAACGAAGATGGCGCGGGCCTCGGCGCAGGTGAGGGTGTGCTGGCGCGCGAGCTTCGCGGTGAGGGTCTCGCCTTCGAGCAGGTCCATGACCAGGAAGGGCACGCCGCTGTCGAGCTCGAGCACGTCGAGCACCTCGGCCACGGCCGGGTGTCGCACGGCGCAGGCGGCCTTCGCTTCACGCACCAGGCGCCGGTGGCTCTTTGGATCGGAAGCTCTTGATTCTTTTAGGAATTTTAGAGCCACGGGCTTGCCGGTTACCGTGTGTCGCGCCGCCCAGACGACCCCCATTCCACCCTCACCGACGATCCGCTCGAGCACGTACCGGCCTGCGACGACCGTGCCGGGCTCGAGCTCGTCCGCAAGGATTTCCAGCATGGCCATCGGAGCCTTCGAGCGTACCAGAGATTCGGTCACGTCCCCGCGCTGTCGATCCGGTGGTAAGCTCCAACCGTGCGCGCTCTCGCCTTGGCCTCTCTGCTCTTCGCAGGCGGTGTCGCGGCCGGATGCCACTGGCTCGTAGGCACCGAGGATCGCTCGGTCGGCTCGCTCGACGCCGCTACGCTCGACGCCGCTACGCCCGCCGCGAGCTCGGCTCCCGACGACGCTTCCCCGCGCGACGCAGCGCCCGACGGCGACGCCTCCCCCCTCGCGTGCGATCCCTCGAAGCCGTTCGATTCCCCCGTTCCCGTCGCTGGCGTGAACACAGTAGGCGGAGAGTTCGGCGTGACGCTTTCGCTCGACGAGCTCGAGATCTTCTTTACGTCGACGGGCCCATCGGGGGGGCCGTCGGCGGTCTTCCGGGCCACGCGGTCGAGCATCGGCGAGCGTTTCGAGGGCCGGATCAAGGTCGAGCTCGATGGTCTCCCGGTGGCGGCCTGGGGCATCACCTTGCGCCCCGACGGAAAGGAGCTCCTCGTCTCGGCGGGGGCACGCCCTCGCCGTGTTTACCGAGCTTTCCGTCCGGCTCCGGGGGAGCCCTTCGGCCCGGCGGAGCTCGCGCCGTTCCTCGGGAGCGCCGCCGGGGTCGCGTTCGACACGCCGGCGTTCGGAGGCGAGGGCATTCTTTACCTTTCCCGTGAGCAAGGGCCTCAGTTCGACATGTTCTTCGGCTTCCGCGACGACGCGGGCGCAACGTCCTCGCCGAAGAGCCTCGTAGCGTTCAACACCTCGGGCACGAGCGAAGACTGGCCGATCGAGTCGCTCGACGGAACGACCCTATTTTTTTCGAGTGGAGGCCTCTCAGCGACGGAGATCGTCGAGGCGCGCCGCGGTTCGCGGACCGAGCCCTATCCTATCGGTCGCACGCTCGCGTTCCCCCAGTCTGCGTTCAAGCACCCTGGCTTCGTCTCGAAGGATGGCTGTCGGCTCTACCTCGTTATGGAGAACGCTCCGGGGGGTGGCGGCGGGTCCGACGTGTTCGTCGCGTCCCGGGGGCGGACGTCACAGTGACGCGATCGCGCCGCCGAGACCATCGAAGCTCGGCCGAGCGCGGCGTTTGACGGAAGTCGGATGTAGCGCCCTCGCCTGCGCTCAAGGGCGAAGTGAAAACTCGAGATCGTACGAGAGGTCCGTGGCGTCCGTTCCTTCGTTGTCGACGATCACGTAGTGCGTACCCGAGAGGGGAGCGTCACCGCCAAACTGCGAGTCGCTCGTGGTGGGCCCGTTGTCGTTCGTAATGAGTGTGCGTTTCGCCCCGACGTCGAAGAGCGAGATCCGCGAGTCGAGTGTGGAAGGGGAGCTCTTTCGCTTCGCGCGAAGGACCACGTCGAAGCCCTTTCCGGCCGTCCCCGTGAACGAATAAAGGTCGACCCCGCCGAGCGAAGCGAGCCTCCCCGTCTTCGTGCTGGGGAAGGTGACGGGAATGGCGGAAATGGCCTTGCGTCGGCCCGTAAGGGAGTATCCGAAGGTCGGCCCGCCTTTGCCCGTCTTGGTGGGCACGTTGCGCGCATCACGAACCACGGCGACGAACGTTCCGTCGTTCAGAACGAAGTGTTGGAGCGGGAGCGCCGCACCCGGTGTACCCGCGGCCAGCGCCGTAGGATTTCGAGTGTTCGGCTTGGTGTCGAAGACGGTGAGGTGCGGCGCAAGATCGGCCGTGGTCGGCGCGACGTTCCATTCCCAAAATTCGCCGGTCGCGAGGGAGACCGAAAAAATATCCACGTCGTCCGCTGGGGAAATCGTTCCGCTCATCACCCCAGGAAGGGCCATCGTGCCAACTTCGGTGTCGACCTTTCCGTCGTTGGGCTCGACCTCGGTCGCCTTGGTGAGCGCCTCACCCGCGTCGGCCGAAGCTTCGTTCGAGGCGTCCGTGGGCGTGGCCGCATCGACGCCCGTGGACGTGTCCGCGGCGATCGCAGCATCCGTTCCCGCGTCATCGCTGGGGATGGCCGAGTCGCTGCATGCCGCAAAGAGCGTGAAAACAACGGGGACCGAGAGGAACGTGATGCGTCGCATGCCCCTTCGTAGCGGGATGCCGCGAGACCATCAAGGCCCGGTGCAGCATTCGAGCCGCCACGAGCCTCCCTAACAGCCTGTTAGCGGGCGCGCCAATAGATTCCCGTGCATTCGGGGACGATGGACCACCCGCGCTCGCGAACCCGAGTGCTCATTCGCTCACCGAAGAAGAACCCGAGTGTCTCGGCGGCTTCGTCCACCGAGGCAAATGCGTAGTCGGTGCGAATCGAGCGGTGCGCGAATCCGAGCTCCGTAGTGACGAATGCGTGAAACGGCTCGAGCGAGTGGCCTTCTGCGAATGGCGTTTCTACCCCCGTGCCCTGGGTCTCGACGAGGACGACCAGGCCTCCCACGCGGGTGACACGATCGAGCTCGCCGACATGGCGCCGGAGGTCGTCTCGCCACCCCGTGGGATTCCAGGAAAGCGCATGACCGAAAGCCCACCCTTCGATTGCGAGGTCGGCGCTCGCGTCTTCTACGGGGAGGGCGTCGTGCGAAGCCACTCCAAAGGTCGACTGGCTCGACTCGGCGAGTCTCGCCGTGGCCACCGCGATCATGGCGGGTGCCGCGTCGAAGGCGCGAAGGCTTCGCGCTCGTGGGGCGAGAATGCGCGACACGCGTCCAGTGCCCGCGCCGGTCTCGACGATATCGAGGTCGGTCCCGGGGGCGATTTCGGCCAAAACCCGGGCGAGGTTTCCCTCATGGTCCTCGTGCGAGACCAGGGCGTCGTAGCGATCGGCGTGGTGGTCGTAGACGTCTCGGTAGTCGGCCATCCGGAGGGTCTACTTCATGCGCGAGCTGCGATCCCGAAGGAACTTCAGTAGACGAAACGTACCCGTGGGCAACTCGTTACGATGAAGTCGTGCTGCGGTCCCGAGCACAAGGGAACGAGCTCGGCGGGGACGATCGGCATGCAGTTGATGGTGCCGTCCGGAGGGCAAGTGAAGCCAGCGTCGCCGTCCGTAGAGCCGGAGTCGAGGCAGGCCCTCTTCGTGCACCCGACCACACCCGAGTTGCAGAAGCACGTGTTGCAGCCATCGGTCGAAGGGAACGTGTCCCCGTCCGAGTAGCTCTTGCCGGCATAGGAGCATGTTCCTCCTGCGTCCGAGGCGTCGTGACCACCGTCGTAGCAGTACCGCTCGGTGCACGCGACCCCGCCGTTTCCGCACGTGCACGTGTTGCAGCCGTCGGAGGACGGAAACGTCTGGCCAGGAAAATACGTCTTTCCGCCATACGTGCATTGCGGGCCAATGCAGCCCATCAGCGTGCAGGCGGTCGCACCGTCCGAGCCACACGAGCAGGTGTTGCACCCATCGTCGCTCCGAAAGCTGTCCCCATCCGAGTAGATTTTGCCGCCGTAAGTGCACTGGACGACGGCATTGGTCTGGCATCCCATGACGACGACCAGCAGTGCGGAAACACCGCCAAACGCCGAAAGCCCCATTCGCAAGGAGTTGCGTTTCATGGGCCCATTCTAGCGCGAGTCCGCCGATTGCGCTTTCGACCAAATCGGTTTGCGCGCCGATGGCAGTTTTTGCGTCCGTGGCCGCGCCCGCGCGAAATCCTCACTTCCCCCGCGGATTTGGCGCTCTACTCTCGATAGGCCCATGTTTTGGAATGTTCGACCCATCGTCATGCGCGGCGCACTGCTCTCGGCCGTGGCTTGCGGCCAGTCCGAGGCACGTCCAGTGTCGCCCTCCGTGGTCGTGACCGTCCCTGTGGCGAAGCCCTCCGCAGTGCTCTCGGTAGCCCCCACGACTCCTCCCGCTCCCGAGGTGGACTACCTGGCCGATGGTTTCTCGGCGACCACCACGAGGCGGGCGTGGCTCGCGCGGAGTGGGCCATTGCGCTTTTCCCAGGGCGGGGCTCTCCTTCACCATGGCGAAATCCACCCGATTCGCCCCGTGGCGAGCGTCGTCGTCGCCGAACGCGAGTCCGTTCGCCTCCTGCTCGAGATGCGCGATCTGCGTCTGCTCGTCCATGCGGATCCCGTCGCCCTCGCTCCCGTCGCGTGTGTCGCCACGGTGCTCTCCCTTGACCACGATCTTCCGGCGGATCCCGCGGCCGGGGTCCGGGTGGCTCCGAGCTTGATGCTGGCCGAAAAGGAACGAATCGGGGACGCCGTACACGTCGAAGCCAGCGCGCCGAACCTCACCTTCGACGGGTGGATTGCCGCAAAGTCCTTGTGTGTCGCTCACGACCAAGGCGAGCTCCCCGCCAACCTCGGGGAGGGCCTCGTGCGAGAGGGAACGAGGGTATTGGCTTCTCCAGGTGGCAGTGTCGTCGCCACGTTTGGAACGTTTGCATCGCGTAAACCGGAGTTCCTCTTTCGCGTCGAGCCCGAGCCCGGAGGCCCTCGCGGTTTTCAGGCCATTCGACTCCGCACGCGCGAGGTGGACGTACGCGGTCTCGTGGCCGCCGCCGACTACAAACCCAAGCCTCCGGGCCACGGCAGGCTAGGTGGCAGTCACCGCGGCCGCACGCCGGGCGGGGGGATGAGCGACTCCAGGATCGGCATGCTGGCCGAGGGAACGTCTCTGCTCGCCCCGGGGACCCGCGAGCGGATCGGAAGAGTCCTCCACCCTCTGCGTGTTCATTACGGCCTCGAAACCCCCGATCGCGAGGGGCTCGTGCCCGTCCACTTCTTCGCCGAAGAGCTCGGTCCCATTACGGTGCTCGCGAAAGAGCAGGAAATCGGTCCGGATTCCGACCCGTGATGGCGCGGACGCCGGTGCTCGCGCGCGTGGTCACTTTGGCCGTTTTGCAGCCATGTCGTCGAACGCCGATGCAATGGCGTCCTGGAACTTGCCTGTAATCATCTGCCCCCAGGTTCGTGCGGAGGTTCGAGCGAGTGTGCTGGGCTCTATGGCAAATAGACTCTGAATCAGGATGCCTTGAGTGTTGAACATGGCCACGAGACTCTGCAGGCTGGCCTCCGACGGAGGTGCACCCTCCACTTCGAAAACGAGCTGGAGACCGAGCTGGCTCCACCACGAGGATCCGAAAACGCGTCCGGATTCGCGTCGCAGCGCTTCCACATAGGCTCGCAGCCCCTGCGCGCCTTCCGACTCCGGACGGGCAAGGAACACGGCGCGGTTCGTATTCCAGGTTTTGCGGTGGTATCCACGCAAAATGCCGAAACTTCTGGATATTTCGTCCGGTTCGACGATCGCGAACCCATGCGGCGAAAGCCGAAGGTCGAGTGCGTTGACGAGCGTGGGGGAGGCCTCTCGGTACATGCCGAGGAGGCTATGGGCGCCCGTCACTCGAGGCAAGCCGTCGACCAGGTCGCGACGGCGTACGTCCCTTTTTGGAGAAAGACGCCTACCATGCGTCGCATGACCCGACGTTCGGCACTCGGAGCGGTTGCCGCGTTCTTGGGGTTCGCCGTCGCGGGATGCCGCGAGCTCGGTCGCTACCACTCGCGCGTCAAGTTCTCCCTCTCGACGAAAACCCCGACGGTCGGCAAGAGCTTCGAGGCCTCGATCGACTACATGGACGAGACCGAAGAGCCCTGCGACTTCGTCCTCTTGCACGGCGCCGCCGAAGTGGACCGGGCCACGCTCGCCGCGGGCGAAAAACGGGTGTCGCTCACGGCGCGCGAACCGGGCGCACACTCGGTCGAATTTCGGTGGAGTGACCGCATGATTGCCCACGTAACCATCATGGTTCGCGAGTAATCGAATCGCCTCGTTCTTGGGTATCGTCCGGGGCCAGTCGGGGCCGGTCCTCGCTCGCTCGAGGGGCGTTCCACGTGAACCTGTCCACGAGCCATGGACCGTCTTTCGCGAGCGGATCGTCTTTGCCGATGACCCAGGCGTCGATCGTGCCATTCGGCGAAACGCGCATACGCACGAAGCTCTTGAACCCAGGGTGCCCGAGGACCGTGAAGACCTGCTGGAGCTCGAGCCCCCAGAGTGCGCAGAGCGCCAGGAACACGCCATACAAAAATGCCGCTCCGTAGGCGTGGACGAGGACCATCACGGGCGCCCGGAGGTAGACCGAAAGCCCTCCAAAAAGTCGCTGCTCGACGACGGCGAGCCCCAGAGGAAGAAGGCCGAGCACGAGCCCGAACGGAACCGTCAGCAAGAACACGCGTCGGGGATGCGCGCGATGGTGCCCCGCGATCGCATAGAGGGCCCAAATCCAGACCCCACTCACCAGAGTCGACACGATCGCGAAACGAAGGACATCGTGCCCACCCACCAAGAGCTCGAGCGAAGCCACGAGCGCCGCCACGATGTGCACGAGATAGCCCGAACGCCCTAGCGCCAGCCCGAATGGAACCTCGAGCGCGAGTCGCCTCGACATCTTCCCGTCCGGATAGGCGGCTTGGGCCGGCTGCGGATCTTCGACGATTCGCGTGCCGTGCAAGAAAGCCCCGCCACCGCCCGAAATGACATGCACCGATTCGCCGACATTTCGCCGCTCGTAGTGGTGCATGTCCCCGCATTGGTAGAGCACGCGGTCGCGCGTGAGGGAAAGCCCGCTCGCGGCGAGGATGCGTTCGCCGAGGTCCCAGGGCTCGCCGAAGGCGATCGCGGGATCGGGTGCGGCGAGCCATACGCTCGTGGTCTCGTCGGTCGTCTCGCGTCGGGCCGAAAAGTAGCGCCTTTGGCGGTAATCGAGCCGTCCGAGCTGCCGATCCGCGCCCCACAAGTCGAGCCCGGGAGCCAGTGGAAGTGCCCAATAGCTCGACTCTTGAACGGGCTCGTATCCAATGAGGAGCAAGCGACGACGGCGCGATTCGTTCGTACCACGCCATATCGCGCGGGTGGTTTTGGCCACGCCGGCGATGGTCTCGAGAGCCCCGCCGAGCTCGTCCAAGTGGAGACCGCGCGCCACGAGGCCGGCCGCGCGGCCTCCGCGATCCTTTTTCGTATCGGACGGCGGGAGCGTCACGCTTCGGTTGGGCATGTCCCCGGCGCTTCGCCGAAAGAGGCGCCCGAAGCCGTCGAGTCCGTCGTACCAGTCGTGGTTTCCCGGAATCGCGAGGAGGACCCGTGGGCGCTCCCGTGGATCGTCGAGCGTCTCCAAGAGCTCGTTCCACGGCTCGAGCACGCGGCGGAAGATCTCGTCCGCCGTGGCGACTGGATAGGCCGTGTCGCCGCCGAAGAGGAGAATGTCGCCGCGTGGAAGGACCATTCGTTCGCCCTCGGCGGTGACGGCGTACTCGGAAAAGAGCATCCGTCCGACTTCTTTGCTGACGTCGCGGTCGTCGCCCGTATCGGCAATCCAGTCGATCCAAAGCGGGGACTCGAGCGACTCGAGCAGCGTCCCTCGGGGCCCAGCGGAGGCGAGGCCGAGCACCTCGGTGACGTTGGCAAGCATCTCGACCGGGGTGAGCGGTCGCATCCAGTCACGCGAGTCGACCGACTCCCGCGCGATCGCCGTAGATACGAGATTGCGAAAGTGGCCCCATAGGGACGTTGCGCCATACCAGCGTATCCCGAATGGCGCGTGCGCCCCCTGCTTGAACACGAGCGGCGCGGTGCGGTCCCCGCGAATCGCGAGCTCTACGGGCGAAGGCATTCCGGGTAGTCTAGCTGGCGAAGGCCAATGATGGGAGATTCGGGGCACCCATGTGATGGGTCCCCGGTCCGTACCTGGGACGCGCTAGGCCGACGGTTCGGTCGCCGATCGGCCACGTTTCCATGGGGCAGAACGTGGAGAAGAGCTCGACGGGCGGTGATGTTGGCCGACGAGGTGCCGAGGCTCGCGTTTTGGCTCGAGATCGACTCGGAGCCGACCATCGTGAGCTCGCCGCCGACGTCGAGCGGCTCCGTGTCGCCGCGAGCCCACCCCCGCCCGAGAAGTCGACTACGCCGCGCGTGCCGCTCGTGATCATTGCCATGTGCCTGATGGTGGAGGCCCTCTTGGCGATCCAGTCGATCGCGCGGACTTACTTCCGGGGCAAAAGGGTCCGGCGCGCCGCGTCGCATGCTTCGGGCTCCTCCGCGAGAGCACCGATGCGTGGGTATTTGCCAGTCGAAGGGGGGACCTCGAACGGCGCCGCGCGGTCGACGATGGTGGCGCTCGCCTCGCACTTGGCGGCCAGGATGGGCCTGGTCGTCGGGAGCACGATCCGCTTTGCGGCGCTGGCTTGCCTTCCGCGCAGCCACGTGGCCACGTCCTTTCGCATCGCCCACGCGGTCGGGTAGCGCCCGTCCGGATCGGTGGCCATCGCTCGATGTAGGATGCATGCAAAGGAGCGGTCAAGGTCGGGGCGGAGTGTTTCGAGCCGCTCCACGACCCCGTCGCTCAGGGCGAGCAGCGTCTCGGCGGGGCTCGCGCGCCGGAAGGGCCGCACCCCTGTGAGCGCGACGTAGAGCGCGAGGCCCAGCCCATAGAGGTCGCCACGTGGCTCGACGCGCCCGTGGAAGATCTGCTCGGGCGCCGCGTAGGAGAGCGTCCCCACCACCTCGCCGGGCACCGTGAGCCTCGCGGCGGGCACCTCGGTCGGCCGCGCGGTCCCGTAGTCGATGAGCTTGGCTTTGGCCGTCGCGATCTCGCTCCCGACCAGGAACATGTTCTCGGGCTTCACGTCGCGATGCACATGCCCGGCCGCGTGGATCACCTCGAGCCCACCGAGGACCGAGAGTGCGATCCGGGCCGCCGAGTAGCCATCGAGGCTCTCGCCCAAGCCGACCACGGCCTCGAGCGTGCACCCGACGAGGCGCTCGGTCACGAGGTAGCAGGGCTCGTCGGGCGACACCACGTGACGCGCGAGCCCACGCAGGAGGCCCGGCTGGTCGAAACGAAGTGCGATGTCGGTCTCACGGACGAACCTGGCGAAAACCGAAGGCTCGTGCGCGAGGTGAGGGTGAAGTACCTTGACGGCGACAGTCGCTCCGTCGCGCTCGTCGACGGCCGAGAACACCTTGCCGTACCCTCCCGCGCCGATCCCCTCGACGAGGCGATACCGACCTGCGAGACGTTGGCCCACGTGGACGTCGGCGGGCGTACGGATCGGTTCGGGGATTGGCATCGGCGACGTGCCTCGCACACAACGTGCCGCACAAAATCCTGCCGAGCGGGCCTGCCGTTGAGGTCGAGGGACCTCGATAGCGAGGCCGCCACGTGATGCGCCGCGTCCTCAGGCCTCGGCCGTCGCTCGCGCCGCGTCGCTATCGCCCCGTCACTGCGCGAAGCACCGTCGTTGGCGCGCTACTTCCCCGCGGCTCCGCCCGGTCTCGGCGCAAAGGTCACGCGCCTGCGCTCTCGGAGCTGGCCGCCCTCGAGCTTGGCCTCCACTACCTCGTAACCAAGGAGCGCAACGATACGATCCCCTAGGAAAATGGGCCTCGCGTTGCCATACCAGTCGGCGCACGAGGCCCGGCAGCCGTCGTTGGCCGAGCCCGCGGGGCGTGCCGTCACCGAACCGAGCTCCTTGAACGCGAGCGCGTCGTTCTTCACGAACACGATCGACGCCGAGCCCGAAACGAGCTGGTTTTGCCCGACGTCGTCGTCGCCGCGGAGGGGCAATCCGAACATTCCCGACGTGTCGTCGTCGGGCTTGTAGAAAAAGCCATGGCTGCGCGTCTCGCCTTGCGAGGCATTCTTGCGCACGTAGCGCCCACGCGCCTCGGCCGTTTTGCCCCTCAAGGAGAGCGCACTGAAGACGAGGTCTTTGTCCCTCGCGCCGACCACGAGCGCGTCGTTTCCGATGGGCTCGATGCGATCGATCACGTGGTCGAGCGGCAGGACTTGCGCCGTCTTTCCGTCTTGGCTCGCGTAGCGGTACGCGGTCACTTTGCGCTCGGCGGTCTCGCGTGTCCCTCGCCAGCCACTGCCCGTGCCATAAAGGACGAAGTCGCCCACGAACCTGTTTTGAAGGGCATACCCTTCGACTCCGGGCAAGGGCGTGTAGGCCGAATCCGGGGCGGTGTTCACCTCTCGCGCGAAGGCGGTGAGGGGAATGCGAAATAGGGCAACGGCCTTCGTGGTGCCCTCTGCGGCCCACATGGCGTCGCCTTGGCCGCTCTCGCGCACGAGCACGTTGAGATGCCCACCACTCTGATGGAACGAGAACTGGTCGACGGGAGCGCCGCTCGCGCGGAGGACGGTGGGCTCACTGCCGTCGAGGGGGAGCCGGTAGAGGTATGAGCGCGACGCCACGGGTTCGGTCCCCGCGTCCTGCGGGAGGGCTTTGCCATCTTGAGGTCGCTTCTTTTGACGAAACGGGCTGTAGGGCGTCGTCCATACGTAGACGGAGTCTTCCGAGACGTGGAACACGCGTCCGGGGGGCCCAAGGACACCCCGCGACGTGCACTGGAGCTCGGGCTCGGCGAGGCTGCACACGGTGACCGAATGGAGCGTCATGTACGAAGCCGGAACGAGCGGCTTCGAGATGCGCATGGGCTCGAGCACGGACGCGAACCCGGACGTGTCGGCGCCGTTTTTCCACTTTCGCAGGGCTGGAAAGCGAGAAAAGGGATCTTGGTCCCGGGCGGAAACGGCCGCGGGAGAATAGAATACGAGCTTGTTCCCGAGAAGGCGGCTCGCGTAGTTGCGCGAAGAGTAATAGTCACTTCCGCGCAAGTGGTAGGTCGCGCGGTACTTGATTCCGCCCTGAGCGTCGAGATCGAAAAGGCCAATCTCGGTGCCGCCTCGGGAGTAACTGTAACCGATGACGGCGACGGTATCTTTCCAAACGATCATTTCGTCGTACCAGGCGCCGCGCGGCTCCAAGTCCGGTGCGAAGGCGTCGGACGAGGCCGTTGGAGCCAGTGAGTCGCCGCCGATCTTGATCGTGAAGAGCCGACCTCGGCGCAGAACGACGAGGTAGTCGCCGTGGGGTTTGACGATGTCGCCTTCGTCCACACCCTCGACCTGAGTATTCGTTATGGAAAGGGCCTTGTCGGATTTTGGTGTCGCGCTGAACCGGCCCGAGCCCGAGCCATATCCGGAGCCGGTTCCGGAGCCCGCGCCGTGGCCAATCGTGCCGATGCTCCCGAGGCCGATCCCGTCGCCGGAGCCCCCGCCGCCCTGGCCGGTGCCCGAGAGGCCGAGGCCCCCTGCGCCGAACGAATCGCCGATTTCGTCCCCGAACATGACCGAGCCGTCGACGCCGGCTTCGACGAGCCCGGCGCGCCTTTCCTGCGCGACCGTCTTGGCTTCGTCCTCGTCGCGCACGATCTTCTGGAAGTACGAAGTCAGATCGTCTTTCGACGCGAACGCCGCGAGGGTCGCTTTGGCCGGTCCGCCGTCCTCGCTCGTCGTTGTCGAGAGTGAGGCTTCGCTCGCCGCGTCCGCTGCCGAGCTCGCGGAGTCTCTCTGGCAGGAGCCACACGCGACGAGCGCGATCGAGCCGACGCCGAGGAACCAGAAGCGGGGACGGATGGACATCGGCATATTCGGAAACGTGCCGGGCTCGGCAGTTCCCGTCCACTGTCTTGACGCGAGCGCGGCCTCTTCGGCAAAAAAGGGCGCGTTTCGCTTGTTGGTTAGGCCGCCGACGCGCCGTAGAGCACCCGTGCGGGCGCGAGGGAAGTCACTTTCACGCCTCGCCCTTCAGTCGAAGAGGCCCGCGGCGTTGGCTTCGGCGAGGGAGCTTCGGAGCTCGTCGTAGCCGGCCGCCGAGCCATCCGTGAAGCGATCGGCGCCGAAGATGGCCTTGATCTCGGCCTTGTGGGAGGTCGCGGCGTCTTTGAAGGCGTTCGCCACGCGCGTGCGAAGGGGCTCTTCCACGGATTTTCGCACGCAGATGAGGTCCGAGGGGACTTCCCCGAACGTGCGAAGGACGCGCATCGCCACGCCGTCCACGAGGGTCCACGACCCTTCGAAGCCCTCTTCGCCGCTCGCTTTGGGCCTCGCGTGCGTGGCGGTGACGTCCGCGGCGCCATCGATCACGGCGCGAATGGCGGCACTGTGCGAGCCGTAAAACGCTTCGACGCGGAAGAACGAGCGAGGGTCGATGCCGAGCTTCTTCATGCCCACACGGGGTACGACGAAGCCGCTCGCGCTCCACGCATCCACCCATGCGGCCCGCGCGTTCTGGAGGTCCTCGATGCGCTCGTAGGTGGAGTCGGAGCGGACGACGACGGCTGCTTTGTAGCCGACTTGGCGTCCGCGCTCGAGGGCGAGGAGCGGATCGACCTTGCCTGGATCGACCTTCACGTAGGCCACCGGAGGGAGCCACGCGATGTCGACTTTTCCGCTCTCGACGTCGCGAGTGAGGGCCTCGTACCCGCCGGCGTAGTGGAGGTTCATCGTCAGGCCGAGCGTTTCGCTCATCCACTCCCGAAGGCGCTCGGAGGCGGCGCGTGTGGAGTCTTCCTGGGCGAAGTATCCGAAGGTCAAGGCTTGAGTCATCGTCGGTCCTAGTCGCCCCCCAAGGGTCCCCGTCGTGGCGACGACGAAGACCTCGAACTATACGACGAAGGGCGCGCCGTGTGTCCATTCGCGTCCGTTCCGCCGATGGCGCCTCGCTTCGACCGTCTGCTCCGTCTGCTTCGTCTGCCAGTGGGCGGGATCGGACGAGGGGATGTAGGATGCACGGAATGAAACAACGGATGGAGCGGCTCGTGGTTCGGACAGAAGGTCGCCAACTCGTCGACCTCACGGGTCGTGTGGCCACGATCGTGCGCGAAAGCAAGCTCTCCGAGGGGCTCGTCACGGTCTTCGTCCGTCACACTTCGGCGAGTGTGATCGTCCAGGAAAACGCCGATCCCGCAGTGCTGCGCGACATGGAGCGCTTCTTCGCGCGGCTCGTCCCGGACGGCGATCGCATCTTCGAGCACGTCGAGGAGGGGCCGGACGACATGCCATCCCACGTGCGTGCCGCGCTGACGGCCACACAAGTCGCCATTCCCTTCACCGACGGAGAGCTGCTTTTGGGAACCTGGCAAGCCCTCTACTTGTTCGAGCACCGCCACGCGCCGCATCGACGCGAGATCGTGGTTCACGTGCTCGGTGAGTGAGCCGAACGCCTCAAGGCCCGCCGAGCCCACGCCCTCCCCCGAAAAAGGCCTTCGTGACGTTCATCGATTCGTTCGCGGTACGCTGCGAAATCGAGACCTCGCGCTTCAAATAGCCAAACGCGTGCAGGTTGCTCACACTCGTCCGCTGGTCGCGTCGCGCGGGCACTGGCCCGAGCCCTTCGGCCTTGTCGGGTTTGAACCCATACGTGCCAGACCCCACGCGGTGGGCGCCTTCGGCCAAATGGCAATTGACGCAATCGGTGGTGTCGGCGTTGTGAAGCGTCGGATTCTCGACGCGCACGGCGGCGTCGAAGCCTTTCGACAGAGCAAGCGCTTCGGCGGTTCCAGGCAAAGGGCGCTGGGATCCGACGAGGCTGGTGACGGGATCCTTCGTAGGAGCTTGGCCCACCAACTGGGCAAACGAGGCTTCGAGCAGAGCGTGGGGCTGCGAGCCCGAAACCGTTTGAGTGAGGCTCGACGTGGTCGGAACCAGCACGGGCGTATAGGTTCTGCCGATGTGGTCGACCATACCGAACGTCCACTGATCGCCATTCGGGCCGACCGAGTGATCGTAGAAAGTGATTCGCGAAATACGCCTCTCGCCCAAGCGCTCCATCATCACGGCTCGTAGGCGCAGGGCGAACGATCCTCCAAGACCTTCGGCTGCAAGGATCGGGTGTGGACCGAGCTCGTTCGACGGGTTGGTCCGCTTGGCCCTGGCCTCTTGGATGGCCCGGAGCATTTCGCGAATCTCGAATTCCGGCACGGCGTAGGTGACGTGCAACGCTCCGTCAGCCGCAGAGGTGTCGCCGGACCCGTCCGTGCTCACGGCCTGGAAGACGACGCGGACTTCGCTCTTGCAGCCCGAGGACGTTCCGTTCTTCGGATAACAGGGATCGAGGCGAAGCCCGATGACGGCCAGGCTTGCGTAGTTCGATATCTGGCTTTCATCGAGCGCCCCACGCGGGACGACTTGGGCGAACGCCGTCTCCGGCAAGAACTGACCGTGCACACCTTCGGTGGTGGGCCGCACGAAGGCCGTCGACTGCCCGCGGAGCGGAAGAGGGTAGAGGATGGAGATGTCGGTGGTCTCGATGGCCGTCGTAGTTGACGCCGATTGGCCGATGTCCCCCGGACTCGAAGGCTCCGTGAAGGAAGGAGCCGCTTGCGCGACGGCTTCGGGCATTGGATTGGGCACTACGACGGGGGGCTCGGGGTTCGTCAGGCACGCAGCCGAGGCACACACGAGAGCTGGCGCAAAGGCGATCGCTACGCGAGAGATTCGAGGGCGGACGGACCACGGCATGGCCAGAGTGTGCGGGACAAGGCGCCGGGACGCTCGAACAAACGTTGCCGCATGCACGATCTCCGGTCGGGCCTTCGTAGACCAAGGTCGGGGCATGTAAGATGTTTCAGTCGGACGAAACGGAAGAGCGCCTGCGACGCGCCAAAAGCAGCACCGCACCTACTCCGAAGAACACCGAAGGCGTCGAGCCGGACGGCCCTCGGACGACCGTGCACCCCCCGTCGCCCGTTCCCAAACCCTCCGGCGTGGAAGCTCCGTCGGTGGAGGCGTCCTCGGGCGGAGCTGGCGCGGTTGGAATGGGGTTTGGCGTGCAGTCCGTAGCTCCCTTCGGCGACGTGCTTTCGGTCGGACACGCCGAGCATTCGCGCGAGCCGGGAATCTTTGCGAAGGTATTGGGCGCGCACGCGATGCACTGGCTTGCTCCCTCGCGAGAGTACGTCCCCGCCGGGCACGTTTCGCAGGTCGCTTGCCCAAGCTTTGGTTGAGCCGTACCCGCAGCGCATGGCAGGCACGTCCGCGCCGAGGCCGTGGCGCTCACGCTTCCAGGAGAGCAGGCCTCGCAGCGGGTGTCGGCGGTGGCGGTACACGCGCTTGCTTGGAACGCCCCGGCCTCGCAGGTGGTGCACCGTGTGCAGTTTCCGCCAAGCAAGAAGGTGTTCTCTGGGCAGCTCCCACAGTCTTGCGGTCCCGGACCTCGGCACGTGGCGCAGTTGCCACTGCACGCCGAGCACAACGAATCCGCCGTGGCAGTGCACGCCGTCGTTTCGTACCGTCCTGCCGCGCACTTCGTACAAGGTCGGCATGTGGTAGCGTCGAGAAAAGCGGTGGCCGGACAGCTCGAGCACGCGTTCGGACCGGCTGTGGTGCAGGTGGTGCACGCGGCGTCGCAGGTCGCGCAGGCGGTGTTCGCCGTCGGTGTGCACTGGGTCGCCGGATACATCCCATTTGGGCAGGCAGCGCACGGCAAGCAGGTGCCCACATCGAAATAGCGCCCGACTCCACAGGTCGAGCACTGGCTCGGCAGAGGGCCCGTGCAGGTCGCGCAGGTGGCGTCGCACCTCGGTGGCAGCAAAGCGGCAATCGACGGAACGTCCTCGAGTCCTACGAAGGTGTACGCGCCAGCCTTCAGAATGGGCACGATGTACTTCACCATGTCGATGGTGTTTCCGTTCGCCCACGAATAGGGCTCGTGCAAAAGGACGATCCCGCGGCCCTTTTGGGCAATTTCCAGGAGGTAGGCATCGCCGCACTGGGTGGTGGTAGCGAAGCCCGTACCATTCGCCAGCGCCGCTCCCGAACGAAGCTGCCCCTGGAAACACGCCCAATCCGCGGCTTGATTGGGGTAGTCGTTCGATACGCCACCTTCGTCCCAGTTTATGGGACCTACGTATTTGCTCATGGCCGAAGGCTGGAGAGCATTGAATACGGCCATGTTGTACGAACCGAACGGAGCCCGAAATAGAAATTGTCCGTGGCTTATGTAGGGAGCAATACTGTCGTCGGTTTCGGCGAGCTCTTGGACGAGCCTTGCGGCTCCCGTGGGCAGTACGGTCGTGACGAGATCGCGATGGGTGACCGTATGATTGGCGACGATATGGCCATCGGCCGCCAGTTGCGCCAGAATTGCGGCGACTCCGGGCAATACCATGAGCCCGTTGGGATTCGGCAATCCGGTGGGCGCGAGGTGGGCCCCGTTCAAGAAGAACGTGGCGCGGATGCCTTCGGCGTGGAGGTACGCCGAAAGCTCGGTCGTCCGTGGGCTCGGTCCGTCGTCGAACGTCAGCACGAGCGCCTTCGGCGGGAGCCCCATCCCGTGGAGGTCGATTCCCGAGAGGTCCTGCGCGATCTTTCCTGTCGTCGTCGCTTCCACCGAGGTTCGGTCCGTGCACGACGCCAGGATGGTCCCAACTACGATCAGGGATGTCACGGCGCCGAACGACTTGGGTTGGGGCATGGACCAGTGCACCGTAGCAGCGATTTCTGGGCGTGCGGCCGAGCGAACCCTTTGCGCGAAGGCGCAAACGGCTCACGTCCCGGAGCAAGACTTCAGGCCCGATCGCGGGCGATTCGACCCGCCGAGCGGCACGTCGCTTGCGTAGCGCGAGGCCATGTCGAAGCTCGGCGCCCTCGTCGGTGCGTTGGTCCCAACAGCCCGTTCGTCCGTTGCTTGGTACGGCAGGCTCCGTCGAAGACCGACGGGGTCCCAGCAGGGGCCCTCCCCGCGGTGTCCGGACCATTCCGGGAAATGCAACCGGGGTCGAACTGTCGACACACATTGTTTCGCGAGACCCACCCCTCATGCCAAAGTCCAAAGTAGCCGTTTTGAAAGTGAAGCCCGAGACCATCTTCTCGGATATCGCGCGGCTTTGCGAGCTCGCGGGGATGCGTGATGCCCTCGACGTGGGGGCCACCACCATCCTCAAAGACAATATCTCCTGGCACTATCCCTTTCCGGGGGCCAACACCACGCCGTGGCAGCTCGAGGGCACCATCAAGGCGCTTCGTGCTTCCGGCTTCGGCGACGTGACCTGCGTGCAAAACAAGACCGTAGTGACCAACGCGTTCAAGGGCGAGGACCTGAACCACTACGTCCCCATTTTCAAGAAACACGGCATCCCGGTCCTCTACAATTTTCGGGACGAGGACATGAAGTGGGTGGAATACCGCCCGAAGGCGAAGCTCCATGTTCTGGATCGAATTTTCCCCGAGGGAATTCGCATTCCTGACTACTTCTTCGGGAAAAACATCGTCCATTTGCCCACGGTGAAGTGCCATATCTACACCACCACTACGGGGGCCATGAAAAACGCTTTCGGTGGCCTCCTAAATACCAAACGGCACTACACGCATTCGTGGATTCACCGAACGCTGGTGGACCTCTTGGCCATCCAAAAAGAGATTCACTCGGGGCTCTTTGCCGTGATGGATGGCACGACCGCAGGAAATGGCCCTGGACCGCGCACCATGTTTCCCGTCATCAAGAACTACATGCTTGCCAGTGCCGATCAGGTCGCGATCGACGCCGTGGCGGCCAAGATGATGGGGTTCGATCCGATGTCCCTCGAGTACGTTCGTGTCGCTCACGAGGATGGGCTCGGCGTGGGAGACCCCCGCGACATCGAGATCGTCGGAGACGACATCACGAACGAAAGCTGGGGCTTCGAGGTGGGCGACAACGCCGCGAGCCGCGTCGGCGACGTCATGTGGTTCGGCCCGTTGAAGAAGCTCCAAAAGCTCTTCTTCCACACGCCACTCGTGAACGTCTTCGTGGCGGGGAGCGAGCTTTACCACGACTACTACCGCTGGCCGACGAAGGACCGAGGGGTGTTCGAGCACTGGAAGGCCACGACCGCGTGGGGAAAGCTCTTCGATTCGTACGCGTGAAACGCCTCGAGGCGTGGGTGGCGGAGAGGCTCCGTCGAGCCGGGTCTCGATCTCGTGGCTACTCCTTGGATGGCGCCTCGGCGCTCTCGACCGCGGGGGCATCTTGGGGGGCGGCGTCGGTGGGCTCTTTCGGTGTGGGGCCTTGTTTCGGGCGCATCGAGAGCTCACGGGCGATTCGCGCGCGCTCCGCCAGGGTGCGCTGCCGCGCGCTCATCGTGTGCTTCAGAGGCTCACTGAGGGCGGCAGCGGCCCGTTGTTTCGTGACTTGCAGATTGGCCCGGGCGTCTCGGGCCCGTTGCTTCGTGGTCATCGAGACGTTCTAGCACTCCTTCGGGGCTCTGCCGTCTTCGTAGGTGACGTGCGCGGTGCAGACCTTTCGCGGTCCCGCATCCGGTGCGGATTCGAAGGTCGGCCGTGCCCCGCCTTTGGCCGAATACGCGGCCAAACCGCGCGGATTGCCTGGCACGAGCGATGCTATCCGCCGAGAATGGGCTTCGGAAGACCTTCTTGTACGGCACTTCGGGAAGTGGGCCTCGTGTCGATCGTGGGGCTCGCTCTGGCGTGCAGGTCGACTCCTACGGGCAGCACCCCGGCAGAAGCGCAGGCCGGACTTGCGGGGACCTGGCGGGTCACACGTACCCTGGTCACCGCCGTGGAAGGGCTGCCGAATGGCCACTACGACGAGCCGATTTGGACCTTCGAGACCTCGGGACAGAACGCCACGCTCTCGACCCAAGACGGCTCGGTGAACGGCACTTTCAATGGTGCCTCTCGGGTGTTCGCGGCCGACTACACCGATCCGCGCGTCGGACTCCCTGCCAAACTGAGCATCGAGATCATCGGAGTCGACCCGCTGAAAGGGACGCTGGAGAACAGCCTCTACGATCCGACAGGGTTCCGGCCGCCGTCGAAAGAGGCCTTTCGCTTGGACGGGGTCCGGCAGTAGCCACCCTATGCAGCCCATTCGAACGCTCGTGCTCGCCGGCCTCCTCCTCGCGAGCTTCGTCTCTCCCGCACGCGCGGACGTCTTGCCTCCGACAGGCTCGCCGAGCTGCGCCACCGCCCGCACCGCGCCCTGTGCCGGAAAGAAGGTCGGAGAGACCTGCAACCTGGAGGCCGTCTCGGGAGTATGCCAGGCCCTCCGTTGCACGTCGGACGCGGGGGAGACTCTCCTCGCGTGCGACACGAGCTCTCTCCCACGACCGCCACGCCCGATGCGGGGTGCTCCACCACCGCTCCGCCATCTCGATCGAGCTGGGCGGGACCGATCCTCGTTTTGGTCTTCGGGATCCTAGCCCGAAGGCGAGCGACTCGCCGCTAGGACCCGCTCAGAAACTACTTGTGGGTCTCGTCGGTCCCGCGCGCAGGAAGCGGCGTTGCGGCTCCTCGGAACACAGCAGTATGCGTCGTCGCCGCGCCTTGCCTGCGACGCCGGTCCTCGCCGATATGGCCAAGTTATTCCTGAGCGGGTCCTTAGTCGATGGGGACGTCGAGCGCCACGGTCGGTGACTCGATTTGGCAGTTCGACTCCGAGCAAACGCTCATTTTGAATGTGCCAGAAATGCGGACTTTGCCAGGGGATTTGGCCTGGAATGGCAGGTTCATTCGTGCCGTGGTCTCTCCCGTTTTTACGAGCTCGCCACCCGCTTTGGAGTAGGTCCTTCCCTCTTTCCCGAGAAAGTCGACACTGGGGTTCTCGTTCGCGACAAGCTTGTAGGGATACGCGTCGTTGATGTGGTATCCCTCGGTGGCGCGGAGCGTGAGGGTGGCAGGGCAACGTGTGCCGCTTCTGCAGTCTCCCGGGGCCGAGAAGTCCACGGTGAAGTGGGAGCCCGAAGTGCGCGAGCCGACCGGCTTTTGCGGGGGCGCGGCGCTGGCGCTCGCCACCACGGGAGCGGTCGAAGGGATGGCGCTCGCCGAAAGAACCGGGATCGCGCTCGCGATCGCAGAAGGGAGCGTCGGCTTGAGGCTCGTCGGAACCGCCGCGCTCGAGGTCGGGGACGCAATCGAGGAGTCGCTCGTCGCTGCCAGTGCCGTGGGGGCGGTTGCGACCTCGGTGAGCCTCGCGAGGGTGCTCGCCGAGGGCTGGGGAGCCGCGGTCGGCGCCGGAGCCTCCGACTTGCTGCATCCACCGCATCCAAGAAAGAGCAGCACCATCGCCGAACGCAAGCTCATGCAACGATGATGGTCCCAAAGCGCTCGAATCGAAAGGGGGTCGACGCAATGTGGCTCGGACTGGATTCTGCCTGCAGAAGCCGGTGGGCCGTCAACCTCACCGCTCGCCGTCGGTCACCGCCCTTCGCACTTCACGGGCACTCCGGTTCGTCTCGATCCGAGCAAGAGGTACCCCGAGGTCTGGAAAATGTCGGCCCCGTAGCTTGGACCGCCGTTCGAGCGATCCGCGCAAGCCGTGCGTCCGAGTGGAGGAAAGGCGTGATCCTTGCGTGCACCTCGGGCAAAAGCCTCGTAGTCTTGAGATCATGAAGAGAAGTGTCCTCTTGCTCTCTCCTTTGCTTGTTACAGCTTTCTTCGTTGCGTGCTCTGGCACGAGCCCTCCGCCCGAGACCACCCCCGATGGGTCGGTGCCCACGTCGAGCACGTCGGCCCTACCGCCCCCACCACCGCCGCCTGCCGACGCGAGCTTCGACGCGGCGATCTCGGATGTGGCGGTCGATGCGCAGGAGCCACCCCCCCCGCCCGTTCCGGGACAGATAAACCTGGAGAAGGGCAAGTCGGTCGACGGGTTCTTGTCCGACGTTTTCACGTGGCTCGACTCGCGCGGCAAGCCCCGCACCATCGCGCTCGTGCGCAACGACGTGCGCGACCCGACGGGGCTCGCTGGTGGCTTCATGCGTCAGATGACGTACGAAAAGCCGGACGGCAGCGCGATGCTCGTCAAGGGCGGACGCGCAGATCATGCCGGCTGGGGCTACACGGTCAACCACATCAAGGGCACCGGCGACATCTGGTCTTCGCTCTACCAATTCGGCACGCATCGTCAGGCGCTGCTCGGCTCCCACCACGTCATTCACGAGTTCGTCTTCGATGCGACGGGTTGGCCGAATGGCCCGGTGAAGATCGTGCTTCACTGGTTTTTGGCGAGCGGCAAGGACTACCCGCTCTGGAGCGTCACGTTCGACATGACCCGGGCACAGCCCGACAAGCTCGACTCGGACGACCGCTCGCCTTACGGAGACCTTGCGTTCGAGGGCTCGACGAACGGCACCGTGGACGGCGTTGGCTGGGGCGATGCCTACAAGTTTCGCACCACCGGGGCAGGGCCGATGTCGAACGCCTCGCCATGGGACTATTCCCAACCCAATCGCGTGCCCTACGTGCACATGTGGAACAATTCGTCGGACTCCGAAATGGGCAATGTCCAAACGCTCGATTTCGCGAACAAAGACGCGGGCGGGACCTGGCTCTACGACAACTGGGGACGCACGAGCGCAACCAAAAAGGTCGGTCCAGGCGCGCCCGCCAATCAGACCATGCCCATTTCGTGGAATTGGCCCTTCCAGCTGAACCAGTACGAAGTCGACTTTGGTGAAACCCGCTCGAAGCGTATGGCGTGGGGGTTGCGTCGTGGAGCCGTAGGCAGCACTTCCTATGCGGGGTATGGCGATCAGCGCCAGCTCTCCGGGTATCCTTTCCAGAGTCATTCGAACTACCTCGTGCTCGGCGCGAAGTCGGCAGGCGCACTGACCGGACAAGTGGCCGAGATCGAGTCGAGTCTCGACACCACGTTCACGTTCGTGCGCGGCGCGACGCGAATGCAAGGCCCGGAGGGCATCGCTCGGACCGCGAACGCGCCCTACGCATTCCCGGGCTGGAATGCCGTTTATGGAACGTGGGAGCTCGACGCCGACCCAGCAGGAGCGGTCGAACTGGCGATGACTCCGGGGAGCGGTGGCGTACACCATCCCATCCTCGTGGTTCACGGGTACAAGGGCAGCACGGTCCCCGACACGATCGCGTTCGGCACCGAGACTCTCCGAAAGCACGTCGACTTCTTCCCTTCTCTCGTGAAGGCGACGGGTACGCTCTGGGTGACCTTGAATCGCGACGTCACGGCCGAGACGCCCATCGTGATTACGTCGACTCCGTGAACGTGCAAGGGACCCCGAAAGCTCCTGGCTCGTCCGTACCCGAGGGAACTGCCCCTCGATACGGAGCGGATCGTGTACGAACCGTGTAGTCTCGGGTCGTGCGCGCAATGACGATTCACGAGTACGGCGAAGCCAACGTTTTCCGCGAAGAAGACGTACCGAAGCCCAATCCAAAGGCCCACGACGTCCTCGTGCGGGTGTGCGCTGCTTCGGTCAACCCGGTCGACTGGAAGATTCGGAGCGGCGGGCAACGGAACATCATCCGCCTTCGTTTTCCATGGATCCTCGGCCTCGATGTATCCGGGGTCGTGGAAGCCGTCGGCGCGAAGGTGACCCGCTTTCAGGTCGGGGACGAGGTGTTCTCGTCGCCAAGGCACACTCGCCCGGGGACCTATGCCGAGTACGTTTGCATCGACGAACGCGAGGTCGCGAAGAAACCGAAGAACCTCACCCACGACGAAGCGGCGTCGATTCCACTCGTCGGCCTGACGGCCTACCAATGCGTCGTCGAAAAGGGACGCCTCGCTCGCGGTCAGACCATGCTCGTCCACGCGGGCTCGGGTGGCGTGGGGGCCTTCGCGATACAGCTCGGCAAGCACTTGGGTGCCCACGTCGTCACGACGTGCAGCGCCAAGAATGCGGACTTCGTTCGCGAGCTCGGTGCGGAACGTGTCATCGACTATACGAAAGAATCGTTCGGGGACGTCCTTACGGACGTGGACTTGATCTTGGACTCGATGGGCGAATCGGCCTTCGATGGCAATCTGCGCGCCGTGCGTCGCGGCGGAAGAATCTCCAACATCAGCGTCGACGTTCCGGGGCTGGTGGCCCGCTACGGGCCATTCTTCAGCCTGTTTTTCCTCGCGTGGACCATGATCCGCTTCCACGTATGGCCGCTCCTCACGAAGGGCGTCCGCCTGAGTCACGTCATCAAACGCTGCGATGGCGAGCAGCTCGCCGTTCTCGCTGCTCTCTGCGAGTCGGGCGCCATTCGCCCAACGGTGGAGAAGGTGTTTCCGCTCGAGAAAGTGGCCGAAGCGCACCAGCTAAGCGAGACCCACAGGGCTCGAGGCAAGCTCGTGCTCCACGTCGCGGACTGAGCCCTGCCAAGGCTGGATCGAGCCTCGGCTCGCGGAAGGCCGCATCTTCGGCCCCTTTGCGCGTCGGACGCTTTTTTTCGGGCGAATTCGCTTCGCTCGGACGGAGCTTGGCAGGGAAGCCGAGCTCAGCACGGCCGAGGCGCGTCGGAGACGCCATGCCGCTTGACGCACGCTTCCTAGCACGACATGGAGGGCCACTATGAGCGACAAGGAAGCCGAGGAAAAAGCGCCAGAGTCCGTACGCAGTCGATTGCGGCGCGAAGCGGGGCGGGTCGATGCCGGGTGCGCCATCTCGCTCTTTCGGGACGACGGCGGCACCTTCGTAGGTACGGTGACCGACATCTCGGACACCGGCCTCTTCGTCGCTACCGATGAGCCGTGCTCCGTCGGCGAACGCCTGCGTGTGACCTTCCGCCTTCCAGGCTCGCCCGCGGTGCTCGAGGCCGTCATCGAAGCTCGATCCCCACGCAGCGGCAGCCCCCTGGATGCCGAGTCAAAGGGCTTCGGCGCAAGTTTCCAGAAGACCGACGAGCTGACGCGAGCCACAATCGAGCGCTTCGTTCGCGGTTGAACATCGAACGCGCCACCCATCAATAGGGCTTTTTCCCGATGAAGTTTCCGGGAGGGCTGTAGTTGCATACCCAAATCTCCCATGACCCCTTCGATCCAAAAGGGCTGTTCGTGGTGCAGGTCTTCGCCGCGCAACCCACGTGCGTCGTTTGGGCCCAGACGAGCTGAGTGTAGTGGCCACAGGCACCTTTGCATTTGCCGGTCGCGTAGTCGTAGCTCGCCGCTTCTTCTGCCCAGCTCGCGACGACCTCGGATGCAGCCGTGGTTCCGCTCGAAGCGTAGAGATTTTCGCCGCGCGTTCCTCGGTTCGGGTTGTGCTCGAAGGTGCACTTCTCGGCATATGCGCGGGCGACCTCCGCGTCTTCGGCGGACCACTGGAGTGCGGGAAGGGGCGTTGCAGGAGCAGGCGAGGCATTCGCCCGAACTTGATTGTGGGCGGCGAGCACTCCCGCGAGGCGAGGGTCGTCGGGTTCCTTCGGGGTCTCGGTCGAGCCCGCAGGGCCGGTGCCTCCCGTGGTCGACGCGCCGCAACCGAGCGAGCTCGCGAGGGCGCAGGCAGCGAAAACCCACGCGATGGGCCTGCGTGCGAGCAGCGTGTTCGGTTCGGACATGTCTTCTCCTAACAACAATCAGGTTGAAAGCTCGAGCTCGGACCCCAATGTACGAATACCCGAAATCCAGGCATCATGCACAGTCCCAGTGCGCCCGATGTTTCTTGCACGTCGTGCAACGAAACACGTACATCGAAATGCGCCCCTTCAACACCTCGGTGGTCCGCCGGTGGGCTTCCCGCGCCTCCACTTGGAGGAGCTGACCGACGACCTCTTCTTGGGTTTCTTGGGTCTCGCGCAGGCGCTCGAGAAGGGCCTCCTCGAGCGGGCCCACGAACACCATGGGCTGGGTACAGCAGAAGAGCCAACGCTGGCCCTGCCATGTTTCGTACTTGGGAGTGCGGAGTAGCTCGGTCAGGTGTGTTTCGCTCATACGGACTCGGACCCAGGGTTCCGTGTCGTCCGCAGCCGCTCGCATTTCGACGAGCTCGTAGCCTGGGGGCGCTTCCGACTTGGGGAAGCCATGCGTAAGCCCCTCTTCGGCGTCTTCGGCGCGAACCATTCCGAGCTCGGTATCCATGACGTGGGATACGGCCTTTCCGGCGCGGAAGCACGCGTAGCAGGCTCTCGCGAAGCGCACTTCGGCTTGGGCGCCGCAAAACGCGCAAGGACCTGCATCATCGACGTTCGCGCTCTCGAGTGGCCCCTCGAAAAGCGGGAACGAATACCCGTCATCCGAAATGCGAGCGCGTTTCCGTTCGGGAAGGGTAGCCCTAGGTTTGACGAAGGCGGCGGCGATCTGGGCCCTCGCCCGCGATGCAATGTCGGGAAGATAGTCGAGGAGTGCGGCGCGAACGATTCTGGCGAGCTCCGCGTCGTCGACGAAAAGCTCCTCGACGTGCTCCGAGGCGAGGAGAATCGAAGACAGCCTCTCGAGTAAGACGGGCATCGCTTCTTCGTCGAGTGGAGCCTTTGCTTCTCGCGTTCGACGTTCGAGCTCCTCCTGGGCCACGGCGAGCGACGCTGCGTCTGCCAAAACGGCGCCGACCACCCCTTCGACTTCCTGCTCGTAGGGCAAAAGTGCGCGCACGAGCTCGCGCGCGACCTCGTCGGGACGCTCCGTTTCGATGCGCCCTTTCGATTGGAGCCGCCGGAGGATCGCTTGGGCGGCCTTGGCCGCAGCCTGTTCGTCGGACATGGCCCCTTCTACTCCCCGCAAGGAAATATCCCTAGAGCGGCAATCCGGTTCGTCGCCGTCGACTTCCGCTGGCCGTGCAGCCCGGGGCGCAAAGACCCAAAGACACCCTCGTGGAATCGTGCCGACGCTTGACCACCCCTCGCCCGTGCGAAAGGATTCGGCCATGGCAATTCCGAGGCTCGAGCCGGGGGCGCAGTTCGCAGGGAAATTTCAGGTCGTACGTCCCTTTGCTGAAGGCGGATTGGCGAACGCTTATGTTGTCGAGCAAGAGGGTAGCGCCGTCCAGCGCGTGCTCGAGCTTCTGCCCCTCGCGCTCCCGAACGAAAGCCCATTCGAGCAAGAAGCTCGCGTGGGTGTCGCAATCGAGAGCGATCACGTCGTGCAAGTCGCCTCGGCGGGTGTGGACGCCGGCGTGCCGTGGATCGCGATGGAGCTCCTGCGCGGCGAAGACCTCGCCTCACGCGTCGCATCGTCGGGACCGGTTTCGCTCTCTACCGCGCGTGACATTCTTGGTCAGCTCACGCACGCGCTCGGTGCGGCACACGATGTTTCCATCGTCCACCAAGGCTTGAAACCGGAAAGGCTGTTCCTCGCCGTGCCGAGACGCGACGGCATTCCATTCACGCTCAAAGTGCTTCATTTTGGCATCGCGAAGCTCCTGGACCATTCCGCGAAAGCTTCTTCGCTTGCCTCGGGCGCGCCTCTTTGGATGGCTCCCGAGCAAATCGACGCGAATGGAGCGGTCGCACCGTCCGTCGACCTTTGGGCGCTCGGGCTGATAGCCTATTACGCCTTGACGGGGCGCGACTTTTGGCGCGCAACGGCCTCCGACGCGCCGTCCTCGTTGGTTCGAGAGGTCGCGTTCGAGCCTCTTCCTCGGGCCACCGAGAGGGCGGCCGAAACCGGCGTTGCGTCGCTCCTCCCGCCCGGGTTCGACGCCTGGTTCGCGCGATGCGTGGTGCGCGATCCCGGCCAAAGGTTCGCTACGGTCCGCGAGGCACGCGTCGCCTTCGACGCCCTCGGTGATGCGAAGGCAGATCCCATTCCTCGGGCCCCCGTCGAGCCGCCGCCCGTCGCTCCGTTCGGCGCCTCGCCCGTCCTTCCGCCCCAGCCTCATCAGGTGTTCGGCCCACGCCCGGCTCCTGGTTGGGGCAGGCTTCCGCCGGTGGCGCCCCGAAGCGGACCGAGCACGGCGCTGCTTTTGGCACTGAGCGCGGTCGTTCTCCTTCCTGTCTTTGCCGGCGTGGCCGGGTTCGCCGTCTATCGCGTGTCCGCCCGAAAGAAGGCGGCGGTCGCCGTGCAAAAGGCACAAGAGTCTTGGAGCGACGAAGACTCGCCGGTCCCGGTCTCGTATCGGGACCCCATTTGGGGGGAGCGAGACGCTCCGGTCACGCTGGTCGAGTTCTCCGACTTTCAGTGCCCGTTTTGCGCTCGCGTCGAGCCCACGTTGAGCCAGCTCCGCGACAAATACGGCCCGCAAAAGCTCCGAATCGTCTGGAAGAATCAGCCGCTACCCTTCCACTCCAATGCTGCCCCCGCCGCCGAAGCTGCTCAGGTGGTCTTCGAGCGAAATGGGAAAGTGGCGTTTTGGGACTTCCACCACCTGGCCTTCCAGAATCAGAAGAACCTCGGAAGGCAGGCCTATGTCGGCTGGGCGTCTTCACTCGGCCTCGATGGTCCGTCTTATGCACTCGCTCTGGATTCACGACAAGGTCGCGCCAAAGTCGACGAAGACAAGGCGTTGGCCGCCAGAATCGGCGCTACGGGCACTCCGTCCTTTTTCATCAATGGCGTCTCAATCTCCGGCGCGCAGTCCGTGGACAAGTTCGAGAAGCTCATCGACGCCGAGCTCGAGAAGGCCGACGCGAAAGTCGCCTCGGGCACGCGCAAGGACCGTGTGTACGTCGAGCTCTCGAAGGCGAGCTTCGGCACCAAGGCTCCCACTCCCACCCCTACGACTGCACGCGAGCTGGACGACGGCGCCATCGTGCGGAACGTTCCCGTGGGCGCGTCCCCCGTACGAGGCCTTGCCACCGCGCCGGTGACCATCGTGGTCTTTGCGGACTACCAGTGTCCTTTCTGCAAGAGGTCCGAGGCGACCTTGAAGAGCCTTCGCGAGCTCTATGGGGACAAGATCCGCATCGTCTGGAAAGACCTGCCCCTCGCCTTCCATGGGCGCGCTGTTCCAGCGGCCGAGCTCGCGCTCGAGGCCCGAAAGCAGCTAGGCGACAAGGGTTTTTGGACCGTTCACGACCTCCTGATGCAGTCGACTACACTCGAGGACGGCGATCTCCGACGAATCGCCGGACAAGCCGATATGGACGTGACGAAAGCCATGGCGGCGGTGAGCGAAAGGACGCACTCCGCCGAGCGCGCCGAAGACGATCGACTGGTGAAGAAGCTTGGCGTAACGGGCACGCCGCAGTTCTTCGTGAACGGCCGGTCGCTTCGGGGCGCCCAGCCGATCGAGTCCTTCAAGGCTGTGGTCGACGCCGAGCTCGTGCATGCCGCGAAGCTCGTCGCGGGCGGTGTGGCCTCGTCGCGCGTCTACGAGACCATTCTAAAGACGGCCGTCGAGACCGGCGGGAAGGCCGATGGCAGCCCCACCGATGGCCGGCTCGTCGTCGACGACATCGTGGTCGGAAAAGGAACCACGGCCCTCGCGGGCGACAAGGTGTCGGTCCATTACGTGGGTACGCTGAAGGATGGCAAAGAGTTCGACAGCTCGCGAAAGCGAGAGCTCCCATTCACCTTCGACCTCGGAGCCGGTCACGTCATCAAAGGCTGGGACCAGGGCATCGTGGGGATGCGCGTGGGTGGCCAGCGCAAGCTCACGATTCCTCCGAGTCTCGCGTACGGAGAGAATGGTCACCCGCCCATCATTCCTGCCAGTGCAACGCTCGTCTTCGTGGTCGAGCTCATCGAGGTGAAAGGCAAGTAGTCCGGATCCTCGAGTCGCCTCTCACGACGGACGCAGCATCAATCGAAGCTCGAGGAGCACGTTCGTGCCAAGGCGATCCGCTTGGACTATTCCGACGTCTACCCGTCCATGCGGCCAAACCATCCGAGACTCGAGAGCTTGTTGCGCCGTCGTGCGGTCGATGGCGAGCGATGCCTCGAGCCCTTCTTGTCCGACGTCGGCGAGCGACAAAAGAACCTTCCCCGAGAAGGTCCAGCCGGCGTCACCGTGGTCGAGTTGCTCGAACGTGATGTGCCGGAATGGGACGGTGGGGCCGTCGGGCTTGGGCGACGCGACGCCGGGCTCGTTCACGAACGCCCGGTGCGAGCCGTAAGGCTCCCCGGGCGGAAGCGGCAGAGTCGCAAGGCCCTGAAATACCTGTGCAAGAGAAAATGGCGTCGCTTTGGCGCGCGGTGGCCGATTCATGTGCGCCAACGTAGCCTGGATTTCGCTCTGCCCATCAAGAAGGGATGGGCACGTGTCGCGGCTCGCCAGGAGCCAGGCTTTCAGTCGACTTGTGCACTCTCGAACGTGCCGTCGGCCACGCGGCGCTCGAGTGCGACCTCGTCACGGACGAGGACCAAACGGTAGGTGGCCGTCTTCATCCAGGTCCGGCGCTCCACACGCGAGCCTCCCACCGTCGGCACGAAGAACGGCCGCGACCACGGCGAGAGGCGTGCCTCCCGCTCGGAGGGTGCGTGCCATCTCGCCGTCGTGTCCCATTTTCGTCCGCACGTCCGCCATGAGCGCCGAGGCGCGATCGATCCCCGGATTGGTCGACCGCCCACGAGCGGGTACCTGTTCGGGTGATGGGCCGCGACGGTTCGAGCTCGACGCACGAGCAAACCGACCGTCCGGTCACTCGAGGCACGAGCCGCGCATGCTCGTCACAAAAGCCAACCACTGAGCCAAGCTCTTCCGCGCACGGATGGCGTCGAATCGAGTGGAGAGTCCTTCAAATTGACCGAAACGGAGGCCCCGTGCGCCGGCAGACTTGCGAGAATTGGCCGATATCTTCTTGGCACGCCTAGTGCTCCGAGGGGAGGAACTTCAGGGAGGCGCTCACCCGTTGCCACCGTGGCGGAACACGGATCGCGCTTCGCTTTTTGGTCTTTAGGGTCGGCACACCCACCCAATCTGGTGAAGGCGGAAAATGCCCAAGCGCTCGCGCGATGTCGCCAAATCCACAGACCGCCACTCCAAACCGAAGGTCGCGCGCAAGAAGGCCGTGTTCAAGACCGGGGCGTTGCAGAAGGCCATCTTCAACAGCGCGAACTTCTCGAGCATCGCCACGGACGCCAAAGGCGTCATCCAGATCTTCAACGTCGGTGCAGAGCGAATGCTTGGCTATTCTGCCGCCGAGGTGATGAACAAGATCACGCCAGCGGACATCTCGGACCCGCAGGAAGTGGTTGCCCGCGCGAAGGCGCTCAGTGTCGAGCTTGGGACGACGATTTTGCCCGGCTTCGAGGCGTTGGTCTTCAAGGCCTCCCGGGGAATCGAAGACATCTACGAGCTCACCTACATCCGTAAGGATGGAAGCCGCTTTCCGGCGGTCGTTTCGGTGACGGCTCTGCGGGATGCCAATGACGAGATCATTGGCTATTTGCTCATCGGTACGGACAACACCGCGCGCAAGCAGATCGAGGTTGAACAGGAGAAGCTTGCCCAGCGCCTCCGCGACCATCAGTTCTACACGCGCTCCCTGATCGAGGCCAACATCGACGCCCTGATGACCAGCGACCCCGCCGGAATCATCACCGACGTGAACAAGCAGATGGAAGCGCTCACCGACTGCACGCGGGACGAGCTCATTGGCACGCCGTTCAAGAAGTATTTTACGGAGCCCGACCGGGTCGACGCGGGCATTCGGCTCGTGCTCAGTGAAAAGAACGTTCGGGACTACGAGCTCACGGCGCGGGCCAGGGACGGCAAAGAGACGGTGGTGTCCTACAACGCAACCACGTTCTACGACCGCGACCGAACCTTGCAGGGCGTATTTGCTGCGGCTCGCGACGTCACCGAACGGAAGCGCCTCGACGAGGTTCTCCTGAACAAAAACGCCGAGCTCGAGAGTGCGAAGCTGGTCGCGGAGAAGGCCAATCTCGCCAAGTCGGACTTCTTGTCCAGCATGAGCCACGAGCTCCGGTCGCCGCTCAACGCCATCCTCGGTTTCGCCCAGTTCATGGACGCCGAGGTGCCGGCCCCGACCGACTCTCAGAAGGCGAGCATTTCCGAGATCCTGCGCGCCGGATGGTACCTTTTGGAGCTCATCAACGAAGTGCTCGACCTTGCGGTGGTCGAGTCCGGACAGCTCTCGCTCTCGGTCGAGCCCGTGTGCATCGCGGAGGTGATGCTCGAGTGCCAAGCCATCGTCGAACAGCAAGGCCTCAAGCGTGGGGTGACGATGAGCGTTCCGCGATTCGAAGTCGCGCGATTCGTATTCGCCGACCGAGTTCGCCTCAAACAAGTCCTCATCAATCTCCTGTCGAACGCGACAAAATACAACCGCCCCGGGGGCACGATCGTCGTGGAATGCGCGTACAGCCAAAAGACCACACGCATCGGAGTGCGAGACACCGGCAATGGCTTGACGCCGGAGAAGGTCGGCCAGCTCTTTCAGCCATTCAATCGTCTGGGCCAAGAGCGCACCGGCGAAGAGGGGACCGGCATCGGACTCGTGATGAGTCGTCGTCTGGTCGAGCTCATGGGAGGCGTAATCGGAGTGGAAAGCACCGTCGGCGAGGGGAGCGTGTTCTGGTTCGAGTTGAGCTCGGCGACAGCCCCTCGACTCGACGAGCTATCCGACGAGCCGAAGGCCATGGTCAAGGCGCTATCGCAAGCAGGTACGGCGCCGCGCACTCTGCTGTACATAGAGGACAACCTGGCCAATCTTAGGCTCGTGGAACAGCTCGTGGCGAGACGCGCGGACTTGCTCCTGCTGACCGCGCTCGACGGAGCTCGGGGCTTCGAGATCGCCAGTAATTGTCGTCCGGCCGTCATCCTCATGGATATCAATCTGCCTGGGATCAATGGTATTGAGACCCTGAAGCTACTTCAGAAAGATCCGCGTACGTGCAATATTCCCGTGGTGGCCATCAGCGCCAACGCCATGAGCGGCGACGTCAGAAAGGGGATGGATGTTGGATTCTTTCGCTACCTTACGAAGCCCATAAACGTAGTTGAGTTCATGGGCGCGTTGAACGCGGCATTGGAGGCTTCCATGGATGTTTCAAGGATGCCGAAAGATGCATGAAGGGCTACGATTTCAATGATTTCATCGTCCGATATCGTTCGCGGAAAGATCCTGATCGTAGACGATCAGGCGGTCAACGTGCGTTTGCTCGAGCAGATGCTGCGTGGAGCCGGCTACGAGGACATTTCCTCGACCACCGACTCCTCCAAAGTGTTCGAGCTCCACCTCGTGAACCGCTACGACATCATCCTGCTCGACCTTCACATGCCAGGCATGGACGGCTTCCAGGTGATGGAGCATCTAAAGGAGCTCGAAAAGGGCGGGTACCTCCCGGTTTTGGTGATTACGGCTCAGCCAGAGCACAAGCTCCGAGCACTGAAGTCCGGAGCGAGGGACTTCGTCAGCAAACCCTTCGACCTTTCGGAGGTGCTGCTTCGCGTTCACAACATCCTCGAAGTTCGTTTGCTCCACATGGAGGCGAAGAGGCTCTACGAACGCGTGGTCGCCGAACAACGGGTCACCGAGCGACTGCTCCTCGGCATGCAGCCCGCAAAAGACGACAAGCCCGTCCCCGCTTCGGCTGCGGCCAAGAAGGATGTCCTCATCGCGGAGAGCTACGCCGAAGTTACGGTCTTGTTCGCCGACTTGAGCGAGCTCGTGCACCTCTCGGAGGGGGCGAGCTCCAAGGTACTCGTCCAGGTGTTGAACGCCATCTCGAGCCGTCTTGACGAGAAGGTCGATCGCAGCAGGATCGTGGGCGACGCCTACGTCGCGGCCATCGGATTGCCCGTTCCAGTCGTTGCTCGCACGATCCGCGCGGCCGAAAAGGCGATCGATCTCGTCGACGCCGTGGCCCGACTCAACCAACACAGCGCCTACGAGCTGAAGGTTCGCCTGGGTTTTGGCCCACACTCATCCCGCAAGAGCAAGGTGCTTCACGACCTCTGAGCCTTCGCCGAGGCTGCCTCCGAGCGAAACCATCCTCACCGTGCCAGGCACATGGCCAGTCCCTCGGCGTCGTTCGCGGCGGCGCGGGCATGTTCCAGCTTGACGTCGCCTGTGGCAACTCGGTCCGCCAGGCTTCGCTCGAGCGAGATCATTCCTTCGCGGCGGCCGGACTGAATCACGCTCGCGAGGTGGGCCGTTTTCCCCTCGCGGACCATGTTGGCTGCGGCGTGGGTCATTCGCAGAACTTCGATGGCGGGGATTCGGCCCGTGCCCTTCGCCCGCGGCAGGAGCCGCTGAGCCACGACCACACGAAGGGAGTCGGCGAGCTGCGTGCGAATCTGGCTTTGCCTTTCGTTCGGGTAGGCGTCGACGATTCTTTCGATGGCCGAGGCGGCCCCACCGCTGTGGAGAGTGGCAAGAACGAGATGGCCCGTCTCGGCTGCCGTAAGCGCCAAAGCGATGGTCTCCGGATCGCGAAGCTCGCCAACCACCAGAACGTCGGGGTCCTCTCGGAGGGCATCGCGGAGACCACTCGCGAAGGTGGGGACGTCGCGGAAGACTTGGCGTTGGCGCACGATCGACGAAGCGCCTCCGGTAAGTACATATTCGATGGGGTCTTCAAGCGTGACGAGGACGATGGACCGTCGGCGTAGCGCTTCTTGGGCGAGTGCGGCCACCGTCGTGGACTTGCCAGAGCCCGTCGCTCCGCACACGAGGACGAGGCCGTGGGAAATGTCGACCGTGTCTTCGATGGACAATGGAAGATTCAAGCTCGCGAGGCTCGCTGGCGTGCGTGGAAGAATGCGAATGGCCGCCGCGGTTCCGACGGACGTGCGGTACACGTGGACGCGAGCGCGTCGACCCGCGTCAACCTCCGCAGCGAGCTCGACCGATTCCCCACGAGCCAATGCGGCTCGCTCCGAATCCCTCAAACCAAGAACCGATGCCATGTCGGCGATAGGACCGTCGTCCAGCTTGACGAGGCGACCGTCGACGCGAATGACCGGGCCGTCTCCTTCCACGAGGTGAAGGTCCGTCGCCCGCGCGGCGCACGCGCGTGCAACGAGCTCCGAGTCGCGCAGGGAAAAGGTCGGGCCCTCCGTCTCGCGTACGTCGCACGGCGCTTGCCCGTCGGTCGGCCTCGGGCCTTCCACGACGGGTTGCATTCGGGGCGGAGGCGCCAGGCGCCCGGCCGAACGTACGAATTGGACGTCGAACCCCCCCGTGGTCCTCCCGGTGAGGGTCACGAGGAAAGGGTCACCGCTCTCCGTGAGGTAGGGAAGGTCGACCCGGCCACAATCACGAATCGAGGTCTCGCGCTCGGGGGATAGGATTTCTCCCAGCAGCTCCCGAAGCGTTTCTTCGCTCGTTTTGGGCATGCTGAACCGTTTCGCGGTCCCATGGGCCAAGAGCTTCGGCTCGCGATCGGTACCGACCCGAAGCTCGTTGCCACCTTGTTGGAGGACGATGGCGAGAATGCTGTCGATACGTGCCATGGGGGCATGGACACGCCGTTCAACCGCGGTATTCCCACCCGAAACCGGTTCAACCTGGAATGATTTCGCTCTGAAGTTCGAGATCCACGGGTCGATCGAGAAATGCCGTGGAACGAAGCCGTAGAGCGAAATCCAGGTCCAAGGAAACGCGCCGCTTAGGCTTGGCGTCGACGGCGCCGCGCGGCGACGAACGCCGCGACTCCAATCCCTGCCAGGACGAGGGAGCCCTTGCTGCCCTCGGACGCAGCCGCACTACAACCCGACGACGTGGACGGGGTGGAGGTTCCAGACGGGCTCGAAGGAGTGGCTCCGGGGACCGTTGCGGACGGCGGTGCAACCGGCCCAGAATCCGGCGTGGTCGGCGGCGTGGTTGGGGAGCCACAGTTCAAATCGAATACGAGAGGGGTAGACTCGAGAGTCACTGCCGGATTGCCAGGTAGTGTAGCGCGGACGATGGCCTG
>JAYUKI010000952.1:0-10273 GCA_043764595.1 Myxococcales bacterium | reverse complement strand
AACACGACATGGTCGCGCACTGCGCCTCGCACACGAAAGCCTGCTCCTTCCGGAAGGAAAAAGCGGCTCAAGCGCTCGGGTCCGACATCCTTCGCGATGGACGAAGGATAGATCCCTTGCCTGGCGCGATCGATGGCCGCGCGATCGACGTCGGTGGCAAAAATCTGGAGAGTCACGTTCTTCGGTGGAACGCAGGCTTCGAGGGTTTCGCGGAACGCGATGGCGAGAGAATACGCTTCCTCGCCGGTCGAGCACGCGGGCACCCAGGCCCGCAGGATCGTTCCCTCCGGGCAGCGTGCGACCAGAGGCTGAAGGACCCGCTTTTCGATCTCCTGCCAGGCGTCCGCGTCGCGAAAGAACGAGGTGACACCGATGAGCATCTCGCCAAAAAGAAGCTCGGCTTCCTTGGGAGCTTCGTTGAGGTATCGGACGTAGGCTGCGACATCGTGCAGCTGATGGAGGCTCATGCGGCGCGCGATGCGCCTTGCAATCGTACTGACCTTATAGCTCGAGAAGTCGTGACCGGTGAACCTGCGAACCAAGGCAAGAATCTGCGGGAGCGTACCCCCGAGCCGCCCATGGGTCGTGCCGCGCGTGCCAGAAGACTGCTCCTCCACACTTTGGGCGACCTTCTCGGGGAGCTCCTCGGCGAGCGCGACCACGTCCACGACCCCCGCGTCGATCGCGCTTCGTGGCATGCCGTCGAACTTGGCCGATTCGACCGACTGAGCGAACGTCGCGCCTTCGTGCTCCTGGATCGCGCGAAGACCCGCCGTGCCGTCCGATCCCATGCCCGAAAGCACGACCCCAATGCTTCGCTGGCCGAAGGCTTCGGCGAGCGAACGAAAGAGAAAGTCGATAGGAAGGCGAAGCCCGCGAGGCTCCGCTGGCGCACTCAGACGGAGCCTTCCCCCCAGAACCGCGAGGTCCTTGTTCGGCGGGATCACGTAGACGTGGCCGCGCTCGATGCGAGCGTCGTCGGCTGCAACCACGACGGGAAGGCGACTGGCACGTTGAAGCAGCTCGACCAACATGCCTTTGCGGGTCGGATCCAAATGCTGCACGACGATGAAGGCCATTCCGCTGTCGGCGGGCACGTCCCGGAAGAGCTCTTTTAGCGCTTCCAAGCCACCCGCGGAGGCACCGACTCCCACGATCGGAAAGTCCGGTTCCCCACCCCGCGCTTCGCGAACCGTCCCTGGCCGCTTGGCACCGCGCTTGGTTGGCATCCGACCCCCGAACCCATGCAGACCGCGGAGCTTGGTGCACCGACTCTGCCGAGCTTTTCGAGCCTACGGCATCTGGCAGCTCGAAGCCATCCCCTTGCGTGTTTGCCGTCTTCGACCTTGGCCCCTCGCGTTGCACCCGATGAGCGGGTTGCGCCCTCTGCTCCAGGCGACGTGGCTCCGAAACCGCCCGCCTCGTCCCAGCGATTCGGCGTACGCTCGCCCGTGCCCCCGTCCGCCTCCTATGAGCCTCTTCTACCTTCTCGTCTTCGCCATCGCGGCGTACCTCGTCTGGTCACGCCAGCGCGCGCGCGCGGTCCTCGAAGAAGAAGCCCTCACCCTCGTGGAGCGGCGCGCGGCAAAGCTCATCGGCGAGTTTCCGGACCTCGACGACGAACAGATTGCACTCCTGATTCGCGACGAGCTCCAGAGTCGGCGCGTTCGAGGGAGCGAAGCCTACCGGGTCGCCTCGGCCCACACGGTGGGTCGTGTGCGACGGACGATCGCGATGGCTCGTGAGCGGGCCAAAAGCAAAGAGCCCAAGAAGCTTCCCCCGATTCGGCTCGACTCGGCGGACTCTTGAAAGTGCGCGTTGCCCGCGGGGCAAAGGAACCCGCCATTGACCTCTACAGTTGCGCGATCGCAGAGCGCCTCTAAGGTGGGAATTCATTTCAAAGCCGGTTTCCGCTGGATTCCGTAATCTCAGGCGAGACGACTATGGGAGTGCGACCCTCTTGGGCGCATGTCCGGCCACCGGTCGAGCCTGCGAGACCCACATCGGCCCGCGCGCGAGCCCTCGGAATGCTCCGCAGTTCTCTTGTTGCGCCGGCTTTTTGTCGTGTAACCTTTGATACTGTGACAACAAAGGCGCGATCGGCTCCTCCGACCGAGCGGACGCAGACGCAAGTCGACTCGTCCCCCGACGTGAGCGTCGCCGTGGGTAGCACGCAGCCGCCGCCGATGATTGGGGCAGGGGACGTCATCGCAGGTCGGTACCGAATCGACACGCTGCTCGCGTCCTCCGGGATGGGCATGGTCTACCAGGCCACGCACCTCGAGCTCGACCAAGCCGTAGCGATCAAGTTTCTTCACAAGAAGACTGCCAGCGACAAGGAATCCATTGCGCGATTCCGGCGCGAAGCCCGCGTCCTAGGAAAGCTAAAAAGCACCCACATCGTCCGCGTTTTGGACATCGGAACGGGTCCCGACGGGGCTCCGTTCATTGCGATGGAGCTTCTCGACGGAAGCGATCTGTCCTCGATCTTGAAGCGTGAAGGTCGTCAGTCGCTCCAAGCCACCTGCGACATCCTGCTTCAGATTTGCGAGGCCCTCGCGACGGCTCAAGCCCGAGGCATCGTGCACCGCGATCTGAAGCCGTCCAACGTGTTCATTTCTCCCCTGCCCGACGGCACGAGGCACGCAACGGTGATCGACTTCGGTGTCGCGAAGCTTCGAGAGGCCGAAGGCGGCGGCCTTGGGGCCGACATTACCCAGACGGCCACCCTCATAGGCTCTCCTCGCTACATGTCGCCCGAGCAGGCGACGATGGGCAAGGTGGATCACCGCACCGACGTATGGGCGCTCGGCATCATGCTCCAAGAGATGGTCACCGGCAGGCGAGTGTTCGAGGCCGAGGGCATGGCGCAGACGCTCGCCGCGATCATTTACAAAGACCCCGTTCCGGTTCGAGACCACCTTCCCGACGTTCCCATCGAAATCGAGCAATTGCTGACGCGAACGCTTCAGAAGGACCCGGAGGCGAGGACTCCGGATGTTCTCGCGTTCGCCGAGACGCTCCAGCGTTTCGCCAGCCCTGCGCGCGGCTCCCGAGTCGCATACATTCGGGCCATGCTCATGGGGGCCTCGTCCGTGAGCGAGTCGGGACCGCGGCCCCCCGACTCCCTCGGCGACTTGCCGTCGATGGACACGAATCCGTCCGGTGCAGAGACGCCTCCCAAACCGCCAGAGGCTGCAATCGGCGCCGATCCGAGTGTTGGCTCGGCAAGCGCAGCGTCGGCCGTGATGGTGTCCGCTCCCGGCCCTCGCCCTAACACCTCCAGGCTCCCGGTAGCGATGATCGCCGGTGCCATCGTTTTTCTGGGAATCGCAGGCTATTTCGCGGTGAAGCGTCCGGTGCAGCCGACCAAGACGGAGATCGGCGCCCTCCCCCCGAACCCGCCGTCGGCCCCCATCGCCTCGTTCACTGCAGCGCCAAAAGCGAGTGCCGACGTGCCCGCTCCCGAACCAAGCGCTCCCGAACCAAGCGCCACCTCCGCTCCGGCCGATGGCAAGGGCTCGGCGAAATCGGCGAGGCCGCCGGGCAGCACGGTAGGTCCGCCCCACGGTGTTGTTCCAGCCACGAAATCTTCCGCGGTCTCCGCGAAGCCAAGTGCCTCGCCGCCCAAACCGCCCGGAGGCATGTTCGATGATCCGCGCTGACGCTCGCTCCCTTGTCGCTTGCATCGGAATTGGGCTCGGCGCATCGATGTTCGTTCAGTGCGTGCAGGTTCTCGGCGTGGAGCGCGCCGAGGTCTTGCAGCTGTCCGACGCGTCCACCTCGGAGGGTGGCAGCACGTGCGGCGAAGGCAAGAGCTCTTGCGGTGGCGCGACGTGCTCGATCGACTTGCGCACCGATCCCACCAACTGCGGAGAATGTGGCCTCCGCTGCGCGGCGAACAACGCGACCGCCACGTGCCAGAACGGAACTTGTGGACTGTCGTGCAAGCCCGGATTCGCCGATTGCGACACCCTCGCGACGAACGCCTGCGAGGTCGAGCTCGCGGGGAATCAGAACCACTGCGGCAAGTGTGGTCGCTCGTGCGGCGGGGGCGCGTGCACGGCCGGTCTGTGCGAGCCCGTGCGCCTCTCGCAGTCTTCGGCCGACGTGCGTGGGTTCGGCGTGAAAGGGCAGGAGCTTGCCGTCCTCGCGGGCTGGACCCTCACGAAGCAGGCGTTTGCGACCGGAGACGGAGTGGTCGTCTCGGCCCCACCCACGACGTTCGTGGCAAGCTTTGCCTTCGACTCGGCCGATCTCCTTTTTGCGCGACAGAACCAACAAGACTTGCGCCAGGTCGCACTCTTCCGCTCGGCGGGTGGGGCCGAGACGTGCCTCGTCGGCGAGACTCGCCTCCAGGCGTATGCCGCGAATACCACCGACGTCTACCTCGCGGTCGGGAACGTTCCCAATGGGTTGAACATCGTGAGCCTCCCACGTGGGACGAGCGCGTGCGTCGGGGACGGAACGCTGACCTCACTTCCGTCTCCGTTCTTCTCGCTCGCGGGCGACACCCGAGGGCATGCTTTCGTCGTGGACGGCGATCTCGTCTACTTTGCCGTCGGCGGCGTCGCGTCGTCGGCTGGAATCTACCGCATTCGAACGTCGGCCGGCCAGGTCGACGCCGTGGTCACAACGGCACAAATTCCGCTCGATCCAGGGGCAACCAGCCTCTTCGCCGACCAAACGCATCTCTACTGGCGCTCCTCTTCGGGCCTTCGTCGTGCAACGAAGCTCACCTCGTGCGCAACCGAGGCGCTCTGCACGGAAGTCTTCGCGTCGGACGCGCTCGGAACGGCCCTCGCGCTCGATGCCACGTCGGTCTACCTCGCCGTGCGCGACGTTCGGCGCGGGTTCGGAGTGTCCGCGCGCCGCAAGACGGATGGAACCGAGGTCGCGTTCGTGCCAACCCCGGCGGCAGCCACGGCGCTCTTCGTGGACGACACGTGGCTCGCGTGGTCGGTGGGCTCGGCGGTCTATCGGACGGTGAAGCCATGAGAACCTGGAACGTCGTCGGAGCTCTCGCACTTCTGGCGTTCGCGGAGAACGTGGCGCACGCGCAGCCTGCCCAAGACGAGGCCCTAGGACGCGCCCTGTTCACCGAAGCGCGCACCTTGATGAACGAGGGCAAATACGCCGAGGCGTGCCCAAAGCTCGAAGAGGGTCAGCGGGTCAGCCCTGGCGTCGGCATGAAGTTCAACCTCGCCGATTGCTACGAGAAGGTCGGTCGCACGGCGAGTGCCTGGGCCGCCTTCTTGGATGCCGCAGCGTCCGCCCGACTTCTCGGACAGGCGGAGCGCGAAAAGGCCGCTCGGGATCGAGCGGAGGTGCTCGAGCGCACTCTGTCGAAGCTCAAGGTCGAGGTCCCCGCCGAGAGCATGGTGGAAGGGCTCGAGGTGACACGCGACGGCACACCGGTGGGTCGTGGCGCGTTCGGCGTGGAATTCCCGGTCGATCCGGGAGAGCACGTGGTCGTCGCCAAGGCGCCGGGCTTTACGCCCTGGACAGGAAAAGCGAGGCTTGGTGCCGAGAGCGCAAAAGCGACCCTTGTCGTCCCAAAGCTCGTCGCCGTGGCCGTGCAACCCGTGGAACCGCCTCCACGGTATGTCCCACTGCCCCCTCCTGCTCCGGTCCCCCCGCCTTCCCGCACGATGACCTACATGGGTCTGACGAGCCTTGGGCTCGGCGTCGCGGGACTTGGGGCCGGCGCGATCTTCGGCTTGCTGGCGGCTTCGTCGAAGAGCGACTCCGATCCGCTGTGCCCGCAGCCCAACCTCTGCTCGCCGGACGGCGTACGGCTGCGGGACCAAGCCATCGTGCGCGGTAACGTCTCCACGATCGCCTTCGTTGCGGGCGGTGTGCTCGCTGCTGCAGGCGTCACGTTCCTCGTGCTTGCCCCGAAACGGCAAGCGCAGGTGGCAGCCACAGTGGCACCCACCATGGGCGGAGCGCTCACAAGCGTCCAAGTCACCTTCTGAAAGGGTCAGACCATGCGAATCCACCGTTGGAGCGCCCGTCGGTTCGAAGCCCTCGTGGCCATGGGCACGGTAGTCGGCCCGCTGCTCGTAGGAACGGCCTGGGGCGCCGGCTCTCCGATCGGCACCAAGACGGAACGGGTCATTTTCCCAGCGGGAGCCAACGCGGAGGCCTCGGCGATCTTGGCCGTCGACATCAACCGCGACACCTTCGTCGACGTCCTCGTCGGCGCGTCGAGCGCGAACAACGGCGCCGGCAGAGTCTACGTCTATCTCGGCCGCGCGAACGGCTTCGCGCCGCCCGTCGCCATCGAGGGCACGGTTGCGGGTGCACGATTCGGGGCCGCGCTCGCCGCCGTCGGGGACACGGACGGAGATGGCTTTGCGGACGTCGCAGTAGGTGCGCCGGCCTTCTCGGGTGGAGAGGCCGGCGAGGGCGCGGTGTATGTGTACGCGGGCTCGGCCGCAGGGCTGGTCACGGCGCCGAAGCGGGTCGAATCGAACGTCGTCGGAGCGGGTTTCGGGGCATCGATTGCGGCGGTGGGCGACTTCAACAAGGATAACCTTGGCGACTTCATGGTCGGCGCACCTCGGCAGGCGTCCGACACCGGGCGGGTGTACGTCGTTCGGGGCGCGGCCGTAGCGTTTCCTCCCCTCTTCACGATCGACTCTCCGGACGTCGGCATTGGAACGGGGTTGTTCGGAGCATCCGTCGCGAGCGTCGGCGACCTCGACGGAGACGGTGTGGCGGAGGTCGCAGTCGGAGCGCCCAAAGGCGCAGGCAAGGCCTATCTTTTCACGCTCGCAGGCGTCGAGACGGGCGCTCCGCTTCGATGGTCATTCACGCTGAACCAGCCAGGCGCGGAGGTCGGGTTCTCCGTGGCCGGGGTCGGCGACGTCAACAAGGATGGCCTCCCCGACCTCGCCATCGGCGCGCCGGGCACGCGAACACCCAACGGATTCCAGCAAGCAGGCGCGGTGCTCGTCTTTCACGGGACACGCTTGGGGATGTCGCTCACCCCGGACACTGCGATTCTCAGTCGTTCCCCGTTCAGCGCGGAGTTTGCGCGCTTCGGCGAGAGCGTGGCCGGAGCCGGCGACGTGAACGGAGATGGATACCGGGACCTCGTGGTCGGCTACGGCCAAGGAGTGGAAAGCGCAGCGGTGTTCCCTGGCTCTTGCTCCGGAGTGGTCGCCACCAACTTGATCCCAGGGCGGGTCGATCAAGGCCTGAAGAGCCAGGGAACCATCGTCCCGATTCGCCCTTGGACCAGCGCCATGCTGCGCACGGTGTCGTCCGCCGACATCGACAAAGATGGACTTAGCGATCTTCTCTTCATGACCCCCGACGGCTTCGGCGTAAACGCCTTTTGGGACACGGATCTCGACGGAATCACCGACGACGACGAGACCTTCGGCGGACTCGATCCCAAAGCGTTCGACTCCGACGGCGACGGCTGCGCCGACGGAACGGAGCTCTTCTACAGCTCGGATCGCAAGGGCGGAGCGGCACGCGATCCAAAAATCGGAAAATGCTTCACGGTGAACTTCGGCGAAAGCGGCGGCCCCGCCTGCCCGTCCGTGACGGCCCCCCTCGCGGTACGTGCCGGCCCCGTGCGCGGCAGTTGCGTGCCGTGCGGACGTGACGCCGACGATGCGTGCAGCGGAGTCGTCGGAGCCCATCTCGACGGGCGCTCGAACGCGTGCCCAAAGGAGGCCCCGACCTGCGTGAAGGAAGGCCCCGAAAAGGGCTCGTGCCTCGCGCGATGCGACGGCGCGTTCGGGTCGACGGCCAAGAACGCGTGCCGCGTGAGCAAGACTCCGGTCTGCGAGAAGGACGGCTTCTGTCGGCCATGCGACGGATCTTTCGGGGCCGGCACGCCACGAGCGTGTCCATCGGCTACGAGCCCGCTGTGCAGCACCACTGGCCCTCTCGCGGGATCCTGCATCTCCCCGGACTCTCCGGATGCGGGCGCGGGCGACGCAGGCGGAACGGGCAACTCGGGGCTCATTCCGCGTCCCGAGGACGGTTCGTGCGTGTGCTCGCTCGGTGCGCCGGCACCTGGGTCGGCCGGAGCTCTGTTGACGCTCGCACCACTGCTCGCCCTGGTCGCAGTGCTCCGGCGGCGCGGGCGCACGCCGTGACCGAGACCGACCTCTCCGACGATCGCGAAGCCGTACCGGCCGGCGTCGTACCGAGGTCGCTTCCACCGTTCGATGACGAAGGGTTCCTTCCGCCGCACGAGGGAGAGCGCATGGTGCGCATGGGCTCTTGCGCGCCGTACCGGATCTCGCTCGAGACCCTCACCCAGCGCTTCGGGACGACGCCCCGGCGCCTCGAGCTTTGCGAGGGTCTTCGGAAGCATCGCGCGGCCCTGCACGAGCTCGGCATCGTGACCGGCTTCCAGTGGGTCGGCGGCAGCTTCCTCACCGTCTCGGAGCGTGAGCCCTCGGACATTGACGTGGTGACGTTCTTCGCGGCGCCGCCTGCCCTCGCCACACGTGACGCGCTCCAAGAGCTGTCTCGGGCTCGGCCGGACGTGTTCCTGCCGACGCGTGCGCGGGAGACCTTTGGAGTCGACGCGTACTTCGTGCGGCTCAAGATGAGCCACCAAACCTTTCGAAGCCTCACCCTCTGGTATGCGCTTTTCTCGCACGATCGCCCGACCGGACGTTGGAAGGGCTTCGTCGAGCTCGGTCTCGCTCCGTAGCCATCTTCAGCCGCGAAGATGAAAGAGCCGAAGGCCCGCCAAGTGATAAAAAGTGGTTGCCGCTTGCCATGACCGTATGCGGCAAACGGTCGCGGCAGCATGCCTGACCTTGCGGGTGGTGGCATCGCCGATACTTTGGTGTTCGGCTGGATCAGTCGATCGCCCCGTCCCAGGGCCCGTCGACGGACCGACGACCCGATGGAACGGCGCTTGGGCCTCTCGATCCTCGCGGCCGCGGTGTCGTAGGGATGCGCGCAGCTTTTCTACACCGACCGCCGAAGATGGCTTGGCCCCGAGAAGGCCCATCTCCACGCGGTCTGCGTGGCTCCATCTTGGGTGTGTCCTCGGAGCATCAATCCCGAACGGCGCGGGGCCGCCCGGAGAGCGCTCTTCCGGGCGTCCCTACTTGCCAGTCTCGAGAAGGCCAACTGAGCCTTTTCGGGCTCGCCCGCGACTACCCTTTTTCAGAGATGAACCCTTCGGCCACCAAGAGCTCCGCCGTGAGCACCGCGCCACCGGCTGCGCCGCGCACGGTGTTGTGCGACAAACACACGAAGCGCCAATCGAAGAGCGCGTCGGGACGCAGACGCCCGATGGCCACGCCCATTCCATTTCCGATGTCCCGATCGAGCCTCGTTTGCGGCCGCGTCGGATCCTCGAAGTAGGTCAAAAAGGGACTGGGTGCGCTCGGAAGCGCGAGCTCTCGAGGCCTTCCCACGAAGCCCTTCCAACAAGCAAGTATCTCGCTTTCGCTCGGTTTCTTCTCGAATTCGACGAACACGGCAGCCATGTGTCCGTCCGAGGCCGGAACACGAATGCATTGGGCCGAGATGATGGGGTCGCGTGCATCGACGATGCGATCGCCCTCGACGGCGCCCCATATTTTCATGGGCTCGCGCTCGCTCTTTTCTTCTTCGCCTTTGATGTAGGGAATCACGTTGTCGACCATCTCCGGCCAGCTCGTGAAGGTCTTTCCCGCGCCAGAAATGGCCTGATAGGTGCAGACGGCGATGCGCTTCGGGCCGAACGCGAGCAGCGGATGAATGGCCGGAACGTAGCTCTGGAGGGAGCAATTCGGCTTCACGGCGACGAAACCCCGCTTCGTACCGCGGCGCTTGAGCTGCGCCTCGATAATGCGCGCGTGGTGCGGGTTCACTTCGGGAATCATCATGGGCACGTCCGGCGTCGCCCGATGCGCCGAGTTGTTCGAGACCACGGGCGTCTCGGCCTGGGCATAGGCGTCCTCGAGCGCCAGAGTTTCGTCCTTGCTCATGTCGGTCGCGCAGAAGACGAAGTCGACCTCGGCCGCGATGTCGGCCACATCGCTCGCGTTCTTGACCATGAGACGCGACGTGGACGAAGGCACTGGGCTCGCGAGCGACCATCGGCCCGCGACGGCCTCGGCGTAGGTCTTTCCCGCGGAAGACGGGCTCGCCGCGACGAGTGTCACCTCGAACCAAGGGTGGTTTTCGAGGAGCGCGACGAATCGCTGTCCGACCATTCCGGTAGCCCCGAGCACGCCGACCTTGAGCTTTGCTTTCACGACGCTCGCTTTACCGCATCCCATGGCGGAAGGGCCAGTCTGCG